>DWXO01000100.1 GCA_019119165.1 Candidatus Flavonifractor intestinigallinarum | reverse complement strand
AAAGAACCGAAGTTCTTCAAATCATCTTATCGAAGCTTAATTCATAGCTTCAAAGAAATTAAATCAAGAGCCTTCATTCAAGCTTGCGCTTGTCAGAAGGACTTCTCGTCCTTTCTGGTGCTTCGTGTTTCTTTCACGTTGTTTAATTTACAAGGTACACGCTCTTGTCAGCCACTCGGGCTGACGTGCTATTTATTTTAGCACACTCGATTTCGCTTGTCAAGAACTTTTTTCAAGTTTTTTCATGGCTTTTTAGCCCCGAACCGCTTGTTTCGGTTCTTTTTCAAGCTCGTTCTCACCTTCCGGCGCGAACTCATTTAGTTTACCACGCACACTCGCGCTTGTCAAGCACTTTTTTCTGATCTCTTTCAGAAGGCCGTCCAGGTTCCCCTCGGTTTCTTCCGATTTTGGTCAGATTTTCATGCCCTCTCGCAAGGCGCTCAGATAGAATATCACTCCCTCCCCCATTTGTCAACACCTTTTTTCACTTTTTGACCTTTTCTTTTTCCGCTCCGGATATTTGGACAGCAGCCGCCAGGTCCTCATAGGAGAATAGGGCATTCAGTACCTCCAGCATGGCATTGGGAGACAAGTGCTTAGGCAGCTTCAGCTGCTCCATCAGCGCCTGCCTTCGCTCTGCTGATCCCGCCCCTCCAGACAGCCCCAACAGCATCAGGTCCGCCTTGGTGATGGGTCGCCCACTCCGTACCTGCGGAGCATTTTCATCCAGGAAAGTGGCCCCCGCCCGGCGGAGAGCCTGCTCCAATACCTGGGGGCGCATTCCCTCCACGCCCAGCTTGCCCTCCTTCCCCGGAGCCCGTTTCCGCCGCTCTTTGCCCAGGATATCGGGCACATAGGCGTGCTTCACCTGCTCCGGGGGGATGCTACCCTTGAGAAAATTACGGATTACAAAGCCAGCCCCATCCGGATCGGTGAGGATGATGAGGCCCCGCTCCGCCGCCAAACGGCGGAACAGGGCCAGCTTTTCACTGTTTTTGAACACGCCGAAGCCGGAGGTCTCCACAATAACAGTATCCACCAGCTGAGAGAGGGTGTTCTTATCATAGCGGCCCTCCACCACGATGGCCTCTTTGATGCGCAGCATACTCAGCTCCAGTGCAGGCAGGCGTATCCAACATACCAGCCGTCACCCAGGTTCTCCGTATACAGGACACCGGGCCGGGCGCTGCCCCGCCAGGGCTGATGATAGACATTCAGGCGGTCCAGCGGCTGATCGGACAGCCAGGCCCGGGCCGTGCCGTTGCAGAGACACACGGTCAGCGCCCCATCCTCCAGCCGGACAGCCTCCACCTCAAGCCCATCCAGCGGCTGCGTGCTCAGTCCCTGGGCCGACAGCTCCCCAGCTTGTGCAGCCTTCCGCAGCGTCTGCAGTTCATCCCGCCGCACTGCCAGCAGCTTGCGGACCTGCTCCCGGATGATCTCCATCTGGTTCTTTCTGCGGTTAGCGGCCAGATACCACCCCGCCGCGCCGACGGCGGCCAGGGCCACACCAAAAATCGTACGCTTTTTCATTGCCATCAGGCTCCTTTCTTTACGGCCAACTCCATCAGCAGGCCCGTCAACAGTTCTTCTCCATCCGCACCGGTGGATTTCATGGCCAGATCCACCTCACCGCAGCGGATTACCGCCCGGCGGCACCAGCCCAGGGAAAAACGCCGGGCTGACTGCATCATCCGCTCCGCCGGGTAGGCCGAGCGCAGTCCCCATAGCTCCATCAAATAGCGGCTCCCCTTTCTGTGCTCCAGGGCCAACCGGGCGGTATAGAGCTGCCGCAGCTGCTTGCCCAGGGCCGCCAGCAGTTTGATGGGGGGCTCCTGCATATGATAGAGGTCCCCCAGCACTGAGGCCGCCTTATCAAAATCGCCAGCGGAGATGGCGTCGGTCATCTGGAACACCACCGCGTCCAGCTGAGGGGTGGCAACCGCGTCGATGTCCGCACGGGTCACCCGCCGGTGGGAGGCGTAGGCGCCGATCTTGCCGATCTCCGAAATCAGGGTGTGCATCAGATCTCCGCACAGGAAGATGAGATACTTGGCGTCCTCGGTACCAATATCGTGGTCCATGGCCCGGAATCGCCGGGCGATCCAGTCCACCAGATCCCCCTGCTCCTGCCGGTTGAAGGGCACCACGCTGCCCTTCTCCTTGATGACTCCGGCCAGCTTGGTGCGGGCGTCTGATTTATATTCGATCAGGTCGTACACAAAGACCAGGCACACATAGTCGGGCAAATCCTTCAAAATCCCGGTCAGGCCCTCCTTGTCTCCTTTGAAGAGGTCGTAATCGTTGACCACGATCATGGTGCGGGGACTCATCATGGGCAGGCAGTCCACCGTCTGAGCCAGTGCCTTCAGATCGAACTCCTTGCCCTGGATGACATGGTAGTTGAAGGCCTCCATCCCCGGAGGCAGCAGCTTCTGCTTCATCTGCCCCAGGTAGTAGTCCCGCAGATAGGCCTCCTCGCCGTGAAATACATAGAGGCTGCCCAGAGTGCCGCTTTTCAGGTCCTGTTTCAGCTTCTGATAGGCGGCAGTATCCGGTTTTCCCTTTGGCGGCATGGTATCTTCTCCTTATTCCGCAGTAATGGTAACAGTCCCCGACCAGTCGGTGCGGTAGATCCGGCAGCCGTATTGGGCCAGCCGAGCCAGCGTCTCCCCGGTCGGGTGACCGTAGGTATTGTATCCAACTGATATGACAGCCCATTCCGGCTGAATGGCCTGGAGCAGCTGATCCGAGGAGGCGTCCTTGGAGCCGTGGTGGCCCGCCACCAGCAGCTCCGTGTCCGGCAGGTTCCCGTATTTCACCAGCCGTCCCTCCACCGTGGTATCCATATCCCCGGTAACCAGAAAATCAAAGTCCCCCGCACTGCCCAGCACCGACAGCCCCTCCTCGTTGCTGTCGCCGCTGCCCAGGGGCGGGTAGATGTTCAGATTGGCCTCGCCCAGCTCCGCGGTGGCTCCTTCGGTTATGAACAAAGTCCCCACCCCATGTTCCCGGGCGGCAGCTTCCACCTCCGCCCGCAGGGCGCTGTCCGGCTCCACGTCGGGCAGAATCAGCAGTCCCACGTCCACCCGCTCCAGCAGCTGAGGGATACCGGCGGCGTGGTCGTCGTGGTAGTGGGTGAGGATCACCAGATCAATATAACTCAGGCCCAGGGACTGGAAGTGATCAGCGGCCACGTTTCCCGCATCGTACCCACCGCAATCGATGAGGGCGGTCTGGCCTTGGGAATAGAGGGCCACGCTGAGGCCCTGTCCCACATCCAGCACCGACACGGTAAGCCTCCCGCCGGTGAGGGCGGCGGCCTGAAGGATCAGGGCTCCGCAGAGGGTGGAGGTGCTGAGGCACACCGGCACCACCACCCGCCCTCTGGGCCCCCGCCACAAAACCCACAGAAAGATCAGTCCATAGGTCAGGATCATCCACAGCACCAGATAGATGGAATGGACGGCCACTGAGGCAAAGGGCAGTCCTGCCAGGGCTGCGGTAAGCCACTGGAGATACCACACCGGCAGAGAGACCACCCAGGCCATCACCGTGGCAACGGCGGGCAGCACAAGCCCCACCAGCGCCGTCACCAGGCCGCCCAGGAAGGCGTGGGATACCGCCCACAGGGAGAGCAGGTTGGTGAGGGGCGAAATGAGGGATACACTGTCAAAATAGTAGGCCATCAGAGGGGTGGTGAACACGATAGCCCCCAGAGTCGTAGCCACGGTGGCAAAGACCACCCGGGCCATCCGGCAGCCCAGCCTGGGCCAGAACCCCTTTGGCTTGCGGGGCAGCTTGCGCCCCCACCGCTCACACAGGGGCCCGGTAAAGAGGAAGATGCCGGCTACGGCGGCAAAGGACAGCTGTAAGGACACGCTGGCGGCGGCATAGGGATTGATGGCCAGCAGCGTCATCAGCACGGCGCTGAGAGCGGTGGGCGGATCGTTCTCCCGGTCGGCCAGAGGGGCGATGAGGAGCAGCGCCTGCATCAAGGCCGCCCGCTGCACCGATGGGGTGTTGCCCGCCACGGCGCTGAAAAAGAAGAGCAGGCCGATGCCCACCATCGCCGACAGCCGCCTGCGGCGGCCCAGCAGCGTGGTGATCAGTCCCGCCAGAAAGGAGACGTGAAGACCGGAGACGGCAATCACATGGGCCAGTCCAGACCGGCGGAGGGCGCTGTATACGCCATCGGGCAGTTCCGTCTTGTCTCCTGTCAGCAGCGCGGTGACCAGCGGGGCGGTGCTGTCGGGAAAGGCCCGGGCCACGCTGTCCTTCAGCGCCCCGCTGAACAGGGCGGGCCAGCAGCCCACCGGGGCCTGCGCCGGACGCTCCGCCGTCCATTTCTTCCCGCCGCTGCCAATGAGGAGCACCCCTTTGGCATAATAGTAGCTGGTGGGTTCCCCCGCCATGGTGTCCGCCATCTGAAAGGAGGCGGTCACCGTCAGCCGGTCGCCGGGCCGCAGATCGGCGGCCTCCTCCCCGTTCAGGTAGAGCAGAGTCTTGACCCCACTTCCGTCCTCCCCATAGACCTCCACCAGAACAGCGGTGCTGTAATCATTTCCCTGGGGCCAGTCGGTAACCAGTGCGGTCACTGTCGTCTCCATACCGTTCAGCCGCAGCGCAGGCGCCCGCACCAGAGCGCAGTACACCCCCGTCCAGCACAAACCCGTGGCCAGCCCGAAGCAGATGAGCAGCGTCCGCAAACGGCCCTTCCCCTGCAGGGGCAGCCCTGCCAGGGCCGCCAGGGCGCAGCAGGCCCCCGCCGGTGCCAGCACAGCCTCCGGCAGCAGATAAACCGCCAGAAAAACCGCGCCGGAAAAGGCGGCGGCAAACCAGGACAGCTTACGCATAGGACATTCCAGTCAGGCAGCGGATGGACTGAACATACATGGTCATCACCTTATTCATGATACCAAACAGAACCATGCAGTGCAAGAGATCACATCACGCGGATGCACAAAAAATAGAGAACAGCCCCCGCCCTTCCGGGCAGGAGCTGTTATTCTGTCTGGGTCTTATTTCTTGCGCAGGAACGCGAACTTGGTCTCGGAGCAGATCACGCCTACAAAGATGAGGGCAAAGCCCACCAGCATCAGGGTGGTAGGCTGCTCACTGGCAAAGATCATGGAGAAGATCACGCCAAAGGGGGCCTCCAGGGATAGGAGAACCGCCGCAGTGGAGGGAGCGGTGTACTTCTGACCGATGTTCTGGAAGAGCAGCGCGCCGCAGGAAGCGAAAATCACCAGATAGGCAAGGCCGAAGATCAGGTCGCCGTTGAACACCTCGGGGCTCACCGAGGTGCCGGTGACCAGCACGCCGATCCAGGAAAACACAGCGAAGCTGGCAAACTGGAGGGTGGTCAGGATGAAGATGTCCCGGCCCTCGGAGAACTTGGACACCGCCACGATGTGGGCGGCAAAGAAGAAGCCGCCGATGAGGGTAAGCACGTCGCCCATATTGAAGGCGGAGGCGTTATCGCCGGTGACCGAAACCAGGCCGATGCCGATGATGCACAGCAGGGCGGCAATGACGTTGAACTTGTCGGGCCGGCGCTTGGCCACGATCCAGTACAGGAAGGGAACGATGACACAGTAGACCGCGGTGAGGAAGGCATTTTTGCCGGGGGTGGTCTGTTCCAGGCCATAGGTCTGGAAGGCATAGGCCACAAACAGGCAGAAGCCCATTACCGTGCCGCCGATCAGGTAGTGGCGGTCCATCACCTTCCAGCGCCGGATAAAGACCACCGCCAGCACCAGGGCGGCAAAGCTGAACCGAATGGCCAGCAGCCAGAAGGTGGGCAGCACATCCACGCTGCTCTTCATCACCACGAAGGAGCTGCCCCAGATAATGGTGGCGAGGATGATCAGCGGGGTGGCGAACTTAGCCAGGACACTGTTTTCGTTGGTTTGGCTCATGGTTGTACCTCTCCTTTACCTATGGTAAAATAAAATATAATCCCAACAAAGGGGGGCATCCAAATGAAACCGCTGGATCGGGCATTCTTCGACCGGGACACCTTGGACGTGGCCCGGGAGCTGCTGGGAAAGTACCTGGTCCGGATGTGGGACGGGGAGGCGCTGGTGGGCCGCATTACCGAGACCGAGGCCTATATCGGCCGGTGCGACAAGGCCTGCCACGCCTATGGCTACCGCCGCACCGCCCGGACCGAGACCCTGTTCGCCCCGCCGGGTACCGCCTACATCTACCTGATCTACGGGATGTACCACTGCCTCAACTTTGTCACCGAGGCGGAGGGCGAACCCGCCGCCGTTCTGCTGCGAGGGCTGGAGCCGGTGGAGGGCTTGGCCCGTATGAGCCTCAACCGCTTCGGAAAGCTGCCCGGCGAGCTGACTTCCTACCAGAAGAAGCACTTTCTGGACGGACCCGGCAAGGTATGCAAGGCCCTGGCGCTCACCCGGGCCCAAAACGGCCTGGACCTGTGCGGCCAGGAGCTCTTCCTCTGGGACCCGGGCGAAAGGCCCTCCGTGATCCACACCGGCCCCCGCATCGGCATCGACTATGCCGAGGAGGCCGTTCATTTCCCCTGGAGGTTTTATGTATGATCCTGTTTGACTTTGACGGCACCCTGGTGGACTCCAACGGCGTGTGGGAGGAGGTGGATAACACCTTCCTGGCCCGTCGGGGGCTGACCCCCACCCAGGAGTACAGCGAGACGGTGGGCCACTCCATCTTCCCGCTGGCCGCCCAATTCACCATCGACTACTACCACCTGGACACCACGCCCCAGGCCATTATGGATGTGTGGACCCAGCTGGGCCGGGAGGCATACCTGTCCCAGGTGCCCGCCAAAGAGGGGGCTCTGGCCTTTCTGGACCAGTGCCGGAGTCAGGGGCAGCCCATGGCCCTGCTCACCGCCTGCGTACCCGAATTCTGCCGGGCCGCCCTGAGGCGGCTGCATATGGAGGGCTACTTCTCCCACCTGATCTTCGTCCAGGAGCTGGGTATGCTGAAAAAGGACCCGGCCACCTACGGCCATGTGCTGAAGGAGCTGGGAGCCACGCCGGAGGAGAGTACCCTCTACGAGGACTCCCCCGGCGCCTGCGCCGCCGCCAAAGAGGCGGGACTCACCGTGGTAGGGGTGTACGACCCCTTTTACGCCCGGTACGAGGCAGAATTGAAGGGACTCTGCCACCGGTATATCCACAGCTTTACGGAACTGCTCCAGCCATAGCGCTTCTCCGGGCCGCCTTCCGGCGGCCCGGTTTTCTTATACCTTGGTCATATACTGAGAGGCGGATTTCAGCATCAGCTTCTTGGTGCCCACGCTGTCGAAGGCGATCTCCACCAGGGCGTCGCCCCCCATGGGGGTCAGCTTGGTAATGAGGCCCTGACCGAAGGCCTTGTGGCGCACGGTGTCGCCCATGTGGAAGGCTCCGCCGGCGGGGGTGCCCTGGCTGGCCGCAGGCGCGGCGGAGGCGGAAGCCGCCGGGGCTGTGTGGCCCAGGGAGAAGCCGTGGTCAAAGGTCCGGCGCATCGGCGCGGTCTTGCGGGCCGGCCGCTCTCCCTCCTCCCGCTCACCACGGGGCAGGCGGCCCGACTTCTCCACCAGCTCCGGGGGGATCTCTCCCAAAAAGCGGGAGGGCCGGTTGGAATTGGTGCGGCCGAAGAGCATCCGCTGGGAGGCGCAGGTCATATACAGCTTCTCTTTGGCCCGGGTCATGGCCACATAGCACAGCCGCCGCTCCTCCTCCATCTCCTCCGGCTCACCGATGGCCCGGATGCCGGGGAAGATACCCTCTTCCACGCCCACCACAAAGACCACCGGGAACTCCAGGCCCTTGGCGGAGTGCATGGTCATCATAACCACGCAGTCCTCGCTGGGGTCGTGGCTGTCGATGTCGGTATACAGGGCGATCTCATCCAGGAAACCGGCCAGGGAGGGCTCCTCCACCGCGTTGTCCAGATAGTTCTGGATGGAGGTGGCCAGCTCCCGTACGTTCTCCAGACGGGTGCGGTCCTCCACGGTCCGTTTCTGCTCCAGCATCACGGCATAGCCGGTGCGCTCCACCACCTCTTCGTAGAAGGCGGGCAGGGGCAGCTCCCGGGACAGCTTCCGCAGATCGTCCATCAGCTCCACAAACTGGCCCAGCTTGGGAGCCGCCTTCTGCAGCTCCGGCCAGTCTCCGGCATGGCTGATAACTTCCCACAGGGACCGACCCTCGGCCTGGGCGATGTTCTGGGCCCGGTCCACCGTGGTGGCGCCGATGCCCCGGGGCGGGTTGTTGATGATGCGGGACAGCCGCAGATCGTCGCCGGGGTTGTTCACCGCGCTGAGGTAGGCCAGCATATCCTTGACTTCGGCCCGGTCGAAGAACCGGATGCCGCCGATGATGCGGTAGGGAATGCCGTTGCGCTTGAAGGCCTGCTCGATCTGGTTGGACTGGGCGTTCATGCGGTAGAGCACCGCGTGATCTCTCCAGCCCCGCCCGGCAGAGTAGTCCGCCAGAATCTGGGCCGCCACATACTGGGCCTCGTCGTGCTCGTTCATGGCGGTGTAGCACTGGATCTTCTCGCCCTCTTCGTGCTGGGTCCAAAGCTCCTTGCCCTTGCGGCCCTCGTTGTTCTTGATGACAGCGTTGGAGGCCTCCAGAATGTTCTTGGTGGAGCGGTAATTCTGCTCCAGCCGGATCACCCTGGCCCCCTTGTACTGATTCTCAAAAGAGAGGATGTTCTCGATGGTGGCCCCCCGGAAGCGGTAGATGGACTGGTCGTCGTCGCCCACCACGCAGATGTTCTCGTAGCCGCCCGCCAGGGTGGAAGCCAGCAGATATTGCAGATTATTGGTGTCCTGATACTCGTCAATGAGGACGTAGCGGAACTTCTTCTGATAGTAGATCCGCACCTCCTCAAACCGCTGGAGCAGGCGCACCGTGTCCAGAATGATATCGTCAAAATCCAGCGCGTTGGCCTCTTTCAGCCTCCGCTCATACTCCACATAGATCTTGGCGATCTTGATGAGCCGGAAGTCCCCCTCCTTCTCCTTCTGGGCCAGAAA
The DNA here is from genome assembly GCA_019119165.1 of Candidatus Flavonifractor intestinigallinarum. Classification (GTDB taxonomy): domain Bacteria; phylum Bacillota; class Clostridia; order Oscillospirales; family Oscillospiraceae; genus Flavonifractor; species Flavonifractor intestinigallinarum. The sequence goes on along the minus strand of DWXO01000100.1, from coordinate 37,198 downwards.
GTCCGCCCCGGACAGCATAGCGTCCTTGGCCCGGGACAGGTAGCCCAGCACCGTGCGGGCGGAGAAGGTCTTGTCGTCCAGATTGAAGTCCTTCACGATGTCCTTGATGACCCGCTCGGAGTCGGCGGTGTCGTAGATGGTGAAGGAGCTGGTAAAGCCCAGCCGGTCGATGTCCCGCCGCAGGATACGCACACAGGCAGAGTGGAAGGTGGAGGCCCACACGTCGTTGGCGGCGGGGCCCAGCATCCGCTCCAGCCGCTCCTTCAGCTCACCGGCGGCCTTGTTGGTAAAGGTGATGGCCAGGATGGACCAGGGCACCGCCGGGTCCAGGCGGCACAGCCGCTCCTGCTCGCCCTTCTTCTCCGGGTCGGGGTGGGCCACATAATCCTCCAGGAAGGCCAGATCCTCCGGCGTCACCCAGGCGGGCACCTCGTCGGAATCCGCTCCCCGGCCGTATTTCATCAGGTTGGCGATGCGGTGGATGAGCACGGTGGTCTTTCCGCTGCCCGCCCCTGCCAGCAGCAGCAGCGGCCCTTCGGTGGCCAGGGCTGCCTTCCGCTGCTCGGGATTCAGATTCCCAAACTCCAGCTCAATGGCCGCCCGGCGGGCTTTACAAAAGCGCAGTTCCTCTTGGGTATTCAACATAGCGTTCTCATTTCTCCCTTGGCAATGGGAGAGCCGCCCACAGGTGGACGGCTCCCTTTCTGGTACCCCTATTGTATCGAAAAGCGGCGGCCAGGTCAACCACCCCCAGGGGATTCTTTTCCCCCGGTGTGCTCTTTAAAGTGCTATAACTTCATAGTGCAAAAGTTTTAAGGATGTGATATAATGTGCCTCGCGTGCAATGACTTTGGAAGGGAGAGAGTTGGGATGCGCCGCTTTGTCTTTCGTTCCCCCCGGCTGGGATTTCTGGCCTGCGATCCGGCGCTGGCAGCTCCGGCGGCCGCCTTTTACCGCCGCAACCGGGAGGCCTTTGCCCCCTTCGATCCCATCCAGCCGGAGGAGTTTTTCACTCCGGAGGGGCAGGAGGAACGGCTGACCTGGGATCTGGAGCAGGCAGAGGCTGGCCGCAGCTTCCGCTTCCTGCTGGTCCAGCCCCGGCACCCCGGCAAGATCATCGGGCTGACCGGATTGAATGAAATCATCGGCGGCGCCCTTCATTCCTGTTTCATCTCCTACAAGTTGGACCACACCCTATGGGGGCAGGGCTACGGCGCGGAGGCCATCGCCGCCCTGACGGAGTGGGGCTTCCGCAACCTGGGGCTCCACCGGGTGGAGGCCAACATCATGCCCCGCAATCTCCCCTCCCGCCGGGCGGCGGCAAAAGCCGACTTCGAGGAGGAGGGGCTGGCCAGGCGCTATCTCAAAATCAACGGGGTGTGGGAGGACCACATCCACATGGTACGCAGAAATGACGAGGAGGATCTCTGAATGGAACACAACAAATCCGGCGGCAAGTTTACCAGCTCCCTGGGCTTTGTCCTGGCGGCGGTAGGCTCCGCCGTCGGCATGGGCAATATCTGGCTTTTCCCCTACCGGGTGGGACAGTACGGCGGCGGCGCCTTCCTGATCCCCTATTTCATCTTTGTGGCCCTGTTCAGCTATGTGGGGCTGTCCGGCGAGTTTGCCCTGGGCCGGCTCACCGGCACCGGCGCCATGGGCTCCCTGGACTATGTCATGAAATCCCGTGGCAAGAAGGGCGGCAAGCTCCTGGGCATTATCCCCCTGCTGGGCGTGCTTGGCATCGCCATCGGCTACTCGGTGGTGGTGGGCTGGGTCCTGCGGTACACCGCCGGCTCCGTTACCGGCTCCATCCTGGCCGGAGATTCCCAGCGCTTCTTTGATGCTCTGGCGGTCAACTTCGGTTCCGTGCCCTGGCACCTGATCGCGGTAGTCTTTACGGTGGTCATCCTCATTTTCGGCGTGGCTGCCGGCATTGAGAAGCTGAGCAAGTTCATGATGCCCGCGTTCTTCATTCTGTTTCTCATCATCGCCGTCCGGGTGGCCTTTCTCCCCGGCGCGGCGGAGGGCTACCTCTATCTGCTCCGGCCCGACTGGAGCTACCTGCTCAAGCCGGAGACCTGGGTCATGGCCATGGGACAGGCCTTCTTCTCCCTGTCCATCAACGGCGCCGGTATGCTGATCTACGGCAGCTATATGAAGAAAGAGGAGTGCATCCTGCGCCACGCAGGCATGACCGCCCTGCTGGACACCCTGGCCGCTCTGCTGGCTGGCTTTGCCATCATCCCCGCCGTCTTTGCCTTCGGCATTGACCCCACCAGCGGCCCCTCCCTCATGTTCGTCACCCTGCCCCAGGTCTTTGCTCAGATGCCCGGCGGACAGATCTTCGCCCTGCTCTTCTTCGTGTCGGTGTTCTTTGCCGGCATTACCTCCCTGATGAATATGCTGGAGGCCTGCGGCGAGGCCCTCAACTCCACCGTCAAGCTGTCCCGGCGGGCCGCCACCCTCATCGTGGGCGTGGTCACCTTCGTGCCCGGCCTCTTCCTGGAGTCCCTAGCTGGCATGGGCGGCTGGATGGACCTGATCACCATTTATGTCTCCCCCTTCGGCGCCCTGCTGGTGGCCGTGTTCATCTATTTCGTGCTGCGTGTGGACACCATCAAGGACGAGCTGGCTCTGGGCGGGAAGGGCCGCCCCGGTGCCTTCTTCACCGTCACCGCCCGGTTCTATGTGCTGGTGGCGGCAGCCGTGTGGGTGCTGGGCATCTACTACGGCGGCATCGGCTGATATTACTGCAAAAGGCAGGTCCGGCTACTTGAACCGGACCTGCCTTTTTATGTGCCGCTGAGCCAGTGCTGGAACTCCTCCCACAGCTCGATGGCCTTGAATTTCACCACATATCCCTCGTCCTCGCCGGTGATGAGGGACACCTGGTCCTGGGTAAAGCCGTCACTGAGGGCGGTCTGGGCGGCTGTCTCGCTGACCGACCCCAGGCACAGGGGCGGGAATACCACGCACCACCAGTTCTGGCCGTCCCCCTCCCCGATCACCACCCGCAAGGCGGTGTACTCCCCGGCGGGCAGAGCAAAGTCTGTGTACTGCTTGGTGGGAAACCAGTAGTTGTCCTCCAGGGAGACCGTCACCGGATACCGGTACCCCTCCTGGGCCACCTGATCCGCCCCGGCGGCTGCCAGGTCGGCCAGATGCTCGGTCAAAACCGCTCTGGTTTCTTCCAGGGTGGCCCCAGGCACAAAGTAATCAGAGGCCGTTTCCAGCACTCTGTCCCGCACCTTCAGCTTCAGGGCCTGGTCGGCCTCCGAGTCGGAATTGGCCAGCACATGAAGGCGAATCACCTGATCGGCCAGGGCCGCCTGACTCCGGTCCAGCCAGACCCCGGCCAGAGCCGCAAGGGCCACCCCCAGCAGAAGGGCCAGCTCCCATCGCCGCAGAGTCTTGCTCTGTTTCATAAAAAATCACCGTCCACATTGGATTGCCTCCATTGTGGACGGTGATTTCTGATTTTATACCTGCTCCAGCAGATTTTCCACGCTCCGGACCAAAAAGGTCTCGGGATACTGCTCCTTCAGGGCAAGGAAAGCGCCGTGAGCCCGGGTTTCGTCATCAAAGAGGCCAAACACAGTGGGGCCGGTGCCGCTCATGGAGGACCCCAGGGCCCCGTGCTGGATCATGACATTTTTGATGGAATCGATCTCCTGGGCACGGCGGGGCGGCAGGGCGTCCTCAAAGACGTTGTACATCCGCCGGGCCACCTCGGGCAGATCTCCCTGGCCCAGGGCCTCGATCAGCCCGGCGGTATTGGGCCGCCGGCGGATACGGCAGCCGTCCAGAGTGCGGAACAGCTCCGGCGTGGACACCGAGAAGGCGGGCTTGCACAGCACCACCAGGCAGGACGGCAGAGGGGGCAGATCGGTGAGGATCTCTCCCCTGCCCTCAGCCAGGGCGGTGGTCCCCCGGACGCAGTAGGGCACGTCGGAGCCCACCAGGGCACCGATCTCCTCCAGCCGCGTCCCGGACAGGCCCAGGCCCAGCAGCTTGTTCAGCCCCCGGAGCACGGCGGCGGCGTCGGCGCTGCCGCCCGCCATTCCGGCGCACACCGGGATGGTCTTGTCCAGCTTGATGGACAGCCCACCGTGGTCCACCCCCGCCTCCTCACACAGCCGCAGGGCGGCGGCGGCGGCCAGATTGCTCTCGTCGGCGGGCAGAAAGCCCAGATTGCTCTCCATACGCAGGGGCTGCCCGGTGCCGGTCTCCAGCCGGAGGGTATCGGTGAGCGTTACCGACTGCATCACCATCCGCATATCGTGGTAACCATCGGGCCGTTTCCCCAGCACATCCAGGGACAGATTCAGTTTGGCGTAGGCCTTGACCTCCAGGACTGCCATGAGACTCCTCCTTATCGGATCTTGCGCGCCTCCAGGTAAAAGCGCTTGTCGTGGGCCTCTCCCATGGAGAAGGTCTTGCGGGGCAGGGCCCCGTCGTGGATCACGGTGGGGAACAGCTGGTCCTTCCCCATGGCGGGCAGCAGGAAGGCCAGGTTGCCCGGCCGGGCCGCCAGGGAACGGGCCACGTCGGCCCCGTGGATGTAATCGATACGTCCCCCCTGTTCCTTCACATAGGCGTCCAGGAAGGGCTGGAGGGTGCCTACCTCCATCTGTGCGGTTGGGTTGGGCACGGTGACCGCCCCCTGCCCGCCGGCGTGGACATAGCGGAGGACGTGGCCCTCCCCCTCTCCCTGGAAGGCGCCGGGGAATGCCTTCACCAGAGCCTCCACTACCCGCTCCGGCTCCACGCCAAAGAGCACCCGGTGGATGGCCTCAAACTCCAGGGCCGGGTCGTGGAGGTTCACCAGCTCGCACAGGGCGAAGCGGGCGGGCAAACGGTCCCACTGCTCCTTGGGGGTCAGCCGCTTCTGCCGCTCATAGCACTCCTTGGCGGTGGCCAGGGAGTGGTTGCCGTCTCCCACGGCGAAGGCCATGACCTCCTCCGCGCCGTATTTGGCCCGGAAGGCGGCGGGATCAGCCAGGGCGGACAGAGCGCCGGCCACCAGGACCATACTCTCCTCATCCAGCAGCCAGCCGGTAATGTGTCCCCCCCGCTCCATCAGGTCGAAGTCGTATACCTTCTCCATCCTGTCCTTGCGCTCCGCCAAGGGTTCAATGACCGTTTTCTGGGGATCGTCGGTCAGCAGCATGACGTGGGGCAGCTCCAGAGGGGCGTTTTTCCGCACCGCCACCCGGGGCGGGATGCGGGACATGACGGTGCCCTCGGTGGCCCGGACGGCAGCGCCGGAGCCGGGCTCATAGTCGTACTGCTCCAGATCCACCATGCCCACCAGACCCCGGCGCACCTTCAGGTTGTCCAGCCGGCGCTCCACATAGATGAGGGCGTTGGGGAACTCCTGAAAGCGGTCCTCCCGCAGGTAGCGGGTCATGGTGTTGTTGACTTCCATAATATCGGTCTCTACATTGGGACCGTCCAGGCAGCTCTCCGGCAGGATGAGCCGCAGGGCGGAGGGGGCGGAACCCACATACTCCTCCACCCGCTGCCAGTAGTCCGGCTGGGAAGTATACTGATCGCAGGCCACCACCGACCACTTGCGGTATTCGCAGTCTCGGGGCAGCAGGATGTCCGCCGGCCGGAAGGCCAGGTCCTCAAATTGCCGCAGCATATTGCTCACTCACTTCCAGGCATGAAGTTTGGGTGGTACTCAGTCCATAGCCCTCCGGATGGCGGAGAGCAGATCGGGGAATTCCTCAAAGGCGGGCAGCTCCGGATGGTCGGCCTTGATCTGGTCGGTGCTCTTGAAGAGGAAGCCCGCCTTGCTGGCCTGGATCATGCCCAGGTCGTTGAAGCTGTCCCCGGCGGCAATGGTGTCATAGCCGATGGACTGGAGGGCCTTCACCGTGGTCAGCTTGGACTGGGGGCAGCGCATCTGGAAGCCGGTGATGGTACCGTCGGCGGCCACCTCCAGGGTGTTGCACATCAGGGTGGGCCAGCCCAGCTTTTTCATCAGGGGCTGGGCAAACTGCTCAAAGGTATCGCTGAGGATGATCACCTGACTGAAGGAGCGCAGCTCGTCCAGAAATTCCTTGGCCCCGGGCAGGGGATCGATGGTGGCAATGGTGTCCTGAATCTCCTTCAGGCCCAGGCCGTGCTCCTTGAGGATGTCCAGCCGGAACCGCATCAGCTTGTTGTAGTCAGGCTCGTCCCGGGTGGTGCGGCGCAGCTCCGGGATGCCGGTGGCTTCGGAAAAGGCGATCCAGATCTCAGGGACCAGGACCCCCTCCATGTCCAGACAGGTGATGTACATATCCTCTCCTCCTTTTTTACTCCTGCTCTCTGGCCTGCTTTTTCTTCAGGTTGGTCAGGAAGTTATCCATACGGGTCAGGGCCTCGGCAATGTCCTTCATAGAGGTGGCGTAGCAGCAGCGGACAAAGCCCTCGCCGCCGGGTCCGAAGGCGGAACCGGCGATAACGGCCACCTTCTCCTCCATCAGGAAGCGCTCACAGAACTCATCGGAGGTCAGGCCGGTGCCCCGGATGTCGGGGAACACATAGAAGGCCCCTCTGGGCTCAAAGCAGGGCAGGCCGATGCGGCGCAGGCCCTCCACCAGATAGCGGCGGCGGCCGTCGTACTCGTCCCGCATATGCTCGATATCGCCGTCGCCGTTACGCATGGCCTCAATGGCGGCGTACTGGCTGACGGTGGGGGCGGACATGATGCCGAACTGGTGGAGCTTCAGCATCTGCTTGATGACCGGGGCGGGCCCGCAGACGTAGCCCATCCGCCAACCGGTCATGGCATGGCTCTTGGAGAAGCCGTTGACCACGATGGTGCGGTCGTACATATCGGGCAGGTTGGCCATGGAAACATGGTGCTGGCCGTAGGTCAGCTCGGCGTAGATTTCGTCGGAGAGCACCATGATATTGGTACCCCGCAGCACCTCGGCAATGGCCTCCAAATCCTCCCGGCCCATGATGCCGCCGGTGGGGTTGGAGGGGAAGGGCAGCACCAGCACCTTGGTCCGGGGGGTAATGGCGGCGCGCAGCTGCTCGGGGGTGAGGCGGAACTCATTCTCCGCCTTCAGCTCCACATACACCGGGGTGCCGCCGGCCATGGAGGCCAGGGGCCCGTAGCACACGAAGGAGGGCACGGGCACGATGACCTCGTCCCCGGGATTGAGCAGGCAGCGCAGGGTCAGGTCGATGGCCTCGCTGCCGCCCACGGTGACCACGATCTGGTCGGCAAAATTGTAGTGCAGGTCGAAGCGGCGGGCCAGATAGGCGGCGATCTCCCGCCGCAGCTCGGCCATACCGGCGTTGCCGGTGTACTTGGTGAAGCCCTTCTCCAGGGAGTAGATGCCGGCATCCCGGATGTGCCAGGGGGTGACGAAGTCTGGCTCGCCGATGCCCAGGGAGATGGCGTCCTTCATCTCCTCCAGAATGTCAAAAAAGCGCCGGATGCCCGAGGGCTTCACATCCTGGATGCGCTTACACAGTATCTCGTCGTAGTTCATGAGAAAATCCACTCCTTCGGCTGCTTCTCCTGCTTTTCAAAGATCAGATGCTTTTCCTTATATTTATGCAGGATGAAATGAGTGGCGGTGCCGGTCACGTCCTCCAGGGTGGACAGGCGCTCCCCCACGAACTGGGCCACTTCCTTCAGGGTGCGGCCGGAAATGATAACGGTCAGGTCAAAGGCGCCGCTCATCAGGTAGACGCTCTCCACCTCGTCGTACTGGTAGATCCGCTCGGCCACCCGGTCAAAGCCCTCGCCCCGCTGGGGGGTCACCTTGACCTCGATGAGGGCGGTAACCGCCTCCCGGTCGGTGCGGTCCCAGTCCACGATGGCCTTATAGCCCAGAATGATTTTTTCATCCTCGTACCGCTTGATCTCCGCCTTCACGTCCTCCACGGACATATCGGCCATGGATGCAAGCTGTTCGGGGGTCAGAGTGCAGTCTTGTTCCAAAAGCTGGAGCAATTTCATGGCTGTGCTCCCTCCTTCTTCCTATCAGCGATTCACACAGGTCTGTAAAAAGGCCTATTATGTGATATTATATACTGGTGGTTTCGGAAATACAAGAGCACAGGCGGAAACTTCCAGGCCAATCTACAAACACAGGTCGGCAGTCGAACACTGTTGAGCATCATCAAGAATGCCGAGCATCCTCCGTGCGGAAGATGCTCGGCATTCTATTTTAGATATTGCGTCGCCAAAGTCTTATGGGGGGATGAATTGTATGTGTCGATGAGAAGATGTGTAGAGCATATGAGCGGCAAATATGTTCGCCAGTAAGGAAAATATCTCTGCTATAAAACATACTGTCATGACAAGCTACAGAATAGTTGTTAGCGCCCGATCTTTTATACGTCGATAGGTTTTACGCTTACAAAAGAACCGTCTCCGCAACTCAATATGGATAAACAATGCTTACGGTCTTTGGGCCTAATGTCGTACTAGACGACCACCCCTTCGTTTTACCGCCAAAAGTAACGTTGGCTTTTACAGTTTGCGAACCTGACGTAACGTCTCTGGAAAATGTTAATCCAGTTTCATATTCACCGTCATTAAGACTTCCAGAAGTAAAGGTCCACTTTACATTTCCGGAACCATGATTTGCAGACCTATTAATGGTCGCCTCCCCGCTAAAGGAGCCGGAAATGGAAAGCTCCCACTCGCCGCCGCCACCAATAGAAAGTGAATAGCTTGTATCATAGGTCGTGCTGGAAGGACTGGAAAGATAAATATGTTGTTTCGATGTGTCGCCTAACTGGATTTCTGTATACACTTCCGTAAATCTTGCGACTTGTCCACCACCCAAAACAATAGGATTCATTTTTGCTTTAATACCAAAATAATCCGCATTTGGGTCGATTTCGTCCATATTGCGTTCCAATATCCATCCGCAATTCATTACTTGATATTCCCCAGAAGTGGACAAGGAGACATTCAGGTCGGATTTGACAACTGTATTGGGAACAGCAAGAAATCTAACATAATCCGAAAGAATCATATTATAAAAATGGGTGTTTGAGATTTCTCCATCAGGGGCAGCGTCAATAAACGCCGCAAACCGATCGTTTCCGGGGACAGAGCCGATGATCTGAAAAACTTGCTCCTGCGCAACTAACACTTTTGAGGGAGTTCCGGTAATATCTTCATACATGGTCCCAAAAGAATCTGTGCCTACAGCATTTATGTATGCGTTAACAGAAACCTGCTCGCCGTAGAGGTAAATAAGCACATTGTTCTTATATAGGGCGGACAGATTAAAATGATCGACGTAATCTACCGGCAGCGCTATTGCGCGGTAATCAAGTAGGTTTTTTGCGGAGGCTTCGCCCACTGTATCAATATCTGCCGAAGCAGAAGAGAGTTGTTCTTTTTCAGACATCGTGGGAACGATAAAAAGCAATCCGTGGCCATTGAGTGAGAGTACAGGCTCAGTCCCATCGCCATTTATGGCGCAAGCAGAGGAAACAAGAGAAACCATCATGCAAAGTATAAGAATACTCATGATTTTTTTCATTTTGTTACCCGATCTTTCGATGTGCCAAAGGGATCCTCCTTTTGTCTCATCCCCTTGGTTTGTTCATACTTGCAGCCGCGTGAGACAAGGGGACGGTTCATCCGTCTCCCTCACTTCTGCAGCAGTTTGAAGCAAAAGATAAACGGAATGTCTTCCCGCTTCAAACCGCCAAAGTTCTAGTCCATCGGGCTCTTCTCCTCTCTTCACCGCCTGTCGGAAGGTGTATCCGAGCTATCTGTTTTCGAGGGGCCATAGTGCGCTCACTTTTGCTATGGATCATGTTTCTCTACCTATAATGAACTAACAAGATTATATCATGACTGCTCTACAGTCATGATAGCTCAAGATCCGCCAGAACACAAGAAGGAACCAGCATCTTCAGCGTGAAGAACAGTTGGAAACTTCAACTTCCAGTCTGGTCGTCTGACCTTTCCATGCAAACAGACAGGCCCTGGGGCTGAAAAGCCCCGGGGCCTTATGCGCTTGGATTACAGCACGCCCTTGCGGACGTTGACCACAAAGTCCTGCACATTGGTGACGATGGTGCGTACCGACAGACTGCCCCGGTCCCGCAGCTTGTTCACCGCGAATTCGGAGATGTCCACCGAATAGAAGTACACCGGGCGCACCACCCCGTCCACCACCCGGTAGGAGGGGGTCATGTTGCCGGTGGCCACCGTATGGAGGGTGGAGGCCATACAGATGACGGTGGTGGCATTTCTCACCAGGGCCCGCATGGCGTCCTGGCCCTCATACACGTTGCCGTACACCTCGGGCAGGGGGCCGTCGTCCCGGACCGAGCCCACCAGCACAAAGGGCACGTCGTGGTTGACGCACTCGTAGATGATGCCGTCCTTCACCTTGCCGGAATGGACGAAGGCGGCGGTGGACCCCGCCAGCCGGACGGCGTTGATGGTGTCGATGTGGTTGTAGTGGCCGTTGGGCATACTCTTCTGGGTATAGATGTCCTGGCCCAGGGCGGTACGGAGATAGCCCGCCTCCAGGTCGTGGGTGGCCAGGGCGTTGCCCGCCAGCAGGCCGTGGACATAGCCACCCCGCACCAGAGCGGCAAAGGCGTCCCGGGCGTCGTGGTCAAAGGCACAGGCGGGACCCATGACCCACAAAATGCGCCCGTGGTCCTTCTCGTGGCGGAGCAGCTCATAGATGGAGTCGTAATCCATGGAGTAGGCGGTCTCCCGGGAGCGGCCCTGACGGAAGGAGAAGGTCTCCTGCTCCCCCTTCTCAGTGTCGAAGCCGTCGGCATGGATGTAGATGCCCTCCGAGGCGTCCTCCGTCCGGCCTACCACCACCGGCTCCCCCGCCTTCAGGTTGCGGAACTCCACCACGGCGATCCTGCCCTCCCGCAGGACGGCCACGCAGTCCATCCGGCTCTCCTCGGCCAGGAGCCAGTCGCCGTTGACCTTGAAATACTCCGGGAAAATACTGGTGGCGTGATAGCCCTCCGGGGCCACCCCGTCCCGGGGGGCGGAGCGGAAGGTCACGCTGGGGGCGTTCTGGAACATGGGCTGGGTAAAATCAGGGGCATGATACTGCGGAAGTGTAAAGCTCATGGGGATCAGAACTCCTTTCCGTCTGTTGTCCCCTCCATTGTATCATGGCGGCCCCAAATCCGCAATCTGTTCTTCAGAGATCCTTTTTCATCCGGTTTATTGCACTTTTTTCCAATCTGGACACCTGTGCCTGGGAGATACCCACCTCGGCGGACACCTCCATCTGGGTCTTGTCCTCAAAAAAACGCATCCGCAGAATCCGCTTCTCCCGGTCGGTGAGCCGCTCCATGGCCTCCTTCAGGGCAATGTGCTCCAGCCAGCTCTCGTCGGTGTTTTTGGAGTCCTTCACCTGGTCCATGACGCAGATGGTATCTCCCCCGTGCTCGTACACCGGCTCGTAGAGGGACACCGGGTCCACGATGGCGTCCAGGGCAAAGACCACGTCCTCCCGCTTCAGCTCCAGCATCTTGGCGATCTCCTCCATGCTGGGCTCCCGCTGGTGCTCGTTCATAAACTTCTCCTTGGCCTGGAGAACCCGGTAGGCGGTGTCCCGCATGGACCGGGACACCCGGAGAGAGGAGTTGTCCCGGAGGTAGCGGCGGATTTCCCCAACAATCATCGGCATGATACTGCTGTTAGGGAAAATTCTCTATGACTCCGCCCCATGCTTCAAAAAGGTGTAATAGATCTCCACTTTGGGCCCGTCCACCACAATGCGCTCCACGCAGTCCCGGATTACCGCCTGCCGCTCCTCCGGGGTGAGATTGGGCCAGCTGTCTTTGATGCCCGCCGCCTGCTCCCGTAGGTCCTCCAACCGGGCGGCCCGGCGGCAGGTGGCCTGCTCGGTCTCATAGTCCTGCCGCAGCAGCTCCAGCTGACCGCGCACCGCCCGCACCTCGTCCAGCAGCACCGGGTCCTCCCCCTCGGCAAAGAGCTGGTAGAGCCGCCGCAGCTTGCTCTCCAGCTTGTCCATCTCCCCCTCCAGCTGGGTCAGAGGATCGGGGACGGGGTCGGTCTCCTCCCCCAGCCGGGCGGACACCTGGAACAGGTCGTGGAGCACCTGCTCCTCCAGCTCCTCCGCCCACACCGCCTCGGCCTGACAGTTGTCGCCCCGCTTCATGTGGGGTTTGGAGGGGTCCCGTCCATAGCAGCGCAGCTTATAGCCGTTCTTGCCCCAGCGGATGTACCGCATCCGGGCCCCGCAGGCGCCGCAGTACACCAGTCCGGTGAGCAGGTGGCCCCCTCCGGCGGCCCGGTGCTTGGACGCCCGCTCCTTCATCCGGTCCTGAACCAGATAAAACAGCTCTTCCGGCACGATGGGCTGGTGAAGGCCCTGGTACTCCTCCCCCTTGTAGGAGATCAGGCCGATGTTGCTCTTGCGGGTGAGGATCTGGGTCACCAGCTTGTCGTATTTCAGCCCCATTCTGTGGGCGATCCGCTGGGCGGACCATCCCTTCAGGTAGAGCTCGTACATCTGCCGCACCCGGGGGGCGTCTGCGTTGGGCACCAGAATACCGGTGCTCCGGTCGTAGTCGTAGCCGAAAGGCACCCCGCCACCCCCCATCCAGTAGCCCTGCCGCACCCGCTCCACCATGCCCATCCGGGTACGCAGGTAGATGTTTTCCCGCTCCAGCTGGGCAAAGGCGGACAGAATACCAATCATAGCCCGTCCGTAAGGGGTAGAGGTGTCGATACTCTCATTGAGGGAGATAAAGTCCACCCCGTGGGGCAGAAACACGTCCTCAATAAGGTAGAGGGTATCCTTCTGGCTTCTGGACAGCCGGTCCAGCTTGAACACCACCACCGTGGCCAGCTGTCCGCCCCGGGCGTCGGCGATGAGCCTGGTCATCTCCGGCCGGTCCAGATTGCTGCCGCTGTAGCCGCCGTCGGTGTAACAGCGGTAGTTGTCCCACCCCATGGCCTTGCAGTAGGCCTCCAGCCGCTCGGTCTGGGCCTGGATGGAGTATCCCTCCTCCGCCTGGGCCTCGGTGGACACCCGGATATAGAGGGCCCGCAGGGGCTGGTTTTCCACAAGTTCTGTCATGTTTCTCTCCTGATGCTGTGTCATGGGGTCCATTGTACCGGATGATCCCCGCCGGGTGCAATTCCTTTTTTTACCGTCACCGCCGCCGTCCTCTGGCTCTGGCCTGCCGCAGCAGACGGACCAGCACCGGGTTTTCCACTTGCTGGGGCGGCAAATCCTTGCCGGACACCGGCTTGCCGTTGATATAGCGCCGTATTTCCATGAAATCGCCTCCGCTCTCAGTGTGCCCGGTTTTGCCCGAAGGCAGACAAAAGGACCTGCCGTTTTCACAGCAGGTCCTTCCATCAACATATTCCGCAGACGGGGCAGCCCATGCCCCGCTCCACCGGCACACGGTCCAGTTCCAGCCGTCTGCCGTCGTAGAGCAGCAGTTCCCCCGGAATGGGGTTGTGCCCCAGCAGCATCTGAAGGGTAACAGAGGCCATCAGGGAGGCCACCGCGCCGGTCACCGCCCCCAGAGCCTGACCGCCCTCCTCCGGCGCAGTCCCGGCATAGCAGCAGGCCAGGCAGGGGGTTTTTCCGAACTCTACCGCCATCACCGAGCCGTACCAGCCCTCCACCCCGCCGTTGACCAGGGGGATGTTCTTTTGGGCGCAGGCGGCGTTGAGGGCCAGCCGGGCGGGCAGATTGTCCACCGCCGCCACCGCCAGCTGGCAGTCCGCCAGCAGATTCATTCCCGTTTTCTCATCCAGCCAGGCCTCCACCCCCTCCACCCGCAGGTCCGGGTTGAAGGCGGACAGCCGCCGGGCGGCCATCTCCGCCTTGGGGCGGCCCAGATCGGCCTGGTCAAAGAGGAACTGCCGGTTCAGGTTGCTGAGGGAGACGGTGTCGCCATCCACTATTACCAAACGCCCCACCCCGGCGCCGGCCAGGGCGTAAAGCAGCGGCCCCCCCAGGCCCCCGGCTCCCACCACCAGCACCGAGGAGTCGGCCAGCTTGTGCTGGCCCTCCGGTCCGATCTCCGGGATGGCCAGCTGCCGTCGGTATCGCTCCAGTTCCACAGCGCCCTCCTAACCGCCGCCGCACACGGGAATGAACTCCACCACGCTGTCCGGTCCCGTGGGGGTGCGGAAGCCCTTCTCCGCCCCGGCGGAGCGTTTGTCCACAATGATGTGGCTCCGCTTTGCCAGCCGGTAGGCCTCAACCCCGCGGCGCTTCTTGATCTGATCCAGCAGCCGGGACACGTTGGTCCCGTCTATTGGTTCCTCCCGGCAGCCGGTAAGGTCGGCCAACCGGCCGTGGTAGCGCACCAACGCCATCTTATCCCCCCTCCGGCAGAGGGATGCCCAGGTGTTTCAGCCGCTTGGCGGTGGGCACGCCGTGGGAATCCCAGCCCCGGACCTTGTAGTACACCGGCAGCATCTTGTCCAAAGGCACCACCGTGTCCGGCCGGTCCGGGTCCTGGGGCGTCCTGGTGAGCCGTCCGGGCAGGGCGTCGTCCGCCGCCGTCAGGCCCTCCCGCAGGTTGTACAGCCGCTCCACATTATAGCTGCGCTCCCCCACGGTGAAGAATTTACCGATGGTCATGGGCAGGCCGGTGACCAGGGCAATGGACTTGCTGTGGGGTACCAGCATACAGTTGATGGGCATGATCCAGGGCATAAACTTCCAGATCCGGCCCAGCAGAGGCCGGGCGGACAGCATTACCTTGCCCGCCGCCCGGCAGGCAAAGCTGGCAGGTCCGAACTTGAACAGGATGCCGGGGATCATGGCCTGCATGGTGAACAGGCAGAACCCGGCGGCGGAGGCCGCCTCCATACCGTTCTGGAAGAACACCGTCAGCTCCGGCTTACCCTTGGGGGTCTGGGCGTCCATGCTGATGACGCCCACCGACTCCAGCAGGGCCAGATAGCCACCGTTCAGATGGCAGCCGCCCCGGTTGGCGGTGGCGTAGCCCAGGCCCATGCCCACGCTCTTCCGGGGCTCATAGGCGGCCAGCTCCAGCCCTTTGGCGTGGATGGCAAAGTCGGCGCCGCCGTACTTCTCGCTCAAGGCCTTGCTGCCCACCGACAGCTCCCCGGCGGGACCCCGGCGGTAGGCCACGTCCTCCACCACCCGGGGCAGGTCGTCTGGCTGGCCGGGCTTCAGGCCAAAATCCCCCATCCCTTTCTCCTGGAGCTCCATGGCAAAGGCGATGGTACCCGCCAGGGAGATGGTGTCCATACCCAGCAGGTCGCACTTGTAGTTCAGTTCATTGATGAGGTCCAGGTCCCGGTTCTCCAGGTTGGGTCCAAAGAGGCCCAGAGTTTCGTACTCCGGCCCCTTGACCTCCTTGCCCTTTACCTTCACCCGCCGCTCGCAGCGGATGGGGCAGCTGACACAGCTGCTGTTGCGGGTCAGCCTGGTGTCCGCCAGGGTCTCCCCGCTGACCTCCTCATAGTACTCGTACCGGCCACGGGTAAAGTTGCGGGTGGGCAGCACGCCGGAGGCGTTGGCCTTGCTCACAAGGCCCGCCGAGCCGTACCGGGGCAGGCTGTCGCCCGTCATGGGGTGCTTTTTCAGCAGCTTGACCCACTTGCGGGTGTGGGCCTCAAAGCCCTCGGGGTTGGCCTTCACCACCTCCCGGGTGCCGTAGGCAATGACCGCTTTCAGGTTCTTGCTGCCCATGACGGCCCCTGCGCCGCAGCGCCCAGCCACCCGCTCGCCGCTGGCGGCGCAGGCAAAGCGCACCCCGTTCTCTCCGGCGGGGCCGATGACCAGCTTGCCGTACCGCTCCGGCAGTTCCTCCTGGGTGCGCTCGGTGTCCAGACCCTGGAGCTGGGGGCAGGCCTCGATGCGGATCTTGCCGTCCTCCACCACCACCATGCTCAGCTCCGGGGCCTTTCCGCACAGGATGAGCCCGTCAAAGCCCGCCTTTTTCAGCAGCATCCCGAAGGGTCCGCCGCAGTTGGAGGAGGCGATCCCGCCGGTGAGGACATTTTTGAAGGTCATGTTGAACCGGCTGGAGCTGGGAGCGCCGGTGTCGTTCATGGATCCGGTGTTGACAATGAGCACCGCCTCCGGGCTGAGGGGGTCCAGTCCCGCGGTCGTCAGATCGGTGAGCAGCCTGGCCCCCAGGGCCTTACCACCCAGATATTGCTCAAACAGCCTGGCGGAGATGGTACACTTCCGCCACCGGCCGTTTGTCAGGTCCACTTGGGCATAGACCGGCAGGATCATGCTCCCACCCCTTCCTTCATGGTAATGGCCCCGATGCCGCAGGCTCGGGCGCACAGACCGCAGCCCACGCATTTGTCCGGAACGCTCAGCTGGGCGAATACCTCCAGATCCCCCTTCTGCCGGGGCAGGCTGATGGACAGGCAGGAGAAGCCGCAGGCAAGCACACACATGGAGCAGGCGGTACACAAGTTGGTGTCGATGATCGGTCTGGGCCATTTTTCCTTGGGAACCTTATGGCTGTAGAGGCCAGGCAGGGGTCCCTCAATGGCCCCTCTGGGGCACACCCGGCCGCACACCCCGCACTGGGTACAGCGGACGGGATCGATGGTATGTACCTGCTTGACCGTGCCGTTGATGGCTCCCACCGGGCAGCTTTTGGCGCACAGGGTACAGCCCACGCAGTTTTCTGTGATCTGGTATGGCATCCAGATCCCTCCTTCCCGCATCATGGAAAAGCCCGCCCCGCGGTCGGGGCGGGCTTAACTGCCTGAACTCAGGCCTCCTCCTTGGCGCACACCGCCTCCATCAGCTTGCGGGCGTGCTCCCGGGTGAAGTACCGGGGCACCGGATAGGTGCCGTGGCACTCCTGGAAGGCCATATCGATAACCTCCTCGATGGCGGAGGCGGGGAACTTCTCAAACCGGGTGGGAATGCCCATCTGCCGGTTGAGCTTATAGAGCAGCTTCACAAAGCGGGTGGCCTTGATCTGGTCGCTGTCTCCCGGCATCCCCAGCTTGAGCATCCGGCCCAGCTCGGCAAACTGCTTACTACACACAGGCAGGTAGTAGCGCATGATATGGGGCAGCAGCACCGCGTTGGCCAGGCCGTGGGGCACGCCGAACTTGCCGCCGATGGTGTGGGCAAAGGCGTGGACATAGCCCACATAGGTACGGGTGAAGGCCATGCCCGCGAAGAAGGAGGCGGTGAGCAGGGCCTCCCGGCCCTCCAGGTCCGCCGGATTCTCCTGGACCTTGGGCAGGTACTGGAAGATGAGCCGGACGGCAATGCGGGCCTGACGGTCGGTCTCCTCGTCGGCATAGCCCGCCACATAGGCCTCCAGGGCGTGGGTCAGGGCGTCCAGGGCGGTGTGGGCGGTGGTGTGCTTGGGCAGACCCACCGTCAGCTCCGGGTCCAGAATGGCGAACATGGGTACCAGCTTGGGGTCCAGCAGCTGCTTCTTGCTGTGGGTGATGGAGTCCGAGATGATGGCGGCCACGGTGGTCTCACTGCCGGTACCGGCGGTGGTGGGCACCGCGATGAGGGGCAGGGGCCGGCGGCGCACCTTCAGCATCCCGGCCAGGGCCTCGGCGCTGGTGTGGTTGGCCACGGCGGCGGCCACCGCCTTGGCGGTGTCCATCACCGATCCGCCGCCCACCGCCACCACCGCGTCGCAGCCGGAGCAGGCCTTTTTGGCCTCGGCCACAATGGCAAAGGTGGGATCGGGCTGCACCCCGTCATACACAATATGCTCCACTCCGGCGTTCCGGATGCTCTCCTCCACCCCGTCCAGCAGGCCGGACTGATGCAGGAAGGAATCGGTGATCACCAGAGCCTTTTTGGCCCCCAGCATTTGCAGCAGGCGACCGGCCTCCTTGGCCCGTCCCGGCCCGATGTAGGTCACGGGGGTGGGTTTGCTGACGATTTTAATGACCGGCTTGCGTACGGCCACACTCAGCTTCGACATGGTGCTGTTCACGGTATCCACTCCTCCTCGCTGTCCGCGGTTGATTTCTTGTTTATTTTACCACGGATACAGTTTAGATTCAAGATTCCGGATTCTAAAATCGAAAGTTTAATGTATTTCCCCAGATGTATAATCGTTGGCACGCCGTAGGTGGAAAAACGCACGTCCAGATCGGTGTTGAAATTGTCGATGGCCTTGATCAGTCCGATACACCCCACCTGAAACAGATCGTCGGCGTTCTCTCCCCGGCCGGAAAATTTCTGGATCACCGACAGCACCAGCCGCAGATTGCCTGCAATGAGCTGTTCCCGAGCCTCCATGTCCCCTTGCTTCACCCGCCGGAGCAGCTCCATGGTCTCCTCGTTTTTCAGTACCTTCAGCTTTGCCGTATTGACGCCGCAGATCTCAACCTTCCCCTGCATGGTCCCTGCCTCCTTCTCTGTGTCTGTGTTCAGTATGTCCCCGGCGGTCCCTTTCATACGGCAGCCCCGGCGGCAATCTTTTTTATCGTGGGACCAGTTTCGATGGACTTCGGACACCCTTGCTCTCTGACCTTGGATCAGATATACTAACAGACAGAATCAATCAGGTCAGACAGGAGGTTCGTCATGCTCACACCCATTTTGGACAGCAGCGCTTCCATGCCCTTGTATGAGCAGCTCTACCGCCACATCCGGGGGGAGATTGAGTCTGGACGGCTGGCCGCCGGGGAGCGGCTGCCCTCCAAGCGGGCCCTGGCCGCCCACCTGAAAATCAGTGTGGTGACGGTGGAGGGGGCTTATAACCAGCTGCTGGCGGAGGGCTACCTCCGCTCCCAGCCCAAGCGGGGTTTCTTTGTACAGGCGGCGGAGGCGGCCCCCGCCAGAACCTCCTCCGCCCCTCTGCCCCCGCCAGAAGAGCCCGCCCGACCCGCCTTCCGCTACAACTTCTCCACCAGCGCCGTAGACACCGCCCTGTTTCCCTTCGCCACCTGGGCCAAGCTGATGCGGGAGGTGCTGTCCCAGCAGGAGGACACCCTGCTCAATACCCCCCATCCCCAGGGGGTGCCCGAGCTGCGGGAGGCCATTGCCGCTCACCTCTACCGCTTCCGGGGCATCCAGGCCGACCCGGCCCAGATCGTGGTGGGCGCCGGATCGGAGGTACTCACCAGCCTGCTGGTCCAGCTACTGGGCCGGGAGGGCCGCTACGGGGTGGAGAACCCCGGCTATACCAAGACCCACCGCATCCTGGGCAGCTGCGGGGTCCAGGTGGAACCCATCCCCCTGGACAACCAGGGTCTGATGGTGGACGAGCTGGACCGGCACAAGGTGCAGGTGGTCCACGTCACCCCCTCCCACCACTTTCCCCTGGGCATCATCATGCCGGTGACCCGGCGGCAGGCCCTGCTGCGCTGGGCATCCAGGCAGCCGGGGCGCTATATCCTGGAGGACGATTACGACAGTGAGTTCCGCTTCTCCGGCCGGCCCATTCCGGCCCTGCAAAGCCTGGACAGCATGGAGCGGGTCATCTACCTCAACACCTTCGCCAAAAGCCTGGCCCCCTCCCTGCGCATCAGCTACATGGTGCTGCCCCCCCACCTGGTGGAGCGGTGGCGGCGGGAGTTCTGGTTCTACTCCTCCACCGTCCCCTCCTTCGAGCAGTATGCTCTGGCCCGGTTCATGGACCGGGGCCACTTTGAGCGCCACCTGAACCGCACCCGCACCCGGTACAAGGCCCGGCGGGAGGCCCTGCTGGCCGCCGCCCGGGACACCGGTCTGACCCAGGTGGGCTCCTTTGAAGGCGGTGACGCCGGCCTCCACCTGCTGCTGTGGATGGACAAGCGGTGGAACGAGGGGGAGCTGGCCGCCCGGGCGGCGGAGGTGGGGGTTGGAGTGTCCCCTCTGTCCATCTGCGACCTGACCCCGCCCCCAGCCCACCGGCCTCCCGCCCTCATCCTGGGCTATACCCGGGTGGCTGCCGAGGACATGGCTCCCGCCCTGTCCCTGCTGAAATCCGCCTGGGGCTTTTAACAGAAAAGGACGCATTGCACAAGCAATGCGTCCTTTTTTCGTTAAAATCCGGTCAGAGGAGCGGAGCCGTCGTCCTCTCCCTTTTCAATGGCCAGCACTTTGGCATCGTAGCCGTAGCTGTCATTGACCTGGATGCGGAAGGTCTCCCCCACCTTGCGGCCCAGCAGGGCGCGGCCCATGGGCGACTCCTTGCTGATGAGGCCATGGAGAGCGTCCTGCCGCATGGTGGTGACGATCTGGTAGGTCTCGGTATCCCCCTCGTCCTCCAGAAATACCGTCACCTTGTCGTAGAGGCCCACCCCGTCGGTCACCGGCTCGTCCGGCAGCACCTTGGCGGTGCGGATCATATTCTCCAGGTAGCGGATGCGGCTCTCGTTCCGGTTTTTCTCCTGCTTGGCAGCCTTGTACTCAAAGTTCTCGCTGAGGTCGCCGAAGGCCCGGGCCTCCTTCACCGCCTCCAGCAGCTGGGGGCGCAGCTGGATACGGCGGTAATCCAGCTCCTCCCGCATCATCTGAATGTCCTTTTTGGTCAGTTCGTTGTGCACGTCAGTTCCCTTCCTTCCCGGATGTCTGCCCGGCGTGGGCCCCCTGGCCCTGGGCAATGGCCTGCCGCTCCCGGACCAGCTCACCGTGGAGGGCCACCGAGTTCCAGGTCCGGTTGGTGGGGGTCAGCACCGCCTTGAGGTAGACCGCCGGGATCTTGTTCCGCCGGAAGCCCTGGAGGAACCGGTCCAGCAGAGGACCGGGGCAGTTGACCAGCACCAACATCTCGTCCCCGAAGGTTTCCCCGGTCCAGGGGGTCTCAGGGGCGGTGCCCTCCGCCAGCTCGCCCAGCGTCAGGCCGTATTCCTCCGGCGTCACCAGCCGGGTCCGCAGGCCCAGAGGCAGGCACATCCGGCGGATCTTGGCTCCCTTGGGGGTGTCCAGATTATAAAGCAGAATGAGAGGCATATTCATACGGTTCTTCCCCTTTCGTTCCTCTCATTGTACCCATATCCGCCGCCGCCGTCAACCCGCATCTCCCGCCGCCATACATTGGAGAGAAGGGAGATGAGGCCTGTGTACACCCCGCCCTCCGGCGAGACCCTGCTGCCCGCCGCCGCGCTGGCCGCCGCCCGGCTGGCCCACAACCGCTCCGCCGAGGAACTTGCCGTTCTGTCCGCCTTTTTCTGTACCCTGGGGGACGGCCTGGCTCTGGTGGCAGCCCGCAGAACCATGGACGACGCTTGTAAATCTTCTGTAAATCCCATTGATAATGGGGAGGAAATCGCGTAAACTAGATATCTAAAGAGAGGTGTATCATCACATGAAATGCGGGATCGTGGATGTGGGTTCCAACACCATCCGCCTGTCTATCTATCATTGGGAGGGGCAGACGTTTAAGCTCCTCATGAATAAAAAGGAAATGGCCGGTCTGGCCGGCTATATCAAAAACGGCCTGCTTTCCGACAGCGGCATCCTGGTGGCCTGCCGGGTGCTGGCGGGCTTCAAGGCTCTGCTGCGCAATTTCGACATTGCCGACCTCTATGTATTCGGCACCGCCTCCCTGCGCAACATCGTCAACACCGAGGAGGCCCTGGAGACCATTGAGGCGGTGACCGGGATCAAGGTAGAGGTGTTGTCGGGGGCTGACGAGGCCGCCTTTTCTTTCCTGGGGGCCACCGTGGGCGGCGGCGCGCCGGGCTCCGGTATGCTGGCCGATGTGGGCGGCGGCTCCACCGAACTGGTGGCCTACCGGGACGGGGCCATCACCTCTGGCTGCTCCCTGCCTATGGGCTCCCTGTCCCTCTTCACCAAACACGTCTCCGGCCTCTTCCCCACCAAGGAGGAGCGGAAGGCCATCCGCTCCGACGTGAAGGAGGAGCTGGAAAAGGCCAAGACCGCCGGTCTGCGGTGCAGCCACCTGACCGGCGTGGGCGGCACCTTCCGGGCCGCCGCCAAGCTGTGCAACGACCTGTCCGGCGCCGACCCGGACAACCGGATCATCCCCGCCGGGGAAATCCACGCCCTGTACAAGGGGCTGAAAAAGGGCGATCAGGATACCCTGCGGCAGATCCTGCGCTCGGTGCCCGACCGGGTCCACACCATTCTGCCCGGCCTGGCCATCCTCACCGCCATTCTGGACGCCTATAAGGTATCCACCGTATCGGTCAGCGCCTGCGGCGTCCGGGAGGGTTATCTGCTCCGCCGCGTGATGGAGGGAACCAGCCATGACCAATAAAGAGATTGACACACGCTACACCCAGGAGCGGGAGCTGTCCTGGCTGCGCTTCAACGAGCGGGTGCTGGAGGAGGCCAAGGACGAGAGCGTCCCCCTCTTCGAGCGGCTGAAATTCGCCGCCATTTTTACCAGCAACCTGGACGAATTCTTCATGATCCGGGTGGGCTCCATCTACGACATGACGCTGTCCAAGCAGACCCATGTGGACAGCAAAAGCGGCCTCACCCCCACCGAGCAGCTCCAGGCCATCTTCAAGGCGGTACCCGCCCTCTACAAGCAGAAGGACAAGATCGTTTCCCAGCTGGAGAAGCGGCTGCGGACCTGCAACATCTGCAACCTGACCCCCGGGGAGCTGGACGGCAAGGAGCGCAAGCAGGTGGAGCGGTGGTTCAAGGATTACGCCCTGCCCATCCTGTCCCCCATGGTGGTGGACAGCCACCACCCCTTCCCCCATCTGCCCTCCAACAGCCTGACCATCGCCCTCACCCTGCGTCTGGGCAACACCCGCTGCTTCGGCCTGGTGCCCATCCCCAAGGCGCTGCCCCCCTACCTCCTGCTGGAGGAGCAGGGCGTGCGCTACCTGCTCACCGAGCAGATCGTGCTTCACTTTGCCGACCAGCTCTTTGAGACCTACCAGGTGGAGGAGAAGTGCGTCATTTCGGTCACCCGCAATGCCGACATCAGCCCTGAGGATGAGGACTACGATGTGGGCGAGGATTTCCGGGCCCATATGCAGAAGGTGCTGAAGAAGCGGGCCCGGCTGGCCCCCGTGCGGCTGGAGATCCAGGGGGAGGCCTCCGCCGAGCTGCAGCAGTTTCTCTGCCAGCGGCTCAATCTGACCGCCGAGCAGGTGTTCCGCTCCAAAAGCCCTCTCATTATGGGCTACGTCTACTCCCTGGAGGGCAAGCTGCCCGAGGAGAGCGCCGCGGCTCTGTGCTATCCCCCCTATACCCCCCAGTGGCCCGCCGGACTGGTGAAGGGGGAGAAGCTGATCCCCCAGATCCTGCGGCGGGATACCCTGCTGTTCTACCCCTTCCACTCCATGGAGCCCTTCCTCCAGCTGGTGCGGGAGGCCGCCAACGATCCGGCGGTGCTGTCCATTAAAATCACCATCTACCGGCTGGCCTCCACCGCCAAGCTGGTGGAGTACCTGGCGGCGGCGGCGGAAAACGGCAAGGACGTGACGGTGCTCATGGAGCTGCGGGCCCGGTTCGACGAGCAGAACAACATCGCGTGGGCCCAGCGGCTGGAGGAGGCGGGCTGTACCATCCTCTACGGCTTTGAGCATTACAAGGTCCACTCCAAGATCTGCCTCATCACCCGCCGGGAGAAGGGCCGCATCCAGTACATCACCCAGATCGGCACCGGCAACTACAATGAAAAGACGGCCAAGCTGTACACCGACTTCTGTCTCATGACCGCCAGCCCCGCCATCGGCGGCGACGGCGCGGCTTTCTTCCAGAATATGTCCACCTCCAACCTCCACGGCGAGTATCACCAGCTGCTGGTGGCCCCTCACAGTCTGAAAAACCGCATCCTGGGCCTGATGGACCGGGAGATCGAGAAGGCCCGTCAGGGCCAGCCCGCCCGTATCTTCTTCAAGGTCAACTCGGTCACCGACCGGGAGCTCATCGACAAGCTGGCTGAAGCCAGCCAGGCGGGGGTACCGGTGACCCTCAACGTGCGGGGTATTTGCTGCCTGCGGCCCGGCGTACCCGGCCTCACCGACCGTATCCGGGTCTTTTCCATCGTGGGCCGCTACCTGGAGCACCCCCGGATCTACGCCTTCGGCGTGGGAGAGGGCACCCGCCTCTACATCGGCTCCGCCGACCTGATGACCCGCAACACCGAGCGCCGGGTGGAGATCGCCTGCCCGGTGGTGGACCCGGATGTGCGGCGGCAGATCCGGCAGTATGTGGAGCTGTTCTGCTCCGACAACGTGAAGGCCCGCAATATGGGCCCCGACGGCAGCTACACGCCGGTGCCCCGGCAGGAGGGCGCCCCCGCTGTCAACGCCCAGGCGGCGCTGATGGAACAGGCCGTACAGGAGGCCCGGGCTGTGATCAACGCCCCAGCTCCCCAGGAGAAGCGCGGCGGATTTTTCCACCGTCTTTTCCACCGGGAATCCCGCTGAATATCCCGATTTTCACGCAAAAAGGCCGCCCGGCAGGGCGGCCTTTTTAAGCTTCGGATTCAGGTATGGAACCGGCGGCGCACCTCTTCCCGGAAGGCGGGGATGCGCCGGATCACCACCAGGGGGATCACGGTACACACGCAGATGGTGAGCACCACCAGGGACCAGGAGGGGTCCCATTGGCCGGTGAGCCAGCGGTCGATGAAAAACTCCACCCCCAGCAGAAACACGCCCAGGCTGCTGATGAGGATGGCGGCGCTGCTGATAACCGAGCGGTGATAGACCCGCAGCATCAGGGACAGCAGCAGCCACACCGCGCCGCCCCACAGGATGATGGGCACCGCCAGGCCCAGATACCAGGCCCTGCCGTTCAGGTCCACCGACATCAGGTAGACATACAGGGCCACCGCCGCCACATTGATGACGCTGCGCACCAGCAGGGGGATGCGCTTGAAAATGAGGGGCAGCACGATCCACAGCCACAGCATGATGGTGGCGCCAATCACATAGAGGGACCAGGCCCGCCCCGGCTTGAGAAACAGGTTGAGCAGGCCGCACCCCACCGCCACGCAGGCCAGCATGGCGGTGATGGCCGCCGCCACCGCTCCTTTGGGGATGGGGGGCACCTCCGCCCGCTCGGTGGGAAAGGGTTTGGGGGAGGCTGTGTCGGGCGGACGGCCCGGGTCCACCACCTTGGTCTGGCACAAGGGACAGAAGGTGGCGGTGGCGTCCAGCTCCACCCCGCAATGAACACAATAGGACATGGCGTTTCCTCCTTACTGGGCGCGGTTGCTCTCCACTTTGACATGGACGCCGTCCCGCACCAAAAAGCGGAAAAAGTCCCGCTCGGTATCGGTCTCTTTCTGGGTCCCGGCAAAGGTAATCTCCATGATATCGCCGTAGCTGATGGAGGCGCAGTGGACCCGGGGCATGGTGGCCTGGCCCAGGATGACCTCCATCCGGCGGATGTGGGGCCGCATCTCCTCCGGCACCTGGAAGGGGCCGGGATTGGTATAGGTCCCGGAATAGGGCCGCACCCCCGCCATCCAGTAGCCGAAGGCAATACCCGGCTTTTTCAGGGCAATGGGCATAATCTGAACAAATTTGTTCCGGGCAAATTTCACGTTGCCCGCCAGCTCCGCCTGCATCTGCTGCCGGTTGATGTTCAGCCGCAGATAGTGGTGTACCTGGCTGACGATCTCCTCAAAGGTATACTCCCCCAGGCTGGGGTCGATGCAGGGCCGGACGGTGAGGATGAAGTTCCGCAGGCTCTCCGTGGGGAACCAGGGCCGCAGGTTGATGGGAATGGCCAGGGACACCGGCAGCTCCTTCTTGGGGCCCTCCCGGTGCTGCTTGTCCACCAACACCTTCAGCAGCACCGCCGTCAGATATTCCGTAATGGATGCCCCGTGCTCCTTGGCCTTCTCCTTCAGCTGCCGCACCGAGCAGAAGCCCATGGTCACGTTGAGGGTATAGAAGGGCTCCGGCGTGCCGGCGTTGGCATAGGCCTTCTTCAACGTGGTAAAGCTTCTGGCCTTTACGGTAGCGTACCGGGCGTAGGCGTCCTCCAGCTCCTCCGGCCTGGGGGGCTGATCCACGTCCAGCACCCCGCAGGTATTGGGAATCTGGTAGCCCAGCTCCCGGAGATAGACCGCCAGCAAAGTACGCAGCAGGGTCATGGCGCCCCCGCCGTCGCTGATGGCGTGAAACACCTCCAGGGAGATCCGCCGCTCATAGTAGAAAAAACGCACCAGCCACCCATCCCCCTGGTCAAAGCGCACGGGCTGGCAGGGATTGGCAATATCCTTCTGCACAAAGGGACCGGGGGCGTCGTTGAACTCAGAATAATACCAGAAGATCCCCGGCTTGATACGCACCCGAAAGCTGGGAAAGCGGGGCATGGTCTTGTCCACCGCCCGCTGGAGGGCCTCCGGGTCCACCGGCTGATCCATCACGGCAGAGAAGCGATATACCGCCGAGTAGGTCTCCTTCTGGATGGCGGAGTAGACCACAGCCGCATTGTCCAGCCGGTACCACTCTTTATGCTTTCCCTTTTGTCCGCCGGTTCGATCTGCCGCCATGACGCGCCCCCCTTTCCTGAAAAAAGAATACCACATTCCGTTGTCGCTCACAAGGGAAAGTAAACTCCCCAGCCGAAAAAGAGAGGCCGCCCCGCTCTTTTCTTTCATCCTCCCCTGTGGTATAATGCGGTTTATCGAATTACCCTGAAATAAGGAGAGACGGCATCATGAGCCACCACAGCAAGCGTCAGGAGCTGGCCGGACAGCGGGCGGAAAAGCAACGTCTGGCCCCTTTCATGCGGGCATTGAAGGCCATCCACAGCGCCACCACCCCCGAGGTCATGAATGTGGAAGATCTGACCCGCCAGCGCAAAAGTCAGGAGCTCCTGGGCCGTCTGGTGGCCCCCATGGGCGGCATGAGCTGGGAACCCTTCTCCCTGGGCGAGATGAGCTGTGCCTGGATCAGGCCCCACCGGAGCTATGACCGCAGGAAGGCCGTCCTCTATTGCCACGGCGGCGGCTACACCAGCGGCACCCTGGGCTACTCCCGCATTCTCGGCTCCAAGCTGTCTCTGGTCACCGGACTGCAGGTCATGAGTTTCGAGTACCGCCTGGCCCCCGAGCACCCCTACCCCGCCGCCGTGGAGGACGCCCTCCAGGCCTGGGATCATCTGATGTATCTGGGCTACGGCGCCCGGGACATCATTGTGGCGGGCGATTCCGCCGGCGGCAACCTGGCGCTGGTGCTCACCCACAAACTGAAAGAGGCGGGCCGTCTGCTTCCCCGGGCGCTGCTTCTCTTCTCCCCCTGGACCGACATGACGGCCAGCGGCAAGTCCTATCAGGAGCGGGCCGACATCGACCCCGTACTCACCCTCAACTATATCTACGCCACCCGGGACGCCTACGCCCGGGGGAAGGATCTGACCGATCCCTGTCTGTCCCCCCTGTTCGCCGATCTCACCGGCTTTCCCCCCACCCTGATCCAGGCGGGCACCAACGAGCTGCTGCTCTCCGATTCGGTCCGGCTGCGCAACCGGATGCTCAAGGCTTCGGTGCCCTGCCGTCTGGAGGTATGGGACAAGATGTGGCACGTCTTTCAGACCTTCCCCATGAAGAAGGCCAACGAGGCCATGGAACACGCCGCCAGCTTCCTGATGGGCGGACTATAATCTATCATGAAAAACAGGCGCTGCCAGCGGCAGCGCCTGTTTTTGTTATCTGGCTTGTTCCGCGGCCTGAAGCACATGGGCCGCCAGCACCGAGGTGGTCACGGCACCCACGCCGCCAGGCACCGGCGTCACCGCACCGACGATGGCATCGGCGGCGGCAAAGTCCACGTCGCCTACCAGATTGCCCTCCTCGTCCACGTTGATACCCACGTCCAGCACCAGCTGGCCGGGTGAGAGATGGTCCCGACCTATCATGCTGGCCCGTCCGGCGGCGGCGATGAGCACCTCCGCCCGGCGGCACTCGGCGGCCAGGTCGGCGGTGCGGGTGTGGCAGAGGGTGACAGTGGCGTTTTGCCCCAGCAGCAGCATGGCCAGAGGCTTGCCCACCACCAGGCTCCGGCCCACCACCACCGCCCGCTTACCGGTGAGGTCGCAGCCGTAGTAGTTCAAAATCTCCATACAGGCCTGGGCGGTGCAGGGGGGATAGCCGGCCCCGCTGCCTGCAAACACCGACGCCAGCGAACCGTCGGTGATGCCGTCCACATCCTTGGCCGGGTCCAGGGCCGCACAGATGGCCTCCTCGTCCATCTGGGGCGGCAGAGGCCGGAAGAGCAGGCAGCCGTGGATCTCCCGGTCCGCGTTGATCTGCCGGATGACCTCCAGCAGGTCCCCGTGGCTGGATTCCTTGGGCAATGCAAACTGCCTGACACGGATACCCACCTTTTCACACCGCTTGAGGGCTCCCCGCTCGTAGGACAAATCCTCCGGCCGCTCCCCCACCCGCACGATAGCCAGAGTGGGGACGATGCCCTGGACCTTCAGCTGGTCCGCCCGGGCGGCCAGCCGCTCCGTCAGGGCCTGGGCCACAGGGGCCCCCTTCCAATGCTCCGCCATCAGGCAAACCTCCCTAAAACCGCTTCATAAACGCCCTCGGCGATCTTCCAGTACCGCTCCACCAGGGCGTCCACTTCCTCATTCATAGCCTGGGCATAGGCCCGGTCGGCCATGCTCTTGGTGTTGACCTTCACGTTGAGGGCCGCGCCGTACAGGGCGCTCCAGCAGAAAATCACCCCGGTGCCCACATCGGAGAGCATCATCACGCTCCCCTTCTCCAGCATCTCACTGTGAAGGTCAATGGCCTCACAGCTCAGCCGCAGGATCTCCATGGGGGTGGCGGCGGCATTCCGAAGGCACTCTTCCATCACCTGCTCCCGGTTGGGGTCCTCCTTGGGGATGGCGTAGGCCTTGGACAGGGGCTCAAAGGCGGCGGCATCGGCGTCCACCAGGGCAAGCAGACGGGCGCGCAGATCCTCCGCCTTCGCCATCAGGGCCTTCACGTCCTCCTCCACCTCAGCATACTTCTTTTTTCCCACGGTGTAGTTTCCCACCATGGTACACAGGGCGGCCCCCAGGGCGCCCACCAGAGCGGAGGCGCCGCCGCCGCCGGGGACGGGCGCCTTGGAGGCCAGGGCATCCAGAAAATCGCCGCAGCTCTGCCGTGCGGTATCCATCAAAATCAACTCCTCATGATAAGGGGCGGGCGGGTGTCCCCACCCGCCCGCTGGTATCTTGGCTTAGAACAGGCCGGAAATCTTACCGTTCTCGTCCACGTCCACCTTCTCGGCGGCGGGGACCTTGGGCAATCCCGGCATGGTCATGATGTCGCCGGTGAGGGCCACCAGGAACCCGGCGCCGGCGGACACCTTGATGTTGCGCACCGTGACGGTGAAGCCCTCGGGGGCGCCCAGCAGATTCTGGTCATCGGAGAAGGAATACTGGGTCTTGGCCATGCAGATGGGCAGGCCGCCGAAGCCCAGGGCGGTGAGCTCCGCCGCCTGCTTCTTGGCGGCGGGGGTGAGAACCACGCCGTCGCCGTGGTACACCTTCTTCACGATGTCGGCCAGCTTGGCCTCGATGGGCTGGTCCAGCTCATAGGCAAAGGAGAAGTGGTTTGGCTCCTCGCACAGGCGGATGACCTCCTTGGCCAGGGCGATACCGCCCTCGCCGCCCTTGGCCCACACCTCGCTGAGGGCCACGTTGACCCCCAGGGCCTTGCACTTGTCCTCCACCAGCTTGAGCTCGGCCTCGGTATCGGTGGGGAACCGGTTGATGGCCACCACACAGGGCAGGCCGTACACGGTGGTGATGTTCTCCACATGGCGCAGCAGGTTGGGCAGGCCCTTCTCCAGCGCCTCCAGGTTCTCGTTGTTCAGGTCGGCCTTGGCCACGCCGCCGTGGTGCTTCAAGGCCCGGACGGTGGCCACCACCACCACGGCGGAGGGGGTAAGCCCCGCCAGGCGGCACTTGATATCCAGGAACTTCTCCGCCCCCAGGTCGGCGCCGAAACCGGCCTCGGTGATGGCGTAGTCCCCCATCTTCATGGCCACCCGGGTTGCCATAACGGAGTTGCAGCCGTGGGCGATGTTGGCAAAGGGTCCGCCGTGGATGAAGGCGGGGGTGCCCTCCAGGGTCTGGACCAGGTTGGGCTTGATGGCGTCCTTCAACAGGGCGGCCATGGCGCCCTCGGCCTTCAGGTCGTGGGCGGTGATGGGAGCGCCGGAGCGGGAGTAACCCACCACCATCCGGCCCAGCCGGGCCTTCAGATCGCCCAGCCCGGTGGCCAGGCAGAGCACCGCCATGATCTCGGAGGCCACGGTGATGTCGAAGCCGTCCTCCCGGGGCACGCCCTGCATCCGGCCGCCCAGGCCGCACACGATGTTGCGCAGCTGGCGGTCGTTCATATCCACGCACCGCTTCCAGGTGATGCGCTTGACGTCGATATCCAGCTCGTTGCCCTGCTGAATATGGTTGTCCAGCATGGCGGCCAGCAGATTGTTGGCCGCCCCGATGGCGTGAAAGTCGCCGGTAAAGTGGAGGTTGATGTCCTCCATGGGCACCACCTGGGCATAACCGCCGCCGGCGGCTCCGCCCTTGACGCCGAACACGGGGCCCAGGGAGGGCTCCCGCAGAGCCACCACGGTGTTCTTGCCCAGCCGCCGCATTCCGTCGGCCAGACCCACGGTGGTGGTGGTTTTACCCTCGCCCGCCGGGGTGGGGTTGATGGCGGTGACCAGCACCAGCTTGCCGTCGGGCCTGCCTTCCCGGTCGGCCAGCAGTTTCAGGTCGATTTTGGCCTTGTACTTGCCGTAATACTCCATATAGTCCTCATCCACCCCGGCCAGGGCCGCGATCTCCCGGATGGGGCGCATCTCACAGGCCTGGGCGATCTCGATATCCGTTTTCATGGACCTTCACTCCTTCATCCTTCCGCTTATCAACGAAAACGCGCCGGCTCGGCCAACTTGGCAAACCGGCGTTTTGTTCCATTTTCGCAGATCGATCATTTAGAATGTACCATTCTTTCCCCTGCTTGTCAACGGAAATACAAAAGAGCAGACCGACAGGTTTTGTCGGTCTGCTCTCTGCGGCTTATATCCTGACGATCAAGCGGCCACCACGTTGACAGCGCGCAGCTTGTCAGCGTTCTTGGGATCGGGCTCCACGTCGTAGGTCACCTTCTGACCCTCCTGGAGGGTCTTGAAGCCGTCGCACACGATGGCGGAGAAGTGGACGAACACGTCGTCGCCGCCCTCGTCGTTGGAGATGAAGCCGAAGCCCTTGGTCTCATTGAACCACTTGACAGTACCGTGATACATAATAATGGTACCTCCTGCAAAAAATTTCGCGCTAAATGACAAGAAAACTCACATCTTGCGCATCGTCTGAAGAAGCGACGATGACTACAAAAACGTGAGTTCAGGCCGTACATTTAGACTACCTGAATACTATAACACCGAACGGAGACCGCGTCAAGAAAAAACATACCGCTCCGTAAGAAAACGGCAGGCCGGCCCCGTCTGACCGGGGCCGGCCTGTCCGTAACGCTGTCACTTAGTTGCCGTTGTTCATCAGCAGGTACATGACCGCCTTCTGGGCGTGGAGGCGGTTCTCCGCCTCGTCAAAGATCTCACCGGCGTGGGCCTCGAACACCTCGGCAGTGATCTCCTCGCCGCGATGGGCGGGCAGGCAGTGCTGCACCATGCAGCCGGGGTTGGCCACCGCCATCAGCTCATCATTGATCTGATAGATGCCCTCAAAGACGGCGCGGCGCTTCTGGGCCTCGCCCTCCTGGCCCATGGAGGCCCACACGTCGGTGAACAGGGCGTCGGCTCCGGCGGCCGCCTCCTTGGGGTCCCGGCACAGGGTGAACTTGCCGCCGCAGTTCTTGGCAAACTCCAGCACCTGGGGATCGGGGTCGTAGCCCTCGGGGCAGGCCACGGACACCTCCATACCCACCTTCAGGCCGCCCACAATGAGGGAATTGGCCATATTGTTGCCGTCGCCGATGTAGCACAGCTTCAGGCCCTCCAGCCGGGACTTGTGCTCCCGGATGGTCATGAGGTCGGCCAGCACCTGGCAGGGATGGGCAAAGTCGGTGAGGCCGTTGATAACGGGGATGGTGGCATACTTGGCCAGGGTCTCCACCTCGGCCTGGCCGAAGGTGCGGATCATGATACCGTCGCAGTAGCGGCTGAGCACCCGGGCGGTGTCCTCGATGGGCTCGCCCCGGCCGATCTGGCTCTCCTTGCCGGAGAGGAAGAGGGCGTGGCCGCCCAACTGGAACATACCGGTTTCAAAAGACACCCGGGTACGGGTGGAGTTTTTCTCAAAAATCATGGCCAGGGTCTTGCCCTCCAGATAGTGGTGGGTCAGGCCGTGCTTCTGGTTGTACTTCATCTGATCGGCGGTGTCCAGGATCTTCACAATGTCCGCCTTGGTCAGGTCCATCAGCTTGAGCAGGTCTTTCTTCATTGTATTCACCTCATTGTTTCGGTTTTCTTACAGCAGGGTCTCCTTGAGAATGGCGAGGCCCTTGTCGATCTCCTGCATGGAGATGGTCAGGGGAGGCAGCAGCCGCAGGGCGGAGCCGGCGGTGAGCACCAGCAGGCCGTTGCGGATGAGCCGGGCGGCCAGCACCTTGTTGCTCTCCTCGCCCTTGACCTCCACACCGATCATCATGCCCAGGCCACGGGTCTGGCCCAGGCTGGACAGGCCCATATGCTCGATGCGGGTGCGGATATAGTGGCCCTTCTCCTTCACCTGGGCCAGGGCGTCCTCGTCCAGGGTGTCCAGCACCACCTGGGCGGCAGCGGCGCAGATGGGGTTGCCGCCGAAGGTGGAGGCGTGGGTGCCGGGGCCCAGCACATCCCGGCAGCGCTCATTGGCCAGGAAGCCGCCCATGGGCAGGCCGCCGGCGATGCCCTTGGCAAAGGACACCGCGTCGGGGATGATACCGTACTGCTGGAAGGCGAACAGGGTGCCGGTGCGGCCTACGCCGGTCTGCACCTCGTCCACCAGCAGCAGCCAGTCCCGCTCGGCGCACAGCACCGCCAGGTCGTGGACGTACTCCGGGTCCATGGGGAGCACGCCGCCCTCACCCTGCACCAGCTCCAGCATGACGGCGCACACGTCATGGCCCGCCACCTCCTGGAGGGAGTCCATATCCCCCGCCAGGGCATACCGGAAGCCGTCATTGAAGGGGAAGAAATACTGGTGGAACACATCCTGACCGGTGGCGGTCAGGGTGGTGATGGTACGGCCATGGAAGGAATTTTTCAGGGTGATGATGGTGCCCCGTCCCTTGCCGTACTTGTCAAAAGAATATTTCCGGGCCAGCTTGATCATGCCCTCGTTGGCCTCGGCGCCGGAATTGCCGAAGAAGGCGGCCGCCATACCGGAGCGCTGGCACAGCTTTTCCGCCAGCTTGGCATAGGGCTGGGAGTAAAACAGGTTAGAGATATGGCCCAGCTTCATGGCCTGCTGGGTGATGGCCTCCACCCACTTGGGGTTGGCGTAGCCGATGGAGTTGACCCCGATGCCGGAGGAGAAGTCGATGTACTCCTTCCCATCCAGGTCGTACAGGGTGGCTCCCTGGCCGTGGTCGATATCCACATCGAACCGGCCATAGGTCTGCATCATATACTGGTGGTCCAGCTCCACCAATTCCTTATGGTCCATAAAATCACCTCACATCAGCATGGTGCCGATGCCCTCGTCGGACAGCAGCTCGATGAGAATGGAGTGGGGGATGCGGCCATCCAGAATGATGGCGTTTTCCACGCCGGAGCGCACCGCCTCCACGCAGCACTCCACCTTGGGGATCATGCCGCCTTTGATGACGCCGTCCTGCACCAGACCGGGCACCTGGGACAGCCGCACCACCGGCAGCAGGGTGTTCTCGTTTTTCGGGTCCATCATCAGGCCCCGCACATCGGTGAGCAGGATCAGCTTTTCCGCCTTCAGAGCGGTGGCCAGCTTGGCGGCGGCGGTGTCGGCGTTGATGTTATAGGCGTTCTCTCCGTCCACACCCTGGGCCACGGTGGACACCACCGGGATATAGCCATCCTTCAGGGCGTCCACCACCATCTGGGGCTCCACAGCGGTGATCTCGCCCACCAGGCCGTACTTCTCGTCCAGCTTTTGGGCCTGGAACAGCCCGGCGTCCATGCCGCACAGGCCCACGGCCTTGCCGCCCATCCGGTTGAGGGTAGCCACCAGGTTCTTGTTCACCTTGCCGCACAGCACCTGCTGGACCACCTCCATGGTCTCTTCATCGGTGTAGCGCAGGCCGTCCACAAATTTGGACTCCTTGCCGATCTTGTTCAGCATCTCGGTGATCTCCGGCCCGCCGCCGTGGACCACCACCACCCGGATGCCCACCAGGTGGAGCAGGATGATGTCGGAAATGACGGCCTGACGCAGCTCGTCAGAGATCATGGCGTTGCCGCCGTATTTCACCACCACGGTCTTGCCGTAGTATTTCTGAATGTAGGGCAGGGCCTCGGCCAGCACCTTGGCCCGGTCCACCTCGCTGAATGACATGGGAATCGCCTCCATATTGCCTTTGATCAGGTGCGGTAGTCGCCGTTGATCTTGACGTAGTCGTAGGTCAGATCGCAGCCCCAGCAGGTGGCCTCATGCTCCCCCTCATGGAGGTCCACATGGATCACCACCTCGTCCTGGGACAGGATGCTCTTGGCGGCCTCCTCGTCGAAGTCCACCCCGGCGCCCTTCTCACACACCAGGATCTCCCCCACGGCGGAGGAGAATTTCACGTCCACAAACTCGGGACGGAAGGGGGCCTTGGAGTAGCCCATGGCGCACAGCACCCGGCCCCAGTTGGCGTCGGAGCCGAACATGGCGGCCTTCACCAGGGAGGAGCCCACCACCGCCTTGCTCAGGCGCTCGGCGCTCTCCTCGCTGCGGGCATTGGCCACGGTGCAGGTAATCAGCTTGCTGGCGCCCTCGCCGTCGGCGGCGATGCTCCGGGCCAGCTGCTCAAACACATAGTAGAGGGTCTTGTAAAAGACGGTATAGTTGTCGTCCTTCCACTCCACCAGCTCGTTGCCCGCCATGCCGTTGGCCAGTACCACGCACATATCGTTGGTGGAGGTGTCCCCGTCCACCGTCACCCGGTTGAAGGTGCGGGGAACGATCTCATGGAGGGCGTCGGTGAGCATCTCATGGGTGATGGCGCAGTCGGTGGTGACGAAACACAGCATGGTGCCCATGTTGGGGTGGATCATGCCGGAGCCCTTGGCGATGGCGCCGATGGTCACCATCTTGCCGCCGATGGAGCAGGTGACAGACAGCTCCTTCTTCACGGTGTCGGTGGTCATGATGGCGTTGGCCGCGGCGTCGGAGCCGTCCTTGGACAGGGCGGCGGCGGCGGCAGGCATACCCTTGGCAATGGCGTCAATGTTCAGTTCCTGGCCGATGACGCCGGTGGAAGCCACCACAAAGTCACTGGCCTTCAGGCCGGTGGCCTGGGCGGCCAGCTGGCACATGGTCTCGGCGTGCTCGTGGCTGTTGGGGGCGCAGGCGTTGGCGTTGCCGGAGTTGGCCACAATGGCCTGGGCCTCGCCGTTCTCCAGGTGGTCCATGGTGACATACAGAGGGGCGGCCTTCACCCGGTTCATGGTGTACACCGCCGCCGCCACACAGGGCTGCTCGGACACGATGAGGGCCAGGTCCTTCTTGCCCTCCAGCACCTCGGGCATCTTGCTCATGGGGGGCTGATTGCCGTCCCCCTTACCCTTTTTCACGCCGCAGTGGACGCCAGACGCGGTAAAACCCTTGGGGGCGGTCACGCCGCCGGGGATCTGTTTCATATCGTTCACTCCTCTTTGCTTACAGCGCCAGGCCGCGGGTCTCTTCAAAGCCCAGCATCAGGTTCATGTTCTGCACCGCCGCGCCCGAAGCGCCCTTGCCCAGGTTGTCGAACCGGGCGGTGACGATGGACTGGCCCTCGTGGCCGCTGACGGTGAGCTCCAGCTTGTCGGTACCCGCCAGGGTATTGGCCGCCAGGTAGGCAGGCTCCTCAGAATAGGGGGCCACCGTCACCAGAGACTGACCGGCATAGTAGGCCATCAGGATCAGACTCAGTTCCTTGGCGGTGGGCTGGCCCACCAGGTAGCGGTTGTGGAGAAAGATGGTGGTGGCCATGCCCTTGTAGTAGTCGTCCACCACCGGGGTAAAGACCGGCGGGGTATCCAGGCCGGAGATCTTCTGCATTTCGGGCAGATGCTTGTGCCGGAGGGTGGTCCCATACACTCTCGGGCTGTAAAGTTCTTCCCCTTTCTCCGCTGACTCGTACTGGGCGATCATCTTCTTGCCGCCGCCGGAGTAGCCGGTGAGGGAGAAGCAGGTCAGGGGGTAGTCCTTGGGGAGAATGCGCATGGACACCAGGGGGGCCGTCGAGGCCAGGAAGCCGGTGGCGTGGCAACCGGGATTAGCCACAAACCGGGCGTTTCCGATGATTTCACGGGGATTTTTGTACAATTCCGGGAAGCCGTATACCCAGCCAGGGGCGGTACGGTGGGCGGTGGATGCGTCGATGACCCGGGTGCGGGAGTTCTCAATGAGGCTCACCGCCTCCACCGCCGCAGTGTCGGGCAGGCAGAGGAACACCAGGTCCGCCTCGTTGATGAGGTGTTTTCTTTCCGTCAAGTCTTTCCGCTTGTCAGGATCGATCACCAGCAGTTCGATGTCGTCCCGGTCCGCCAGCCGCTGATGGATCTGGAGCCCGGTGGTACCCTCCTGGCCGTCGATGAATACCTTGGGCTTACTCATGCTTCCGCTCCTCCACAAAGGCCTTGATGTTGGCAATCTGCTGCTCCACGGCCTCCTTGGCGGGGCCGCCGTAGACCTTGCGGCCATTGACGCAGGTCTTGAGCTCCAGGGCCTGATACACGTCGGCGTCAAACAGGTTGGAGATGGAGCGGAAGTCCTTGAGCGGCAGGGTGTCCAGAGTCTCGCCGGCCTTGATGCACAGGTTGACCAGCCGGCCCACGATCATGTAGGCTTCCCGGAAGGGCATTCCCTTCTTGGTCAGATAGTCGGCGCAGTCGGTGGCGTTGATGAAGCCGCCGGAGGCCGCCCGGCGCATGTTATTGGGCAGCACGGTCAGGGTGTCCAGCATGGCGGTGAACACGGGCAGGCACATCTCCACCGTGTCGATGGCGTCGAACACCGGCTCCTTGTCCTCCTGCATATCCTTGTTGTAGGCCAGGGGCAGGCCCTTCATGACGGTGAGCAGGGTGATGAGGGAGCCGTACACCCGCCCTGTCTTGCCCCGGACCAGCTCGGCCACGTCCGGGTTCTTCTTCTGGGGCATAATCGAGCTGCCGGTGGCAAAGGCGTCGTCCAGCTCGATGAACTTAAACTCC
>DWXO01000099.1 GCA_019119165.1 Candidatus Flavonifractor intestinigallinarum | reverse complement strand
CAGCCGCACCCGGAAGTCGGTGAAGCCCAGCTTGAAGAGGGCGTCCTCCCCCCGCTCCACCTTCTCCAGAGCCTCCCGTGTGATGGCGGTACCGGTGGGCACCCGGGTGGCCAGGCAGGCATAGGCCGGCTTGTCCCAGGTGAACAGCCCCACCTCTTTGGACATCTGCCGCACCTGATCCTTGGTGATGCCGCACTCCCGCAGGGGAGAGCGCACCTCCAGCTCCCGCAGAGCCTGCATCCCCGGCCGGTCCCCCGCGTCGTCCGAGGCGTTGGTACCGTCCAGCAGCACAGTGTAGCCGTCCTCCTTCGCCCGCTGCCACAGGGTGGTGAACAGAGCCCGCTTGCAATAATAGCACCGCCGGGGTCCGTTGGCCGCCGCCTCGGGCACCGCCAGCACGTCGGCCTCCACCACCGTCATGGGCACCGCCAGCTCCTCCGCCAGCTTTTTGGCGTCGGCCAGCTCAAAGGCGGGCTGAAAAACGGTGTTGACGTAATAGGCCCGCACATCACAGCCGTAGGTCTTGGCCGCCCACAGCAGCAGGGCCGAGTCCGTCCCGCCGGAAAAGGCCAGCGCCGCCCGGGGGACCTCCTTGAAAAACTGTTCCAGCGTCATATCCGCGCTCCTTTGCAAAAAAAGAAGGTATCCGCTCCCCTTGGGGGAACAGATACCTTCCTAGTATCCTTACACAACAGGTCAAATCATGCACCGGACTTTTTCCGCGTCTGCCCCGGCTCTGGCCAGGTGCTCCGGCTTCCTGCCGGAATTCGGTCCGCAATTTCCAGTACCCTTGTAGTTTACCATACCCCGGCGTCCATTGCAAGTATTTTTTGTTCACTCCGTCCCATCTTCCAGATCAGAGGGAGCCAGATCCCCCAACACCTCCCGCACCAGAGGAAATACATGGGTCCCTTTCAGATAGACCAGGCTGAACTCCCGACATTCATCCAGACATTCCAGGTGGAAAAAGGCCAGCTCCGGCTGGCTTGCCGCCACCGGCTCATAGGCAAAGGTGATGCCGCATCCCTCCGCCACAAACCGGGTGATGAGGGAAAACTGGTTGGCGCAGATTACCCGGGAAAAGAGGTCCAGGGAATAGCCTCGTTCAGCCAGCACATTCTCCAGAATCCCCCGGGTTCCGGAGCCCTCCTCCCGCACCACCAGGCACTGGCCCTCCAGCGCCGTCAGAGGGATGGTGCGCCCGGCAAAGGGGTGGTCTTTCCGACACAGACCTACAAATTTGGACCGGCGGAACAGACGGCTGCCGAATCGGCTCCGGTCGAAGGCCCCCTCGATGAGGGCAAAATCCAGCTGCTCATGCTCCAACTGCCCTAGCAGGACGGCGGTATTGTCCACAGAGATCTTCAAATTGCCGTCAGAGTGTTGGATATACCGGCTCAGGGCCTCCGCCACCACAAATTCGCCAATGGTTTTCGTCATCCCCACCCGCACTTCCCGTACCGCCGTCTCCATCAGCTCCTGCTGGAGGCGCTGCTCATTATAAAGGGCGGTACGGGCGTACTCCGCCACCCGCTTTGCCTGGGGTGTGGCATGAAGCTGCCGGCCATCGTACACAAACAGCTTGCAGCCGTATTTCTCCTCCAGCCCCCGGATCTGCTGGCTCACCGCCGGCTGGCTCATGCACAGCTGTTCCCCGGTTTTTCGGTAATTCATGGTCTCGTACAGGGTCAGAAAGGTCCGAATGCGGTAGTCCACCATTTCCATCACCCCCATAAGTATTTTGAATCATTCAATAAGTTTTAAAAACTTTATTTTATTATATCTGGGTGCTATACTGATTACAAGCTTAACACAAAAATTTGTCAATAAGGACGGGGAATTAGGATGCGTATTCTGGTCATCGGCGGCGTGGCCGCCGGCACAAAGGCCGCTGCCAAAATCAAGCGGGAGGACCGCAGCGCGGAAGTTATCGTACTGAACAAAGGACAGGACATCTCCTATGCCGGCTGCGGGCTGCCCTACTATGTGGGCGGCGCCATCTCCAGCCGGGAAGAGCTGATCGTCAACACCCCCCAGAAGTACACCGGGCTCACCGGCGCTCAGGTGGTCACCGGCTGCGAGGTCACCCATGTGGACCCCGCCGCCAAGACGGTAAGCGGTCTGCGGGATGGCCAGAGCTTTACCGAGCATTACGACAAGCTGATCATTGCCACCGGTGCCGCCCCTGTGGTGCCCGATATGCCCGGCAAGGATCTGCCCGGCGTGTTCCCCATGCGCACGCCCGACGACGCCGTGGGCCTGCGGGACTATGTGACTGCCAACAACTGCCGCCGTGCCGTGGTGGCAGGCGCCGGCTTCATCGGCCTGGAGATCGCCGAGAACCTGATGAGCCAGGGCCTGGACGTGACTGTGGTGGACTTTGCCGACCAGATCATGCCCAACGCCTTTGATCCCGAGATGGCCGACTTTGCCCGCCGGAAGCTGAAGGAGGCGGGTATCCGGGTGGTCACCGGCCAGCGCATCCAGTCCGTTACCGGCACCGACAAGGCCACCGGCATTGTCACCGACGGCGGCGCCATTGCCGCCGATGTGGTGGTGCTGGCCATCGGCGTACGCCCCGCCACCGCCTTCCTGGCGGATACCGGCATCGACCTCTTCAAGGGCACCGTGGTGGTGGACAAGGAGATGCGCACCAACCTGCCCGACATCTACGCCGCCGGTGACTGCGCCATGGTGTACAACCGCCTCACCGGCAAGCCCCAGTGGTCCGCCATGGGCTCCACCGCCAACATCACCGCCCGGGCTCTGGGCAAGACCATCACCGGCACCCACACCCCCTACAGCGGCTGCCTGGGTACCGGCGTGGTGAAGCTGCTGCCCCAGCTCAACGCCGGACGCACCGGCCTCACCGAGGCCCAGGCCAAGGCCGAGGGCTTTGACCCCATCACCGTGGTGTGCGCCTGCGACGACAAGGCCCACTACTATCCCGGCGCCTCCAGCTTCCTCACCAAGCTGATCGCCGACCGCAATACCCGCAAGCTGCTGGGCATCCAGGTTCTTGGCTCCGGCGCGGTGGATAAGATGGTGGATATCGCCGTGGTGGGTCTGTCCGCCGGTCTGACCATTGACGCCTTCAACGATCTGGATCTGGCCTATGCGCCCCCCTTCTCCACCGCCATCCACCCCTTTGTCCAGGCCTGCTATGTGCTGGAAAACAAGCTGGCCGGTGTGCTGGAGTCCTTCACCCCTGCCGAGTATCTGGCCGGCGCTGCCAAGGACTACAAGGTGATCGACGTGCTGCCCACCCCCTCCATCCCCGGCGCCCACTGGGTGGAACTGGGCAAGGTCAACGGACCTCTGGAGGGCATCGATAAGGACGAGAAGCTGCTGCTGGTGTGTAACCGGGGCAAGCGGGGCTATTTCCTCCAGAGCAAGCTGAAGTATTACGGCTACACCAACACCAAGGTGCTGGAGGGCGGCGTCACCTTCAATCAGGTGAAGGTCCCCCGTCCCGCCGGCGCCGCTCTCCCTCCCACCGAGGTCAAGCGCCTCAAGGGCCTGGGCTGCCTGTGGGATAAGCGCACCGTGGACTGCTTCAACGTCCGGGTCATCACCCGCAACGGCAAGCTGACCGGCACCGAGCACGCCGCCGTGGCCGAGGCCGCCGAGAAGTTCGGCTCCGGCGAGGTCACCATGACCACCCGCCTGACCCTGGAGATCCAGGGCGTGCCCTATGAGAATGTGGAGCCCCTCATTGAGTTCCTCAGCGCCGCCGGTCTGGACGTGGGCGGCACCGGCTCCAAGGTGCGTCCGGTAGTGTCCTGTAAGGGTACCACCTGCCAGTACGGACTGATCGACACCTTTGACCTCAGTGAGAAGCTCCATGAGCTGTTCTATAAGGGCTACCACGACGTATCCCTCCCCCACAAGTTCAAGATCGCCGTGGGCGGCTGCCCCAACAACTGTGTCAAGCCCGACCTGAACGACCTGGGCATCATCGGCCAGCGCCTGCCCGAGCCCGATCTGAACAAGTGCAAGGGCTGCAAAGTGTGCCAGGTGGAGAAGGCCTGCCCCATCCACGCCGTGTCCATGCAGGACGGCAAGGCCGTCATCAACACCGACGAATGCAACCACTGCGGTCGCTGCCTGGAGAAGTGCCCCTTCGGCGCTTACACCGAGAGCACCTACGGCTACAAGATCTATCTGGGCGGCCGCTGGGGCAAGAAGGTGGCCGCCGGCCGGCCCATGTCCAAGGTCTTTACCAGCGAGGAGGAAGTTATTGCCCTGGTGGAGAAGGCCATCCTCTTCTTCCGGGATGAGGGACAGACCGGCGAGCGTTTCTCCGACACCATTGCCCGCCTGGGCTTCGACTATGTGGAGGATAAGCTGCTCCACGGCTCCATCGACAAGGACACCATCATGAATAAGACAGTAATCGGCGGCGCCAGCTGCTAATTGCCACCCTTACAAAAACGTCCCCCGCCTGCTTCCGTATTCCGGCAGCAGGCGGGGGACGTTTCCTGTTTCAGACAGTAAAAATGGGCTGCCGCAAGCTTGCAGCAGCCCATTTGTCATTTCAAAAATTAGTAGAGCTTGGCGCCGGCGGGGATGTGGTCGTCCACCATCAGGCAGTGGAGCTTCTCCTGGCCCTCCTCATAGTGGATAGCGGAGATGATCATGCCGCAGGAGTCAATGCCCATCATCTTGCGGGCGGGCAGGTTGGTGATGGCGATCAGGGTCTTGCCCACCAGCTCCTCAGGCTCATAGGTGTCGTGGATGCCGCTGAGGATCACGCGGTCGGTGCCGGTGCCGTCATCCAGCACAAACTTGAGCAGCTTCTTGCTCTTGGGCACCGCGGTGCACTCCTTCACCTTGACGGCCCGGAAATCGGACTTGGAGAAGGTATCGAAGTCCACCTCGTCCTTGAACAGGGGCTCGATCTCCACCTTGGAGAAGTCGATGGGACCGGCCTCGGCCCGGGGCACGTCCACGGAAGCGGCGGGAGCAGCGGCAGCCTTGGGGGCCTCCACCTTCTCCAGGGGCTTCATGGTGGGGAACAGAAAACCGGTGCTCTGTATCCCCCCGCAAGTTCCCATATCTTCAGCATTGCCCGGAAGCTGGGCCATAATGTTCTTATATTGTTTCATAATATTCCATCGTCACTTCCTCAACTG
>DWXO01000006.1 GCA_019119165.1 Candidatus Flavonifractor intestinigallinarum | reverse complement strand
CGTTTACGGGCGGCAAGTAACAGTCCTTACGCAGCTGGCAGACCGTATTACGCGTTGCACGCGTCTGCGAGGAACAAAGGGCTATGCCCGCATAGTGACAACCACCAGCTTCGCTGGTGGATGTGTTCATTGTGGTCATAAAAGGGGACGGGCCCTCATAGGGATAGGGCAGACACCAAAGAAGGATGTGACGCTATGTGGGAACAAGGGGATGTAACGCGGTACTTACAGGCGGCGGCTCTGCTGCCCTCCCATCTGCGGCGGCAGGCAGAGGGGCTGGACAAGGCCGATCAGACCGTGGCGGAGGAGCTGCGGCTGCGGGCGGGCAGGCCCATGGCGGTGGTGTGCCCCACGGGTGAGCGGCCCCTGCCGGGGGGCGAGCCGGTACGTCCGGCGGATCTGGAGCTGGTGGTGGAGATCGCCACCCGCGCCTCCGCCCACACCGCCATGGAGCGGATGAGAAGCGGCTTTTTCACCGTGCCGGGCGGGCACCGCATCGGCATCTGCGGCAGCACTGTGGTGAAGGAGGGGGCGGTGTTCAATCTGCGGCAGCTGTCCTCCCTGGCCATCCGGATCGCCCGGCAGGTACCGGGGGCCGCCGCCGCTGTGGCGGACAGGCTGTGGGAGGGGGAGCACTTTCAGAGCACCCTCATCCTCTCCCCGCCGGGGGGCGGC
This sequence comes from Candidatus Flavonifractor intestinigallinarum, assembly GCA_019119165.1. GTDB lineage: Bacteria > Bacillota > Clostridia > Oscillospirales > Oscillospiraceae > Flavonifractor > Flavonifractor intestinigallinarum. The sequence goes on along the minus strand of DWXO01000006.1, from coordinate 18,309 downwards.
AAGACCACCCTGCTCCGGGACCTGATCCGGCGGCTGTCCGACGGGGAGGGCCATCCGCCTTTGCGGGTGGGCGTGGCCGACGAGCGTGGGGAGCTGGCGGCCATGTACAACGGCCTGCCCCAGTTTGACGTGGGGCGGCAGACCGATGTGATGGACGGATGTCCCAAGGCGGAGGGCCTGATGATGCTGCTGCGGGGAATGAATCCCCAGGTGCTGGCCGCCGACGAGATCACCGCGCCCCAGGACTGCGCCGCCCTGCTGCTGGCGGCCAACTGCGGCGTACGCCTTCTCTGTACCGCCCACGCCGCCGACCTGGAGGACCTGAAAACCCGGCCTCTGTACCGGCCTCTGCTGGAAAACCGCTGCTTTCAGAAGCTGGCGGTGCTTACCCGGCGGTCGGAGGGGCGGTTTTGTCAGGTATATGACCTGTGATCCGGCTGATGGGCGCCCTGCTGACGGTGGGAGGGGGGGCCTTTCTGGGCTTTGACGCCCACCGGCGGCTGAGACGGCGGGCCAGGGTGCTGCGGCAGCTGGCCGGGGCGCTGGAGCAGATGGACCGGGAGATTGCCTTTCGCCTCACGCCCATGCCTCAGCTGATGGAGGAGCTGGCCGCCGACTATCCGCCGCCGGTGGGGACGCTGTTCGCCAACTGCCGGAAAGGCATGAAGGAGCTGGGGGAGCGCTCCCTGGCGGAGATTTGGCGGCAGGCCCTGGCAGACACCCCGCTGGATCTGGAGGGCCGGGCCGCCGGGATTTTGGACGAGCTGGGGGAGGTGCTGGGCCGGTTCGAGGAATCCGGCCTGCGTTCTGCCCTGGCCCGGGCGGTGGCGGAACTGACCCGGGAGGGAGAACTGGCCCGGGAGGACGGGGAAAAACGGGGCAGGATGTATCAGGTGCTTGGGCTGGCCTGGGGCGGCCTGCTGGTCATTCTGCTGCTGTGAAGGAGTCAAGAACATGGATGTAGATCTGATCTTTAAAATTGCCGCCATCGGGATTCTGGTGTCGGTGCTCAATCAGGTGCTCTCCCGGTCGGGCCGGGATGAGCAGGCCACCATGACCACCCTGGCTGGGCTGGTGGTGGTGCTTATGATGGTGGTCCAGCAGATCAGCGGGCTGTTTGATCTGGTCAAGGACCTGTTCGGTCTGTAGCCATGGAGACCATGCTGAAGGTGGGAGCGGTGGCCGTCCTGGGCGCTCTGTGCGCTGTGGTGGTGAAGGGCACCGCCCGGCAGCTGGCCCTGGTGCTTTCCATTGCCGCCGCTGCCGTGGTGCTGGGCCTGGCCCTGGGGGCGGTGGAGGACGTGGTGGCCATGGCGGAGGAGCTGCGGGATATGGCGGGGCTGTCCCCGGCGGTGGTGGCTCCCGTTCTCAAGGCGGTGGGCATCGCCATCCTCACCCAAATTGCCGCCCAGGTATGCAAGGACGCGGGGGAGGGGGGCATTGCTGCCGTCACCGAGACGGCGGGCTCCGCCCTGGCTCTGTGCGCCGCCTTGCCCCTGCTGCGGGCGGTGCTGGATACGGTGGCCCAGCTGCTGTGAGACACAGGTACAAAAGAGGAGGGAAGGACCATGATACGGCGTTTGGCGGTACTGGTGGTGCTGCTGACGGTGCTGACGGGGACGGCTTGGGCCAGCCAGGGCGTGCTGGAGGCCCAGTCGGACGCTCTGGACCTGGAGGGGCTGGAGAACGCCGGGGCGGAGTGGATGCCCGATGTGGATCTGTCCGCCGGTCTGGATCTGGACGGCAGCATCGGCCAGATTCTGGACACCGGCAGCGCGGAGCTGGGAGGGGTGATCCGCAAGGCCCTGCGCAGCGGGGCCCTGCTGCTGGCGGTGGTGCTCTTCTGCTCTCTGGCCGAGGGCATGGGGGCGGGGCAGGGGCCGGTCAACGGGGTGGCCCTGGTGGGGGCTCTGGCGGTGACCGCCATTGCGGCAGCCGACGCCAACTCTCTCATCGGCATGGGCCGGGAGGCCATCGAACACATGGACAGCTTCTCCAAGCTGCTGCTGCCGGCGGTGACGGCGGCGGCCTCCGCCGCCGGGTCCCCGGGGGGCGCGGTGGCCCGGCAGCTGGCCACCATGCTCTTTTCCGATCTGCTGATTACCCTCATCAACCGGGTGCTGCTGCCTCTGGTCTATACCTATATCGCCGCCTGTGTGGCCTGGGCGGCGGTGGGCAACGAGGGCCTGAAACGAATGGCGGCCACCCTCAAGTGGGCGGTGACCACGGTACTCACCGGCACGCTCATCCTCTTTGTCACCTACCTCACCATCAGCGGAGTCATTGCCGGTACCACCGACGCCCTGACGGTGAAAGCCGCCAAGTTCACCATGTCCAGCATGGTGCCGGTGGTGGGCGGTATCCTGTCCGATGCAGCGGAGACCGTGCTGGCGGGGGCGGGAGTGCTGAAAAACACGGTGGGGGTGTTCGGGATGCTGGTGGTCATCGGCATCTGTCTGGTGCCCTTCCTCCAGCTGGGCTTCCACTATCTGACCTATAAGGTGTCCTCCGCCCTCAGCGCCGCCCTGTCGGGCAGCCGGGTGGCCGCCCTTATCGACCAGATCGGCGGGGCCTTCGGCCTGATCCTGGGTATGACGGGGGCCTGCGCCCTGCTGCTGCTGATCTCCATGATCTCCGCGGTGTCGCTGGCAGGGGGGTAAGACTATGGTGGAATTTTTGGGAAAATGGCTGATGGGGGTGACCTGCGCCGCCATGATCCTGGCCCTGGCGGAGGGCCTGTCCCCGGCGGGGGGCCCCAAGCGGGCGGCCAGGCTGGCCGGCGGGCTGCTCCTGCTGCTGGCGGTGGTGAAGCCCCTGGTGAGTCTGGACGGCTCCGCCCTCACCCGTGCCATGACGGAATACCGCCTGGGGGCGGAGTACGCCGCCCAGGCGCTGGAGGAGGAGAATAAAACCCTGATGATGGACATCATAGAAGCCCAGACCGCCGCATATATTCAGGACAAGGCGGCGGCGTTGGGCATCACCTGTACGGTGCAGGTGGAGGCCGACGAGGCGGCGGAATACCCCATCCCCAAGGTGGTCACCATCACCGGGGAGCTGTCCCGGGAGGAGCGGGAGGCCCTCACCGAGCAGATCGAGGCCGACTTTGCCATCCCGGCGGACCGGCAGTATTACGAAAGCGGGGGAGCGGAATGAACCGGCGAGAACCGGAGAAGGGCAGCGGGCTGGCCCTGTACAAAGGGCGGCTCATGGAGCTGTTCCAGCGGTATAAATACGCGCTGCTGGTGGTGGCGGCGGGGGTGGTCATGATGGCCCTGCCCGCTCTGAGCGGCGGGGGGGAGACCACCCAGGCCCGGCAGCAGAGTGTCCAGGAGGTGGAATTTGGAACGGAGGAGCTGGAGGGGCGGCTGGAGGCGGCCCTGTCTCAGATGGACGGTGTGGGTCAGGCGGAGGTGGTGCTCACCCTGCGGTCCGGGCCGGGCCAGGTGCTGGCCCAGGACAGCCAGAACTCGGTGCGGGAGGAGGGGAGCGAGTCCTCCCAATCCACGGTGGTGCTTTCCAAGGGCTCCGGATATGAGGAGCCGGTGGTGCTCCAACAGCTTTCGCCCCAATATCAGGGGGCCCTTGTGGTATGCTCCGGCGGGGACGACCCCGCAGTACGCCTGAAGGTGGTGGAGGCGGTATCCGCCCTCACCGGGCTGGGGGCGGATAAGATCTCAGTATCAAAAGGAAAGTGAGGCAGTAACAGTATGAACGTATGGAAACGAAACGCGGTGGTGGCCGCAGTGGTGCTCTTCGTGTGCGGTGCGGTGTACCTCAACTGGTCCTATCAGAAGGGACAGAGCGAAGAGGCGGGCAAGACCCTGGGGGAGGCGGAGCTGGTGTCCATGCAGAGCGCCGACCCGCTGCTCCAGGCCAGTCCGGCACCTTCCGCAAATCCCTCCGCCTCGCCGGCGCCCACGGCCACGGACAAGAGCAGCGGTTATTTTGACACCGCCCGGCTCAACCGCCAGCAGGCCCGGGACAGCGCCCTGTCCATTCTCCAGGAGGCCGCCGCCGACACCAACGCCACCGAGAGCATGAAGGCTGAGACCGGTGAGGCCATCCAGACCCTGGCCGACTACACCGTGTCCGAGGCCCAGATTGAAAACCTGGTTACCGCCAAGGGGTATGCCGACTGTGTGGCCTTCATCAGCGACGGCAGCGTCAGCGTGGTGGTGTCCGCCACCGAGGAGAGGCTCACCGACGCCGACGTGGCCCGCATCACCGAGATCGTCACCGACGAGACCGGATTGGAGGCCAGCGCCATCACCATCATCCAGGCTCAGCCCTGAGCCGGAGGGCGCCCCGCCAAAAATCAGTTGTATTTTTTCTGATTTGTGGTAAAATGGTCTCATAGTACACAAAAGGAGCGTGACCGGTATGGGCGATGGAAAGGAATATATCTCCCGGCCTGACGAACTGGGCAACATCCATATCTCCGAGGATGTGCTGGCTGTGATCGCGGCGGCCGCCGCCACGGAAGTGGAGGGCGTAGGCAGTCTGTCCACCAATCTGAGCAGCGATATCGCGGAGCTGCTGGGGGCAAAGAAGAATCTGTCCAAGGGCATCCGCATTACCATGGTGGGGGAGAGCGTCCGGGTGGACGTGTCCCTGCTGGTCAAATACGGTTATACCATCATCGATGTGGCCAAAGAGGTGCAGAGCGCCGTCTTTAACGCCATCGAAAATACCAGCGGCCTGACCGTGGAGAATGTCAACGTCCATGTGGCGGGCATCGTATTTGAGAAGGACCACAAGTAAATGGAACCGGATGAAGGACCTGTTGCCAGCGCTGCAACAGGTCCTTTTGTATGTTTTGGCCGGTTCGATCCAGGAAAAGGGACTGGAATCTGGAGTCTAATTTTGAAATATCTCTTTCCTTTTTGCATACAGTTGATGTATAATCATAATAACTGTGAATATCACCGGCCTGACAGGCCGGAATGGAGGAACCATAATGACCAGAACCGCCGCCCGAGAGATCGCCGTCCACCTGACCTTTGAACTGGGCTTTACCGGGCAGACCGCCCGGGAGCTGCTGGACGAAGCCCTCAACCGCAAGACCTTTGCCCTCATCGGGGAGGAGGAGCCCCTGTACGCCGAATTCCCCAACGAAGTCCAGCGGACCTACATTACCCGCCTGGTGGAGGGGGTATATGACCACGCCCCCGAGCTGGACGAGTATATCTCCAAATATGCCATCGGCTGGAAATTCTCCCGGCTCAACCGGGTGGCCGTGGCCATCATGCGGGTGGCCATGTATGAGATCCTGTATATGCAGGACATCCCCAATGCCGCCGCTATCAACGAGGCCCTGGAGCTGGTGAAGCACTATGAGGAGCCCGAGGTGGTTTCCTTTGTCAACGGCATCCTGGGCTCCTTCGTCCGAGGGGAGCACATCCCCGACCCGGTGGGTCTGAAGGAGCAGCCGGAGGCGGAGGCCTGATGCGCACCCTGGGCATCGATACCAGCAACTATACTACCTCCGCCGCCGTCTTTGACGGGGAGGGGGGCGAAAACGCCGGACGCCTGCTGGAGGTGCGCCCCGGCGAGCTGGGCCTGCGGCAGAGCGACGCCCTGTTCCAGCACGTCAAGGCACTGCCCGGCCGCTTTTCCCAACTGAAAGAGGGAGGCTGGCTCACCGGCATTGCCGCCGTGGGGGCCTCCACCCGGCCCAGAGCGGTGGAGGGGTCTTATATGCCCTGCTTTCTGGCGGGGGAGAGCCAGGGCCGCACCCTGGCCGCCGCCCTGAACGTGCCCTTTTTCGCCTGCTCCCACCAGCAGGGCCACATTGCCGCCGCCGCCTGGTCGGCAGGCCGGCTGGACCTGCTGGACCGGCCCATGCTGGCCTGGCATCTGTCCGGCGGCACCACCGAGCTGCTCCATGTGGAGCCGGAGGGGGTCAACGTGAAGGCCACTCTGCTGGGTGGGACCAGCGACATCTCCGCCGGACAGCTCATCGACCGCACCGGCGTGCTGCTGGGCCTTCCTTTTCCGGCGGGCAAGGCGGTGGATCAGCTGGCCCAGAACGGGAAGAACCAGAAATTTTCTGTGAAGCTAAATGGCTTTACATTTTCGCTCTCCGGTATGGAGAACAAGGTCAAGGCCATGGCGGAGCAGGGGACGGAACAGGCGGACATTGCCCGCTTTGCCCTGCTGACGGTGGCCGATGTGGTGCGCCGCGCCACCCTGGCCGCCCTGAAGGAGTATCCCGGCCTGCCGGTGCTGTGCTCCGGGGGCGTGGCCTCCAACTCTCTGCTGCGGCAGGTGATGGAGCCGCTGGGGGCGGTGTTTGCCCAGCCCCGGTTCTCCACCGACAACGCCATGGGCACCGCCATTCTCACCTGGCGGGCTGTAAAGGCGGGTGAGTTGACATGAGCAACATTTATACGGTTTCCCAGGTCAACCAGTATATCAAAGCCCTGCTGGACCGGGACCGGGAGCTGACCGCCCTCTATGTCCGGGGCGAGATCTCCAACTATAAGGCCTATCCCTCTGGCCACCACTATTTTTCCCTGAAGGACGGGGAGGGGGCCATCCGCTGCGTCATGTTCAAGCGGGAGGCCATGTCCCTGCGGTTCCGGCCGGAAAACGGCATGAAGGTCATCGCCTTCGGCCGGGTGGCCGTCTTTCCCCGGGACGGGCAGTACCAGCTGTACTGCACCTCCCTGACTCCGGAGGGAGTGGGGGACCTGCATCTGGCCTTTGAACAGCTCAAGCAGAAGCTGTATGCCGAGGGCCTTTTTGACCCGGCCCACAAAAAGCCCATCCCCAGATTCCCCAAGCGGATCGCCCTCATCACCTCCGCCGCCGGTGCGGCGGTGCGGGATATGCTGCGTATCCTGGGAGCCCGGTGGCCCATGGCGGAGGTTTTTCTCCTGCCTGTACGGGTCCAGGGGACGGAGGCACCCGGTGAACTCTGCGCCGCCATCGCCTGGGCCAACCGGCATCAGGTGGCCGACCTCATCATCACCGGCCGGGGCGGCGGGTCTATGGAGGACCTGTGGGCCTTCAACGATGAAAACGTGGCCCGCACCGTCTACCACTCGGCCATCCCGGTGATCTCTGCGGTGGGCCATGAGCCGGACGTGACCATCGCCGACTTTGTGGCCGACCTGCGGGCGGCCACCCCGTCCAACGCTGCCGAGCTGGCGGTGCCCGACCAAAACGAGGTGGCGGTGTGGCTGCGTCAGATGGAGGGACGGCTGGCCCAGGCCATGGGCCGGAAGCTGGAGCGGGCCCGGAAGGATCTGGACCGGGCAGCCCGGTGCCGGGCTCTCCAGGACCCCATGAACTATGTGGACGACAAGCGGATGGTGCTGGACTACCAGCGGGAGAAGCTGGCGGCGGGGCTCAACGCCGCCCTCAACCGGGAGCGGCAGCGCTTCGGACAGCTGGCCTCCAAGCTGGACGCCCTCAGCCCGCTGAAGGTGCTGGGTCGGGGTTATGCCATTCCACGAAAGGGGGACGGCGGCGTGGTCCGGTCTGTGTCCGACGTGACCCCCGGCGACCAGCTGAAGCTGCGGGTGGCCGATGGGGAGATATCCTGTCAAGTGGTTTAACTTGACGGCATTTGGAAAGGATTTAACGACATGGCGGATGATAAATTGACCTTTGAGCAGGCCATGGGCCGGCTGGAGGAGATCGTGAAGCGGCTGGAGCAGGGGGACGCCCCTCTGGAGGAGGCCCTGGCCCTCTTTGAGGAGGGGACACGGCTGCTGGGCGGCTGCTCCGCTCAACTGGACAGCGCCGAACAGAAGGTACGCAAGCTGCTGGCGGGACCGGAGGGTCAGCCGGTGGAGGAGCCGTTTGAGGAGGGACAGGTATGACGGAACAGGAGAGACTGGACGGTCACAGAGCCCAGGCGGAGGAATGGCTGCGCAGCTGCTTCCAGGGCCGGGCGCCCCGGGGCGATCTCTACGACGCGATGTATTACAGCCTGCTGGCGGGGGGCAAGCGTATCCGCCCGGTGCTGTTGCTGGAGAGCTGCCGGCTGTGCGGCGGCGACCCGGAGAGCGCCCTGCCCTTTGCCGGGGCTATTGAGATGATCCATACTTACTCGCTGATCCACGATGATCTGCCCTGCATGGACGACGACGACCTGCGCCGTGGCCGGCCCACCAACCACAAGGTATACGGAGAGGCCACCGCGGTGCTGGCGGGTGACGCTTTGCTGACGGCGGCCTTTGAGTGGATGCTGGACCCGTCGGTGACTGTGCCGCCGGAGCGGGTGCTGGAGGCGGCGGGTGTTCTGGCCCGTGCCGCCGGCGCTCAGGGCATGGTGGGCGGCCAGGTACTGGATATGGCGGGTGAGGGCCACGCCATGGGCCTCACCGAGGTGGAGGAGCTGCAGCGCCTCAAGACCGGCGCCCTCATCCGGGCGGCAGCCGAGATGGGCTGCGTCCTGGCCGGCGGCAGCGAGGAGCAGCGGAACGCTGTGTGCCGCTACGCCGAGCGAATCGGTCTTGCCTTCCAGATTCAGGACGACATCCTGGATGTGGTGGGAGACGAGGCCACCCTGGGCAAGCCGGTGGGCTCCGACGCCAAGAGCGAAAAGAACACCTTCGTGACCCTGAAGGGAGTGGAGGAGTGCCGCCGTCTGGTGGAAAAACTGACAGAGGAGGCCGTGGAAGCCCTGTCCATCTTCGGGGACGAGGGGGAGAGCCTGTGCTGGCTGGCCCGCTCCCTGGCAAGCCGGGATAAGTGAGGCGCATATGGGAAACGTAGTAGACTTTTTCACTGGAAATCTGATCCTAAACCTAGCGATTCTTGCCTGGGCCATTGCCCAGGGTTTGAAAATTATCATTACCTTTTGGACCAAAAAGAAGCTGGACTGGCACTATCTGGTGGCCAGCGGCGGGATGCCCAGCTCCCACTCCGCCTTTGTGTGTGCCTGCGCCGCGGCGGTGGGCTATATGTACGGCTGGGGGTCCCCCATGTTCGGCATCGCGGCGGTGGTGGCCATCGTGGTCATGTATGACGCCGCCAACGTCCGCAAGGCGGCGGGTGAGCAGGCCAAGATCCTCAATTACATCATGGACCACTGGACCGAGATGAAGCCCGCCCTCTTTGGCAAGGAGCTGAAAGAGCTGCTGGGCCACACCCCCTTCCAGGTCCTGATGGGCGGCTTGCTGGGCGTAGTGGTCGGCCTGGCCGGCGCCTGGCTGTGGAGCTGAGGACTCCGCTGATTTGATCCTTCACCGGGAGGTGTTACCATTCTTAGTCTGGAGCAATGTACCAACGATCTTAGCGCCCTGACCGACAGCGAGGCTGTGACCCTGTGCGGCCTGCTGCGGGCCCGCATCCTGGATGTGGTGTCCCGCACCGGCGGCCATCTGGCCTCCAGTCTGGGGGCGGTGGAGCTGATCGTTGCCATCCATCGTGTGTTTGATACCGGCCGGGACCGGCTGGTATTTGATGTGGGCCATCAGTGCTATGCCCACAAAATTCTTACCGGCCGCAACGCCGCCATGGAGACCCTGCGCTCCTTCGGCGGCCTGGCCGGTTATCCCAAGCCCACCGAGAGCGAGACCGACGCCTTTATCGCCGGCCACGCCTCCAACTCGGTATCTGTGGCTCTCGGTATGGCAAGGGCAAGAACTTTACAGAAGAAAGATTACAGCGTGTTGGCCCTGATCGGCGACGGCGCCCTCACCGGCGGGCTGGCCTATGAGGGCCTGTCCGATGCCGGTGACAGCAAGGAGCCTCTCATCGTCATCCTCAACGACAACGGGATGTCCATTACCAAGAGCGTGGGCGGCGTGGCCGACCATCTGGCCCGGCAGCGGCTCAAGCCCCAGTACCTCCGCTTCAAGCGGGGCTACCGGAAGGTGATGGGAGCCACCGCATTGGGCCGCGGGATCTATAAGGTGACCCACAAGGTCAAAACCGCCGTCAAGGAGACCCTGCTGCCGTGCAGCCTTTTTGAGGACATGGGCTTTACCTACCTGGGCCCGGTGGACGGACACGACGTGAAGCGGCTGACCCGGCTGCTCAAGTATGCCCGGGACCTGAAAGGTCCTGTCCTGCTTCATGTCAGAACTGTAAAGGGAAAAGGCTATACGCCCGCCGAGCGCAATCCCGACCAGTTCCACGGTGTGGGCCGCTTCTGCGTGGAGACCGGCGAGGTGCTCAAAGGCGGCGGGACCAATTTTTCCGCTGTCTTTGGACAGGCCTTGTGCAAGATGGCGGAGGAGGACCCCAGGCTGTGCGCCATAACCGCCGCCATGCAGGGAGGCACCGGCCTCAACGGCTTTGCAAACCGCTTCCCGGACCGGTTCTTTGACGTGGGTATTGCCGAGGGCCATGCGGTGGCCATGTCGGCCGGTATGGCCAAGCAGGGGATGCTTCCGGTGTTTGCGGTGTATTCCACCTTCCTCCAGCGGTCCTATGATATGCTGATCCATGACGTGGCCCTCCAGGGCCTCCATGTGGTCTTTGCCATTGACCGGGCCGGGCTGGTGGGGGAGGACGGAGAGACCCACCACGGCCTCTTCGACCCCGCTTTTCTGGATACTGTGCCCGGCATGACGGTGCTGTGCCCCTCCAGCTATGCCGAGCTGGAGGCCATGCTCCGCCACGCCGTCTATGAGGTGAAGGGCCCGGTGGCGGTCCGTTATCCCCGGGGCAGCCAGGAAGACTACCAGGCCGACTCCGGGCAGGTTAAAACCGCTGTGCTGCGAACTGGCAAGGATATTACCTTGACAGGATACGGCATTACCATTAACGCTCTGCTGGACTGCGCCCAGCGTTTGGAGGCCGACGGCATCCAGGCCGAAGTGCTCAAGCTCAACACCATCACCCCCCTGGACACGGCGCCGGTGGCGGCGTCCGCCGCGGAGACCGGACGGCTGCTGGTGGCGGAGGAGGCGGCCCAGAACTGCTGTGTGGGCCAGCGCCTTGCCGCCGGCCTGCTGGAGCGGGGCGTTGCCGCAAAGGTGGCCATGGTCAACACCGGGCCCGGCTTTGTGACCCATGGCCCGGTGGCCAAGCTGCGGGCCCTGTGCGGCCTGGACGGAGAGTCCCTGTATCATAAGGCGTTGGAGGTCTGCGGCCATGGCAATCGTTAAAAAGAGACTGGACGTGCTGTTGGTGGAGCGAGGGCTGGCGGAGAGCCGCCAGCGGGCTCAGGCCATCATCATGAGCGGCCAGGTTTATGTGAAGGAGCAGAAGGTGGACAAGGCCGGGGCGCAGATCCCCGAGGACGCCCCCGTGGAGGTGCGCGGCCAGACCCTGGCCTATGTGAGCCGGGGCGGTCTGAAGCTGGAGAAGGCCATGAAAACCTTTGAGGGTATCCATCTGGCCGGGGCGGTATGCGGCGATATCGGCGCCTCCACCGGCGGCTTTACCGACTGTATGCTCCAAAACGGGGCGGTGAAGGTGTACGCCGTGGACGTGGGCTACGGCCAGCTGGCCTGGTCCCTCCGCAGCGATGAGCGGGTGGTTTGTCTGGAGCGCACCAACGCCCGCTACCTGACTCACGAGCAGATCCCCGATGAGCTGGACTTTGCCAGTGTGGACGTGTCCTTCATCTCCCTGAAACTGATCCTGCCCGCCCTTCGGGGCCTGCTCAAGCCGGAGGGCCAGGCGGTGTGTCTGGTGAAGCCCCAGTTTGAGGCGGGCCGGGAGAAGGTGGGCAAGAAGGGCGTGGTGCGGGACCCCGCCGTCCACCTGGAAGTGATCCAGCAGTTTCTGAAAAACGCCGCCGACGCGGATTTCACTGTAAAGGATATGACCTTTTCACCAATCAGAGGACCCGAGGGCAACATTGAGTACCTGGGACACCTGCTGGCCGGGGGAGGCGGAGCCTCCTGGACCGGCGATCCGGCAGCCCTGGTAGAGGCATCCCACGCGGCCCTGGAAGGAGCCGGACAATGAAAGTAGTGTTGAGCCCCAACCCCTATCGGGACAGGGGATTGAAGGCCGCCCAGGCGGCGGAGAAAATTCTGAAGGCCGCCGGTGTGGAGACCGCCATCTGTCTGCCCTTTGTGGTGGAGGGGGGGAACATCGAGTTTCCCAAGCATATCCAGTTCAAGCAGACCGAGGAGGAGCTGCGGGACGCGGATATTCTGGTGTGCTTCGGCGGGGATGGTACCATTCTCCATGCCGCCAAGGACGCCAACCAGTTCCATGTGCCCATTCTGGGAGTCAACCTGGGCAGCGTGGGCTTTATGGCGGAGCTGGAGCTGGGGGAGTTGTCCATGCTCTCCAAGCTGCCCGCCGGAAAGTACGCGGTGGAGGACCGCATGATGCTGGATGTGACGGTGCGGCGGGACGGCAAGGTGATCTACTCCGACATCGCCCTCAATGACGCCGCTCTCACCAAGGGGGCCGTGGCCCGGGTGGTGGACCTGGAGGTGCTGGGGGACAAGACCACCATCACTAAGATGTCCGCTGACGGCGTGGTCATTTCCACCCCCACCGGCTCTACCGCCTACTCCATGTCGGCGGGGGGACCCATCGTGGAGCCCACGGCAGAGAACATCATCGTCACTCCCATCTGTCCTCACGCCCTGTCGGCCCGGTCCTTTGTGCTGGGCCATGAGCGGACGGTGTCCATCAAGCTGGGCCGGATGGCCCGCAAGACCGCCTTTTTGTCGGTGGACGGCGGCAAGGCATTTAAGCTCAACGGCGGCGACGTGGTGGAGACGAAAATGTCCAAATCCAAAACCAGACTGGTTCGGGTCGCGGGCCGGACCTTCTATGAGATTCTGAATCACAAATTGGGAGGTGCGTAAGCCATGAAAGCCAAACGGCAGCAGGAGATTTTGCGGATCATCGCGGAGCAGGATATCGACACCCAGGACCAGCTTCTGACAGAGCTGCGGGCCAGAGGGGTCCAGTCCACTCAGGCCACCATTTCCCGGGATATCAAGGAGCTCCATCTCATTAAAGAGCTCACCGGATACGGGACCTACCGCTACGCCGTTTCGGAGCGGAAGGCATCCCTGAACATCGCCGGACGGCTGCGCACCATTTTCAAGGAGGGTGTCACCTCTTTTGATGTGGCTCAGAATATCGTGGTGCTGAAAACCATGCCCGGCCTGGCCTCGGCGGCCTGCGCCGCCATCGACGGCATGGACATATCCAGCCTGGTGGGCAGTCTGGCGGGAGACGATACCGCCATCCTCATCATGCGTACCAATGAGGACGCTGCCTCCTTCTGTAACGAGATCCACGCCATGCTGAAATAGACGGACAGGTGATACCATGCTCTCTCTGCTTCACATTGAGAATATTGCGGTGATCCAGACGGCGGACATCCAGTTTGACCGGGGCTTCAACGCCCTCACCGGTGAGACCGGCGCGGGCAAGTCCATCGTGGTGGACGCCATCGGGGCCATCATCGGGGAGCGCACCAGCCGGGATCTGATCCGTACGGGAGCAAAGTCCTCCCTGGTCAACGCGGTGTTTACCGGCCTGCCCGAGCTGGACTGGTTCAGGGAGAACGGCGTGGGTCCCGACGAGGAGGGCAACCTGCTCATCCAGCGGGAGATCCAGCCAGACGGCAAGAACATCTGCCGCATCAACGGCAGGCTTATCACGGTCTCCCAACTGCGGCAGCTGGGCCGCCAGCTGCTCAACATCCACGGCCAGCACGACGGCCAGCAGCTGCTGGACGAGCGGTGTCACCTGGATTACCTGGATGGTTTTGGAGCCACCGGCACGGATCTGGATGCCTACCGGGTTTGCTATAACAGACTGGCTGCCCTCCGTCGGGAGATCTCCGCCCTCCAGATGGACGAGGCAGAGAAGGCCCGGCGCATCGACAGCCTGGAATTCCAGATCGGCGAACTGGAGCGGGCTGAACTGCGGAGCGGGGAAGAGGAGGAGCTGACCGAGCGGCGGGATCTGCTGCGTAATGCCGGTAAGCTGATGGAGAGCGTGGAAGGCGCCCATCTGGCTCTGTCCGGCGATGATGAACGAGAAGGAGCCGCCGCCCTGCTGGGGGAGGCGGAGCAGTCTCTTCATGCCGCCGGCCGCATCAGCACCCAGGCCGCCGAGCTGTTGGACAAGCTAGTGGAAGTCCGCTGCGCTGCCGACGACATTGCCGAACAGATCCGGGATCTGCGGGACGCATTTGACTTTGAACCGGGGGAGCTGGACCAGATCGAGAGCCGCCTGGACGTACTCCACCGGCTGAAGAAGAAGTACGGCGATTCGGTGGACGAGATGCTGGACTATCTGTACCGGTGCAAAAAGGAGCTGGACGAGATCCAGTTCTCCACCGATACCATTGCCCGTCTGGAGAAGGAGCAGTCCAAGGCCCTGGCGGACGCCAGAAAGGCGGCGGAAGCCCTCAGCCAGACCCGAAAGAAGGCGGCCAAGGCGCTGGAACAGCGGATTCAGAGCGAATTGGCCCAGCTGGATATGCCCAAAGTCCGGTTTCAGGTGGAGTTTGGGCCCAAGCCGGGGGAGTTTGCCATGGACGACACCGGCATGGACGAGGTGCAGTTCCTCATGTCCGCCAACGTGGGGGAGGACTTGAAGCCCATCCAGAAGATCGCCTCCGGCGGCGAGCTGGCCCGCATCATGCTGGCCCTGAAAAACGTACTGGCCGAGAACGACCAGGTGGGGACCATGGTCTTTGACGAGGTGGACACCGGCGTGTCTGGCCGGGCTGCCCAGAAGGTGGCGGAGAAGCTGGCCGATGTGGCCCACGCCAAGCAGGTATTGTGCGTCACCCATCTGCCTCAGCTGGCCGCTATGGCCGACGTCCATTTTTCAGTGGAGAAGGGGGAGCGGGACGGCCGTACCTACACCCAGGTGGAGCGTTTGAGCCGCCAGCGCCGGTGTGAGGAGCTGGCCCGGCTCACCTCTGGCGAGCACATTACCGATGCCACCCTCAGCGCCGCCGGGGAGCTGCTGGACGGAGCGGAGGCCTACAAGAAACTGCACAAAAGCTAGATTTTGTTGAGTACGTCTTTTCTGCTTGACAAACGGAGAAAGAGCGATTATAATCCTCATCAATATGACACTGCGATGACAGGGAGAAGTACCGCCATTCGTCCCGCCCAGAGAACCCCCGGTTTGGTGCGAGGGGGAGGGGACAGGCTGGGAAATACACCTTGGAGCAGCCGCCTGAACAGGGGAGACCCCCAGTAGGGCCGAGTCGGGTGCGCCCGTTACCGCGCCGCCGTGTGTTGGCACGGCATGAGGCCGTTTTTGTGAGAAAACGGCGAACCAGAGGTGGTACCGCGTTTTTTACGCCCTCTGTCCGGAAGGACAGGGGGCTTTTTCGTTGACAGGGGGATTTTGTGGAGCGGAATGTCTGCATCCGCTGCGGCGGGGAGATGGTCCATATTGGCCAGGAAAAGCTTCAGCTTGGAAAATTCGGATGGCTTACCGGCTCCTGGGACAATCTGTTGTCCGGGGCACTGACGGTAGACATTTACTGCTGCCGGAACTGCAAAAAACTGGAGTTCTACGCGGTGGAGCCCCCGGAAGAGGAGGCGACCATCGCGCAGGTGCCCTGCCCCCACTGCGGGGAGCTCCACGATATGGACGACGCCAAATGTCCCCACTGCGGAAAGCGGTTATACTGATGACAACACCATTGAGATAAAAGGAGAATGAACATGACTTGTTACGAAGAACTGAAGGCCCGGGGCCTCATTGCCCAGGTCACCAACGAGGAGGAGATCTCCAAGATGATCAACGAGGGCAAGGCCGTCTTTTACATCGGCTTTGACCCCACCGCCGACTCCCTCCATGTGGGCCACTTTATGGCGCTGTGCCTGATGAAGCGGCTCCAGATGGCGGGCAACCGGCCCATCGCCGTCATCGGCGGCGGCACCGGCATGGTGGGCGACCCCTCCGGCCGCACCGATATGCGGAGCATGATGACGCCCGAAACCATCCAGCACAACTGCGACTGCTTCAAGAAGCAGATGGAGCGCTTCATCGAGTTCGGCGAGGGCAAGGCCCAGATGGTGAACAACGCCGACTGGCTGATGAAGCTCAACTATATCGAGCTGCTGCGGGACGTGGGCGCCTGCTTCTCCGTCAACAATATGCTCCGGGCCGAGTGCTACAAGCAGCGCATGGAGAAGGGCCTGTCCTTCCTGGAGTTCAACTACATGATCATGCAGTCCTACGACTTCTACTACCTGTTCCAGCACTACGGCTGCAATATGCAGTTCGGCGGCGACGACCAGTGGTCCAATATGCTGGGCGGTACCGAGCTCATCCGCCGCAAGCTGGGCAAGGACGCCCACGCCATGACCATCACCCTGCTGCTCAACTCCGAGGGCAAGAAGATGGGCAAGACCCAGAAGGGCGCCGTGTGGCTGGACCCCAACAAGACCAGCCCCTACGAGTTCTACCAGTACTGGCGCAACATCGGCGACGCCGACGTGCTCAAGTGCCTGCGGATGCTGACCTTCCTGCCTCTGGAGCAGATCGACGAGATGGACCAGTGGGAGGGCAGCCAGCTCAACACCGCCAAGGAGATTCTGGCCTTTGAGCTGACCAAGCTGGTCCACGGGGAGGAGGAGGCCAAAAAGGCCCAGGAGGCCGCCAAGGCCCTGTTTGTGGGCGGCGGCGATATGAGCAACGTGCCCTCCACCACCCTGGAGGCCGACGCCCTCACCGACGGCGCCATCGGCATCCTGGACCTGATGCTCAAGTGCGGCCTGGTGCCCTCCAAGAAGGAGGCCCGCCGGCTCATTGAGCAGGGCGGCGTGGAGCTGGACGGCCAGAAGGTTACCGACGTGAACGCCTCCGTGTCCGCCGGGCAGCTCTCCGGCGACGGCGTCATGATCAAAAAGGGCAAAAAGGTGTTCCACCGGGCCAATATTCAGGGCTGAGTGTTTCGGGGCTGCCGTCAGTGCGGCAGCCCCTTTCTTAATTTTACCTGACTTTGGTTGCAGGCGACAAACAGGCATGATACAATAGACCTGTTGGAAGGCTTACCGCCCCGGCAATGTGTGTGGCGGCTGCAAAGGAGGAAGGCACTGTGCCGGAAAAAGAGGACCCGAAGAACAAGAAGAAATGGTACATACTGGATGGCAGTCATGTGCAGCTGCTCATTGTGCTCATCGTCGCCATCCTGTTCTATGTGGGACTGAACCACTTCAGCGTGGTGACGGTTCGGATCAACCAGTTTATGGGGGTGCTGTCCCCGTTTATTGTGGGCTTTGCCATTGCCTATCTGCTCAATACCCCCATGTGCTTTTTTGAGCGGAAGGTTTTTCCCAACCACCGGTTCAAGCGGGGGTTGTCCATTTTACTGGTCTATGTGCTGGCCTTTGCGGTGGTGGCCATTCTGCTGGGGCTCATCGTGCCCCAGGTGGTACAGAGCGTGAAGGATCTGGCGGGCAATATGCAGGGCTATCTGACCAGCCTGGATCAGATGGTGCAGGACCTGACGGAAAAATTTGATCTGGATTCCGACGCCATCAACGATGTGTTCGGCAATTTCCAGAACATGATCAGCAACATGACTGCAAAAGCTGCGGAGGCCCTGCCCCAGCTGCTGGATGTGGGCTTTGCCATCGGCAGCGGCGTGATCTCCGGCATCACCGCTCTGATTTCCTCCATCTATATGCTGGCAGGGAAGGACCGGCTGGTGCCCCAGCTGAAAAAGCTGCTCTACGCCACCGTGTCCAAGCGCCGGTCCGACTGGCTGCTGGGGGTATGCGGCCAGGCCAACCGGGTGTTTGTGGGTTTTATCAACGGCAAGATCATCGATTCCGCCATCATCGGCGTGCTCTGCTTCATCCTGTGCGCCATTTTCCAGATTCCGTACCCCATGCTGGTCAGCGTCACCGTGGGCGTCACCAATGTGATCCCCTTCTTTGGTCCCATCATCGGCGCCATTCCCTGTCTGTTTATTCTGGTGATCGTGGACCCCTGGGCCGCCCTGCGGTTCTTTGCCCTTGTCATCGGCTTGCAGCAGTTTGACGGTAACATCCTGGGGCCCAAGATCCTGGGCGACAGCACCGGCCTGTCCGCCATCTGGGTGCTCATCTCCATCGTTACCTGCGGCGGCCTGTTTGGCTTCCCCGGCATGATTCTGGGCGTGCCCACCTTTGCGGTGCTCTACGCGCTGGTGCGGGAGTGGGTCAACAAGCGGCTCAAAGCCAAAAAAATCGACGGCAACGGCAAGCCTCTGGAGGAGCAGCCCCAAACACCGCCGGATAAGGAATGAAAAAAAGACCGCCCATTGGGCGGTCTCAGCTTGTCGAAAAAGTATTTTCGACAAGCTGCCGGACTTTTGAGCACTTCAAAAAAGTGCTCAAAAGTCAGTTGATTGCACACGAAAGACAACCCTGACGGTTTTCTTTCACACTATCTTTCCCTCCG
>DWXO01000098.1 GCA_019119165.1 Candidatus Flavonifractor intestinigallinarum | reverse complement strand
CCGCCGGAGCTGGCTGACGAGGCCGCGGCGCTGGGCGATACGCCCTTTGCGGTACGATTTGAATAAAAAAATTTCCAAAACAGCGGAAAAGGATGCAGCCTGCATCCCTTTTCCGCTGTTTTATTTGCTATACTGCGGGTAACATGGGCGGTAAGGCTACAGCCGCCCAAAAAGAGACAGCAAGGAGGAACTTACATGAGACAACGCGTAATCAGCCTGTTCGCGGCCCTGTGCCTGGCGCTGGCCCTCCAGCTTCCGGCCCTGGCGGCGGAGGAGTACATCGACATGCCCCAGGAGGGGGCCTGGTCCTACGAACCCTTGACGGCGGCGGTGGAAAACGGCCTGCTCCAGGGCTCCGACGGGCTCCTGCAGCCCAGCGGCTCCCTGACCCGGGCCCAGCTGGCCGCCATCCTGGTCCGGGCCTTCGGCGCCACGGAGGAGGCCGCGCTGAGCTTCAGCGACGTGACCGACAGCAACTGGTTCGCCGCCGACGTGGCTAAAGCTGTGGCCATGGGTGTGTTCGGCGGCTCCGGCGGCCAGATGCGGCCCAACGACTCCCTGACCCGCCAGGAGACCTTCGTGGTCCTGGCCCGGGCCCTGTGCCTGGAGGACGGGACCGCTGAGGACCTGAGTGCCTTCACCGACGCCGACCAGGTCTCTGCCTGGGCGGTGCCCGAGGTGGCGGCCATGGTTTCCGCCGGGTACGTCAAGGGCAGCGACGGCGCCCTCAATCCTCTGGGGAATATCACCAGGGCTGAGTTCGCACAGGTGATGTACAGCGTCGTCCAGAGCTACATCACCCAGGCCGGGACCTATGAGACCGTGGCCGAGGGCACGGTGGTGGTCCGCGCCTCCGGCGTCACCCTCCGGGGCGTTACCGTCAGCGGAGACCTGATCGTAGGCGACAGCGTGGGCAGCGGCGGCGTGACCCTGGACGGCGTCACCGTCGCAGGCCGGGTGCTGATCCGCGGCGGCGATGAGAGCGCCGTCCAGATGGTGAACGGCTCCGCCGCCGCCGGCGTGGTGGTCCGGGAGACCGCCGCTGACAGTGAGCCCACGGACGAGCCTGCGGACGATGCCGCGGACGAGGTCATCGGCGACAGCGCCGTCATCAACCCCGATGCCCAGCCCGTCACCGTCACCACCGCCGAGGCGTTCATCCAGGCCCTCAGCGACCCTGACTGCTCCGCCATCACCGTCTCCGGTGAGATCGAGATCACCGGCGGCAGCTACACCATCGGTAAGCCCGTCACCACCGGCGGCCTGGACAACTCTCTCTACTTCCTGAACGCCCAGGTGGTGAACAACAGTACCATCACCGTCCTGCCCTTCGAGGTTACGGACGAGACGGTGAACGGCAGCGGCTTCTACGCGGAGGCCTACCCCTACACGGAGCCCGCCAGCTTCACCAACAACGGCACCCTGACCATCCAGGAGGGCGGCTACGCCAGCGTGGTTGTGGATACCATCACCAACACCGGCACCATTGATAACAGCGGCGACTTCTATCTTGGCGCTGCCGGGGAGACGGTCAACCGGGGTACCATCAGCAACCAGGGCTATTTTTCGATCCCGATCTTCCGGCAGCTTGACGAGGAGACCCAGGAGCAGATCATCCTCCCCTGCGGCCCCGTCACCAACGCCGCCGGGGCCGCCATCAACAACAGCGGCGACTTTTTCGTGAGCTGGTCCACCGAGAGTTTCACCAATGCCGGCACCATTATTTCCAATGGTGCGTCCTTCGAGTTCATCTGCCCGGTGACCAACACCGGAACTCTGACCATCCAGGACGGGTGCTACAGCTCTGTTTTCTCGATCACCGCTGAGATGGCCGCCGACGGCAGCGACCACATCGCCGGCCTGACCAACAGCGGAACGCTTGCCATCAGCGGCAGCAGTGCCCTGGATATTATGGGAGAGGGGGCCGTTCTGGTCAACGAGGACAGCGGGCAGATCATCTGCGACATGGGAAGCATCAACATCTTCCACGGCGCCGAGATGGAGAACTACGGCAGCGTCTCCATGACCGGGACGGACCAGGCCTATGCCCACGTCATGCTGGGCGGCGATTACTATTTCGGGGATGAGGTGATTCCCGCCACCCCCGGAACCCTGGTCAACTACGGCGCCATCACCTCTGACTCCGCCAGCGAAGGCGCGGCGGTCAATATCTACAATGAGGGCAGTGTCCTGACCAACAACGGCGCCATTACCAGCGGCATTTATATCCATGAAAATGGAGCGCTGGTGAACAACGCGGAGATCACCCTGGAGGGAGAAGGAAAGGGCCTGCACGTGGACTCCGCCGCGGGTCTGATCATCAGCGGAGACGGCGCGATCACCATCGGTGAAGGCGGGTTCCTGGGGGCCTACGAAGCCGGTACCACTGTGACCAACAACGGGACCATCACGATCCTGCCCGGCGGCGGCTGGGAAATCGCGGGAGACGCGGCGATCACCGGCAGCGAGGTCGTGGACCAGAACCAGACTGGCGAGGAAGCTTGACACTCAACAAACGGGGCCGGGGGGAGAATTCCTCCTCTTCCCGGCTGAAATAAGGCGGCGGCGGACGTTTCTCGGGCGTCCGCCGCCTTTTGCGCCGATCGGCAAAAAAAGGAAAACGGACCTTCTCAAGCGCCAAAAGATATGATAAAATATAACTTTAGAAGCGCGCCCCTTCCCGGCGCGGCGGAAAGGAGCGCGTAAGCATGGAGACTTCTATAGATACCTCTCAGCTGGAGACAGCCCTGAAGCTGAGCTTAGGCTCTTTGACGCTGGGGAGAGTGCTGTACACCCTGATCCTGCTGGCGGTGTGCCTGCTGGTGACACGGCTGGTGAGCTCCCTGGCCAAGCGGCTGCTGGCCCGGGGAGACCTGGAGGAGCGGGTCAGGAAGTATATTTTGGGGGCTGTGCGGGCAGTGCTGTATGTGTTGACGGTGCTGATCGTGGCGGACAGCCTGGGCATCCCGGTGACGTCCCTCATCGCCCTGTTCAGCGTGTTCGGCCTGGCGATTTCCCTGGCGGCGCAGGATGTGCTGAGCAATGTGGCCGGCGGGCTGGTGATCCTCTTCTCGCGGCCCTTTACCCTGGGAGACTATGTGGCCACCGACGACGGCGAGGGGACGGTGTCGGAGATCAGCCTGACCCACACCAAGCTGGACACCTATGACGGCCTGCGGGTCATGCTGCCCAACAGCAAGCTGGTGGACGGCAAGATCATCAACTACACCACCCGGGGGATCCGCCGGGTGGACCACGGCGTTTCCGCCTCCTACGACGACGGCACCGAGGCGGTGCGGGCCGCCTGCCTGCGGGCGGTGGAGCGGACGGCGGGGGTGCTGCCGGACCCCGCGCCCCAGGTGGTGCTCTCCGCCTATGGGGAGAGCGCCATCACATACCGCGTCCGGTTCTGGGCAAAGACGGAGGACTACTGGGACGCCTACAACAGCTCCCTGGAGGAGATTCGCCGCTGCTTTGCCGAGGACGGCCTGACCATGACCTACAACCACCTGAATGTCCACATTGTGGACACGG
The DNA here is from genome assembly GCA_019119165.1 of Candidatus Flavonifractor intestinigallinarum. Lineage (GTDB taxonomy): Bacteria > Bacillota > Clostridia > Oscillospirales > Oscillospiraceae > Flavonifractor > Flavonifractor intestinigallinarum. Next base: position 12,092 of record DWXO01000098.1, on the reverse strand, counting down.
CGTTGGCGGAAAAGCCTCGCAGAGTTTCGCCGTCCGCAGACGGCGAAAACAAGTGAGATCGTTTTTCCGGCGGCGTGTACGTCGGAAAAACACTTTGCGGCCCATAGCGTCGAGGCGTAGCCGAGGCGCGGCGCTGGGCCGTGGACCTTTCTCAAAAAAGTGCTTGCACTTTTTTGAATTTTAACGAAAGAGAAGTGAACGCGATACCTGTATGTTGGATTTTAAACCTGTCCAAGTGAAAAGCGCGGCACGGCTGCGCAAGTACTACAGCGGCTGCACCTACCGCCTGTGCGAGTACTCCGTGGGGGTCAAGCTCATGTGGCGGTCCCACTGGCATCCTATGTTCGCCGAGACCAATGGCTGTCTGGTGGTCCTCAACCACACCGAACACTCCGGCTACCTCTTCGACTACCCGGTGCCCCTGCCGGGGGAGGGGGACGTCGACGCCGCCCTGGACGAGATCGACCGCTGGTGCCTGGAGAAGGGGATCGCTCCCGCCTTCGGCGTGGTGCCCGCGGAGGAGCGGGAGCACCTGATGGAGCGCTACCCCTACACCACCGTGGACAACGACCGGCTGTGGCAGGACTACCTCTACCGGGCGGAGGACTTCATCACCTTTGCCGGCCGGCGGTACTCCGGCCAGCGCAACCATATCAATAAGTTCCGCAAGCTCTATCCCGACGCCCGCTTCCGTCCCCTCACCCCGGAGGACGCGGAGGCGGTGGAAGCCTTCTGGGAGGAGTTCCACCAGATCTTCAACAAGGACAACGCCCTGGCCAAGAAGGAGCTGTGCGCCGCCCGGAAGCTCATGCGCCAGGTGGGGAAGCCCTGGGTGAAGGCCGGGGCCATCGAGCTGGAGGGGAAGTTCCTGGCCATCGCCCTGGGCGAGGTCTGCGGCGACACCTTGATCTGCCACATTGAGAAGGGCCTGCCCCAGTACGAGGGGGTCTATCCCACCATGGTCCAGTCCTTCGCCGCCTGCTTCGCCCAGGGGCTGCGGTGGATCAACCGGGAGGACGACGCCGGAGACCGGGGTCTGCGGACCAGCAAGCTCCAGTACCTGCCCGCGGATATGGGGGCTAAGGTCCGCCTCCGGGCCCGGAACGAGCTGTCTTTGCTGGACGAGATCCCCGCGTTGCGGTCAGAGCGGTTGACCCTGGACGCCCTCGCAGAGGAGGACAGGGCGGAATACAACCGCCTGTGCCTGGACGACGAGCGCAACCGCTGGTGGGGCTACGACTACCGCCGGGACCTGAAGGGCGAGCTGACGGAGAATTACTTCCTGGACGTGGCCCGCCACGACTTTGACCACCGCCAGGCGGTGAACTTCGCCATCCGCCTGGAGGGGAAATTCATCGGGGAGGCGGTGCTCTACCGGTTCGACTACCGAGGCGGCGCAGAGCTGGGCTGCCGCATCCTGCCGGAATTTGCCGGGCAGGGCTACGGGGCTGAGGCCTTCCGCCGGGCGGCGGAGTGGAGCCTCTACGAGCTGGGCCTGTACCGGCTGGTGGCCAAGTGCTACAAGGAGAACGAGGCCTCCCGGAAGATGCTCTCCGCCTGCATGAGGGCGTCCGGTGAGGATGAGACCTTTTACTACTTTGAGAAGAAGCTCTGAGTGAGACACAAAAAGCCGGGGGCGATGTTCACCCCCGGCTTTTTGTGTCCTGTGCTGTCTGAATATGTCACCTGGCGCTGGCGTCGATGTACCGGGGCTCCAGCTTGGAGTAGACGATCTTCTGGCTGCTGTAGAGGGAGAACCGGCCGCTGAGGAGATAGCTCAGGGCGCAGGCCAGGGCAAAGAACACCGTCCCCCCGCCGAAGAGCTCCACGCTCAGCAGGATGCTGGCCAGGGGGCAGTTGACCACCCCGCAGAACAGGGCGATGAGGCCGATGGCCGCCCCAAAGGCGGGGTCCAGCCCCAGCAGAGGGGCGACGGCGGAGCCGAAGGCGGCGCCGATGAAGAAGGTGGGGACGATCTCGCCGCCCCGGAACCCGGCCCCCAGGGTCAGGGCGGTGAAGGCGATCTTGAGGAGGAAGGCCCAGGGGACCGCCTGCTCTCCGGCCAGGGCAGCGGAGATGAACGCGCTGCCCGCGCCGTTGTAGGCCCCGCTGCCCTCCACGCAGGTGAGGGCGATGACCAGCGCCGCCCCCACCAGGATGCGCACGTAGGGGTTGGGGAACATGGACTGATAGCGCTTGGCGGTGGTGTGCATGGCGGTGCAGAACAGAATGGCCACCAGGGCGCACCCGATCCCCAGCCCCCCCACCTGGAGAGCGGACAGGGGGGTCAGCTCCGGCGTCCCCAGCAGGGCCCAGCCCTCCGCTTCCAGCCCCATGAGCCGGGTGACCCCCAGGGATACCAGGCTGGCGAAGAGGCCGGGGAACAGGGCGGAGTAGTGGAGGATACCCACGCTGACCACTTCCATGCTGAACACGGTAGCGGCCACCGGGGTGCCGAACAGGGCGGTGAACAGGGCGCTCATGCCGCACAGGACGATGAGGTTCATGTTCCGCTCGTCCAGCCGCAGCCACTTGCCCAGCGTGGCCGCCAGGGAACCGCCGATTTGAAGGGCCGCCCCCTCCCGGCCGGCGCTGCCCCCGGTGAGGTGGGTCAGGGCCGCGCCGAAAAAGATCAGCAGGGCCAGCCGCAGCCGGGGCTTCTCCCCGCTGCGGACGCTGGCGATGATCTGGTTGGTGCCGCTGTCGTTGGCCATGTCCAGAGTCTGGTAGCTCCACACGATGAGCAGCCCCGCTATAGGCATGAAGAACAGCAGCCAGGGGTATGCCTCCCGCGTCTGGGTGACCCAGGCGAGAACATAGGAAAAGGCGCCGCCCGCCAGACCGCATACAAGGCCGGTCAGTCCACCCACTACCAGCCAGCGCAGCAGGGCCATCACGGCCAGCTCACCGTCCAGGAGCTGTTCGTACCAGGATCGCTTCATAGTTATGACCATTCCTTTCCGCTGCGCTTCAAGGCACCAAAGGAAAATGAAACACAGGTGTCTCTAACGCAGCAAGTCGTAATTTGTTAGAATAGGCTTGAGGAAGCAGGCACACTACAGAGCACGTGGAGGTGAGTAGGCTCAACCTTGTGTTGGACTGAATAGTTATGTGTGCCGGACGCTCTTTCAAGCACCAATAAATAGGGCTTTGCACCCTGTAACCTTATCTTTGGAGAGACGGACTACTTCAATCTTTCAACGAGTATCCAGTCCCTGCCTGTTCCCTCAAATACTGTTTCGAGGGGATGTGTTATGCTCAAAATTGTTTACCGTATCTGCTGCGGGATGGATGTCCACAAGTCCTTTGTTGTTGCCTGTATCGCTTCCACCAATGAACAGGGGGTAACAAGCTACAAGAGCAAGCGTTTTTCTTCCTTCACCGGAGATTTGCATCGGTGCGCGACGTGGTTGGCTGAGAATGGCTGCCGGGATGTCTGTATGGAGTCCACAGGGAAGTATTGGATTCCCATCTACAACATCCTGGAACCCACCTGCAACATTGTCCTTGCTCACCCTAAATATGTGAAAGCTATCCGGGGCAAGAAAACAGACAAACGGGATGCCAAGTGGATTGCTGACATCTTCAAGCACGACCTTGTCGCTGGAAGCTTTATCCCACCAGCAGATATCCGCCAGCTTCGGGATTTGGTTCGTTATCGTTGGAAACTTACCAATTTCACTACCGGCGAGAAAAACCGGGCACAGAACTGCCTAACCGTTTCCAATATCAAGTTGGATGATGTGTTCTCAGATGTGTTCGGCAAGGCCGCCTCCACAATCACTGCCCGTATTCTGGAAAATCCATCGGAGAAAATTACGGATGTTTCCGGTTTCCGTACGAAAGGCATGAAGGCAACCAATGAACAGGTGCTCGCCGCTGTGGATGGAGAGATGTGTGAAGAACAGGCTGAAAAGCTCCGCATCATCCGTTCCCACATGGACAGCCTCCAACTGTGCAAGCTCAATCTGGAATCGCTGATTCTGACAACTGCTGAGAAATACCTTCCCCAGCTCAATCTTGTTATGACGGCGCCGGGTATCCAATCCTTTGCCGCTGTTGGCATTATTTCTGAGATTGGAGTGGATATGTCCGTGTTCCCCACCTCAAAGCATCTTTGCTCCTGGGCTGGGCTTACGCCGCAGAACAATGAAAGTGCTGGGAAGAAGAAAACCACAAGAATTAGCCGGGCCGGTGCTTACATCAAGCCGCTGCTTGTTCAATGTGCCCTCAATGCGATTCGCGCCAGGAAATTCCCGGAAGTCCGTAATCGCTACCTGGCTCTCAAAAAGCGCCGAGGGCACAAGAAAGCCATTATTGCCATTGCCAGAATGCTCCTTACGGCTATCTACAATATGCTCAAGAAGAACGAGCCGTACAACCCTGAACTCTACCGCAAGGGCGATCAGCCACCTGCACACCGTGAGGTTTCCGTGGAAGAAGCCATCTTTATTCTCCAGCGGCAAGGTTATCTGGTGACTGCTCCAACTACTGCTTAGGCTTTTAGCATAACTTCATTTTTCGCCCGCTTTTAGGGGGCGTGGTCTTATGCGCTCTTTTTCGGAATGGTACTTAAATCACAATGTTTCAACCTTCTCTCCCTCCGCCGGGCGGACCCGGCCAGTATGATCCGCACAAATTATAGAGGCCCCGCCCCGGGCTGTCAAGGCAGAGTTGGGCGGGGAGAGACGCCTGGCAGGGCGCTATAAAATTTTTCCTGAAAATCTGAAAATTCTTATTGACAGCGGGGGTGGGTTTTAGTATAATAACCCTTGCCGTTCGGCGCTGCGGTCCTTCGGGAGCATAGCTCAGCTGGTTAGAGCACCTGCCTTACAAGCAGGGGGTCACTGGTTCGAGTCCAGTTGTTCCCACCACTCCGCTTGAGGATCTTGGATTAGGACCCGGCCGAACAGGGAACATGGCCCAGTAGTTCAGTTGGTTAGAACGCCAGCCTGTCACGCTGGAGGTCGACGGTTCGAGCCCGTTCTGGGTCGCCATTTTCCATGCGGGCACGCAAGTGCCCCATATGCCTCTGTAGCTCAGTTGGTAGAGCAGCGGACTGAAAATCCGCGTGTCGTTGGTTCGATTCCGACCGGAGGCACCATTTGCGGGCGTAGCTCATCTGGTAGAGCGCCACCTTGCCAAGGTGGAGGTAGCGGGTTCGAGCCCCGTCGCCCGCTCCATTTTTTATTGACCGGTTTTCCCGTGCGGGAGAAGGATTTTCCGACAAGGGAGAGGACCCGCTGCCTCCACCGGCGCCGAAGGCGCGTGAGATGAGAGGTTCGGCAGGGCTCCCGCGAATGGCCTTCCATTCGTGGGATGCCGGAAGCGGGTTCGAGCCCCGTCGCCCGCTCCATTTTTTATTGATACCTGGCGACATAGCCAAGTGGTAAGGCAAGGGTCTGCAAAACCCTCACTCCCCGGTTCAAATCCGGGTGTCGCCTCCATAGAAGAACCCTGTAGTTGCAATGGCTACAGGGTTTTTCTTATGCCTATTTTGGGCCATTTACCCCTTAGTTTACCCCTTACAGATTTTTTACCACATTCACCCGTTGGAAACGCTCTTGATGAAAGCCTCCATCCGGGCGGCGCTGGCTTGCTTCATCTGGTCTGTGACGTGACCGTAAACGTCCAGGGTAAAGGCGGCTGTGGCGTGGCCCAGGTTTCCCTGTACAGTCTTGATGTCATCCCCGGAGCGGATCGCTGCCACGGCATAGCTGTGTCTGAGATCGTGGAAACGGGCATCCGGGCGGCCAATGGCGGCAACGATTTTCTTGAAGCTTCGATATACACTGGATTTTGTCAGATGGCGGCCCAATTCATCGGTAAACACAAGGTCGCTGTCTTGCCACAGCGGACCGGCCTCCAGGTGCTGTTGGGCCTGGATCGCCCTCCGCCGTCTTAATAGCGACATGACAGACGGCGCGGCGGTGATGGTGCGGCTTTTGCTGTTTTTTGTGGGGACGAGTTGATATGCCTTTATCCCCCGTTCCTGGTGGAGCTGCATCTGCTTGTTGACCAGCAAAGTTCCGTTGTCAAAGTCAACGCAATCCCAGGTCAAGCCGAGGACCTCACCCTGGCGCAGTCCAGTAAATAAGGTGACAAGAAACAGCTCCTCAAACCGGTCTCCGTGGATGGCCTTTAAGAAATCTGCAATTTGGACCTCATCGAGGGGCTTGATCTCCTGTTTCTGTATTTTGGGGAGCTTGCAGAAGTCGCCGTCCGCTGGGTTGATGGGGATATAGCGATTGACCACGGCCTGACGGAGTGCCCCATGCAGGACGCCGTGTACATTCTTCACGGTTTTGGAGGATAGCGGGGCGCCTTCATAGACGGTCTTGCCGTCCTTTTTGACGATTTTACCCTCTTTGTCTCTTTTCGGAACACGCTTGCCGCTTTTCAGCAGCGTATTGAAAAACCGCTGGACAGTGTGGGTGTCCAGCTCATTCAGTTTGACAGCCGCGAGATAGGGCTTGATATGCAGCCGGATGTCATCCTGATAGATCTTCAGTGTGCGGGGCTTTACGTCCTTCAGGTATGTATCGACCCAAATATCCAGCCACTCGCCCAGGGTCATTTTACACGGCTCCCGGTAAGACTTGTTATCGACGGCGGCCACAGCTTGAGCCAATTTCTGGCGGACTTCCTTCTGCGTTTTGGCATAGACAGATTTTCGGACCGGCTTCCCGGTCCCAGGGTCATGCCCGACAACGAATCGAGCCTCCCATGTTCCGTCTGCCCGTTGGCGGATCGTCCCGCTGCCCTGGGCCGCCCTGGTGTTGCTCTTTCTTGGCATTGATTTTCCTCCTTCGTGTATGATAAAATGGAGGAGCAGTAGGCCCTCAAAGTTTACTGCCCCTTATAGCCGCTCCTGGTGTTCCAGCACCGGGGGCGGTTTTTTTACAATTCATCTTCTAGCAGCCTCCATTCTCTATTTTTTTGATCAGGATACGTACTTTCATCCTCTCTATCTTCCATAAGTTCGTTAAAAAGCTCTTCTACTATACTTTTTACGCCATGTGTCAGCATATCCGTTGCGGTCGCAATAAAGTACCACTCCGCTTCATAAGCGGGCAAATAAATAGAACCATCAGGTAGATTTGCAATAGAATTTTTAATGTCAGTAATATCCGAAATAGAACGTCCTTTTCTTTGAGTTCGACTAGCTCCGTTCGCATTGGCAGCACGTAAGATGTAATCACAGGCAAGAGAAATAGTTGAAAAATCGGATACGACTATATCTTCAAAATAACGGGCTAGAAAAGAGGACTCAATTTTTCCTTTTTTGGAATACATATTGAGCAACTTAATGGTGTCATTGGTTAACCCTGTATATTCACACATTTCACGGATTTTCATATCCTGACATGGGCAATCTGTCTTACAGAGCAAATAATCCGTAGAAACTTCGTAAAAATCTGATAAAGCAATTAAGTATTCCGTTCTCATACCTAAGTTGGGTAATGATTTTGCTTTAGAGCGGTAATCGCTGCTGATTTCATAATCCCGCAAACTGTCCTTGCTAATTTTAATTCCATATTTTTCAAGGAGCGCATCAGCCAATTCCTGGTAGGAAATGTGCCTTTCCTCTCGCAAGGATTTAAGTCTTGAACCCATTTCAAAAGACAATTCTTTCCTATTCATGTAAAATTCCTCCTCAAAAGCAGAATATACTCAGCACACAAGAAAAAATGCTGATTATATTTTATTTTGCTCCTATGGACAATAGAGCTCCTGCGTTGTAAAATTATCAACATAGAGATAAAGAAGCCGAAAATTATCTGCATCTTTATCTTACACCAAAAGGAAATGGAGGTCAAGAGGAATTTATGTGCGAAAGAGAAATCCAGGAACTTGTGCGCGAGGAGCGCAGGCGCTATGCCCGAGAATGGCGCAAGAAGAACCCGGAAAAGGTAAGGGCCGCAAACAAAAGGTATTGGGAGCGCAAGGTACAAGAACGGTTGGACACAGAGGATAACCAGCAGGGGGTGAACTGATGGAAAGACTTGCAGTAAAGCCGTCAGAGGCGGCGCGGTTGTTAGATGTTTCCCGGCCAACACTCTACCAATGGATGAACCGGCAGGACTTCCCCGTGGTCAGAATCGGCGGGTGCGTCCGCATCCCTGTGGATGACCTGCGGGAATGGGTGAAAGCGCAGAAGGAGGTGAGGGAGTGAACAGCGAGCGAACAAAGAAAAACACCCGCCCCGCTGGTGGCACAGCGAGACGGGCAAAGCAGGAAAAGCACCAGACGAGTGACAATTCCTATAGTCAGAATACCACGAATCAGAGTGGCGGTCAAGCGGGCACAATTTCCGGCCTGTTGCTGCATGGAGCGGAGAATGGCCTCCACCTTCGGGATCTTTCCCAAATTGTTGGAGCTGATCCACGCATAGTCCGGCAGATGATTCACAACGAGCGGAGGCAGGGTACCCCGATTCTGTCAAACAGTAAGGATGGCTATTACTTGCCAGCTTGTGAGGATGAAAAAGAGGCGTGTGTACGGCAGATGCGGAGCAGGGCACGGGAGATTCTAGCGGCAGCTGCGGGTATCGAACGGGGCGGGAGGTAATCGCGTGGCGATAGACTTCGAAAAAATAAAAAAAGAAGATTGCCGCACGATAGCCCGCCGCCTGGGGCTGGAGCTGAACCAGCAGGACAAGGTAAAATGCTTTCTCCATGCCGGAGACAAAACCCCCAGTCTCCAAATATATGGCGATGGCTGGAAGTGCTTCGGCTGCGGTGAGCATGGGGACGCTGTGGACCTCGTGGCAAAGTATCGGGGCGTTTCCACTGTGGAGGCGGCGGAGTGGATCATGCGGGAAATGAACATCCGGGAGCCAACACGCAAAAACGACTATGGGAAACCCGAGCGAGAGCACATCTATCCCGGCGGACAGGTCAAGAAAATCATGTACCGCCGGGGAGATGGCTCGAAATATGGGTGCTGGTTCCACCTGGAGGGAAGCACCTGGAAGAAGGGCCGGGGCAGTTCCCCCCACACCCTCTACATAGCCGGGGAACTGGCTTCCCCTGTGTATGTCTGTGAAGGCGAAAAGGACGTGGACACCCTCCACAACCTGGGTTGCAACGCCGCCAGCGGCGAGGACGGAGCGGGGAAGGGGAAGTGGCGGCCGGAGTATACGGCGCAGCTCTCCGGTCTGTCTGTGACAGTCTTGCAGGACAATGACGATATTGGAAGAGCCTACGCCCAGGAGACCGCCGCAGCTCTGTATGGCAAGGCCAAAAGTGTCCGGGTGCTGGACCTCTCCCAAGTCTGGCCCGACATACCGGAACACGGCGATATTTCGGACATGGTAACCGCCCTGGGCGCGGATGAAGCCTCGCGGCGGCTGGTGGAGCTGGTGAGACAGACACCGGAGTGGGAACCTACGCCGAAGGGCAGGAGCGCAAAGGCGGCGGCAACATTCGGAGAAGACAACACCACATTCCTCTGGTATCCGTATCTACCTGTTGGGGACTATTCCGTTATGATGGCGGATGGCGGAACTGGAAAAACAATTCTCTGCTGCGGTATTGCCGCCGCTGTTACTACGGGAAAACCCCTGCCAGGTGATGAATTCGACTATACACCACAAAATGTGCTCATTATTTCAGCGGAGGATCGGGGAGAACTGTTGAGCAAGCGTCTGGCCCGGTCTGGTGCCGATTTGGACAAGGTGTTTATTTTGGATTGCATCGACTCGGAGGGGATGAACTTTTCCGACGGTTACGAGGAATTTACCGAGACTGTCCTGCGGTATCATCCGGCACTTGTCATTATTGACCCCTGGCACGCCTTTCTGGGTGCCAATGTTGACATGAACCGGGTAAACGCTATCCGTCCGGTGTTTCAGAAATTAGCGAATCTGGCAAAGAAATGTAACTGTGCGTTGCTCCTGATCTCTCATGTGAACAAGCGGGCGCAAGGCGAGAACGCCAACAACGCCGCTACGGGTTCCAGCGACTTTATCAATGCGGCCCGCTCTGCTATGCGCGTCATATTCGACGAGGGGGACGAGGATTGCCGAATCATGGTTCATACAAAGACCAATTATGCGAGATACGGACAGTCTGTCCGTTATCGGATCGTAGACGGCGGCGTACAGTGGGAGGGGTTCTCGGATATTACCCGACAGACCCTGGAATCCGCCGCACGACACCGTGCGACCCCCTGGGAGGTTATGCAGAAAAGCGAGGAACGGGAAAGTGTCAACAGTGCGTTGGTGGAGGCGCTGGAAAAATCTGCAAATCAGTTTACCGCTACAAGATTTTCCTACGATGAATTCAAGAAGGACCACGGGGATCTGATTTTTGGCGGGATGCAGCCGAAACGTGCGCTCGATGCTGTTAAAGACCGGCTTGCTGAAGATGGGTATTATCTCAAGACGGGTATCCAGGTGAAAAAGAACGGCACAAAAGGTAACGGGTTTATGGTCCAACGGATAGAAACATCCGAACCAGAGCAGATGGCGATTTAAGCTGGGTACATGAAAATCAAAGTAGCGGTACATGGTTTTTGAATGGATATGTTTTCATGTACTTTATGTACCTTGTGGCCTCTAGTACATAAAAGTACATGAAGTACATGAAACATACCCCTAACAGAATGAAGAAAAAATTATGTACCGCAGAAAGGAGAATCCACATGGTTTGTATGATAGCCGACTACAGGGAAAACGGTATTGACCGGCATAACGAATACATTGCGACCAATACAGACGACTTTGAAAAGGCCGTCCACGCCCTGGCGGATGTGCTTGGAAAGCAAGGTGCGACAGTTTCTTGCATTACAGTGTGTCCCAATGCAAAGAGTATGGAGGACCTGCAGCAGATGGCAAACGAAGGGTTTAAGCCCGGAAACGTATACCTCCCATACATATTTGATGTGGAGGGAATCCGTGGGCAAGTCTAGCCAGCGCAAGGGCCGAGCCGGTGAGCTGGAGCTTTCCCGGATTCTCCAGGGGTACGGCTACGATGTGCAGCCGGGACGGGCGCAGAGCTATGGAGAGGTGCCGGACCTTGTGGGCCTTCTCGGTATTCATATTGAGTGCAAGCGCAATGAGCGATTGAATGTGTGGGCGGCAATGGCCCAGGCCACCCGGGACGCTGAGAAATTCCAAGACGGTGCGCCCGCTGTGTTCCACCGGCGCAACCGACATGGATGGCTGGTGACCATGCGGCTCCCCGACTGGATGGAAATGTACCAAAAAGTTGCAAAAAGTACCACATAAAAAAGAGCCGCCGAAGCGGCCCCCTGTGGCGGAATGAACTGTCAATTTATTCTACCACAGGGGAGGCGGCTTTGCAATGACTACGAGCGAGATCGCGGCGGCGGTACGGGAAGGGCACGCTGACATGCTGGAGCTGTGGGAGGCCGTGCGGCGGTTTGCCCATGACCGGGCTTTTCGATGGTGCCGGGCGCTGGAGGGGCGGGGTGGGTGTACGGTGGATGACCTCATGCAATGCGCTTTCCTGGCCCTTCTGGAGGCCCTGGAGGGCTGGGACCTGTCGGCGGGGTCATTCCTCACTTGGTACGGCTACCACCTCCAGGGAGCCTTTACGGAGGCCACAGGACAGCGCACAAAGCGGGAGCGGCAGGACCCTTTGCAATGGGCGGTATCTCTGGACACGCCTCTGGTGGACAGTGAGGGAGACGCCCTCCTTTTGGAGGATGTCGTGGAGGACCCCGCCGCCGAAGAGGAGTTTTGTGTGGTGGAGGAGCTGGACCGGCGGGAGGCCATTCGGCGGGCCTTATCACATCTTACAGCGGACCAGAGGACGGCGGTGGTTCTGAGGTATTGCCGGGGACTCACACTGGATCAGACGGCGGCTAGGATGCGCACCACCAGGGCGCTGGCAAGGACAGCGGAGCAGAAGGGATTGCGACGGCTGCGACACCCATCTATCAGCAGGGAGCTACGGCAATATGTATAGGCGAAAAAGCAGCTGCCCCGAGGAATCGCGGAGTTGGGGCGGATGTTGCTGAATCTAAACAAAAAATTCAATTGAATATGAAGGAGACACAGAAATGAACAAGAAAAAGGACGAACAAAGCGTGCAGGTAGTGGCGGAGACCCCGGAGAATCGGGC
>DWXO01000097.1 GCA_019119165.1 Candidatus Flavonifractor intestinigallinarum | reverse complement strand
CAGTTTGACTCGGCGGCGGTGCTGCCCAAGGTGCTGGGGGTCCACTGCGGCTGGATCATCGTCCTGGTCCTGACGGTGGCCATGTTCTTCTACATGAAGTACACCAAGCAGGGCTACGAGATCGCCGTCATTGGCGAGAGCGAGAACACCGCCCGGTACGCCGGTATGAACGTGGGCAAGATCATTATGCGGACCATGTTCCTGTCCGGCGCCATCGCCGGTCTGGTGGGCTTCATCGTGGCCTCCGGCGCGGACAACACCCTGTACTCCGGCGTGGCCGCCGGGGTGGGCTTCACCGCCATTACCGTGGCCTGGCTGGCCCAGCTCAACCCCTTCGCCATGGTGGGCATCTCGGTGCTGCTGGCGGTGCTGGACAAGGGCGCGGACACCCTCCAGACCCAGCTGGCCGTGCCCGCCTCCATCTCGGATATCATCACCGGCATCTTCCTGTTCTGTATGCTGGGCTGTGAGTTCTTCATCAACTACCGCCTCATCTTCCGGGGCGGCCATAAGGAGGTGGCCAAGTAATGGATATCAACAGCAACGCGGTGCTTCTCCTCATTATGGCCGCCGTCCTCAACGGCGTGCCTCTGCTCTACGGTACCCTGGGCGAGATCCTGTCGGAGAAGGCGGGCAACCTGAACCTGGGCGTGGAGGGCATGATGTTCATGGGCGGAGCCATGGGCCTGGGAGCCGCCTTCTACTTTGAGGGGGCGGGCGGTACCAGCGGCATCCTGGCCGTCATTCTGGCCCTGCTCTTCGCCTTCCTGGGAGGCGCCATCGGAGCCCTCATCTACTCCTTCCTCACCATCACCCTCCGGGCCAACCAGAACGTCACCGGCCTGGCCCTGGCCATCTTCGGCACCGGCGCGGGCCAGTTCATCGGCGAGTATATGCGGGTGACCTCCGGCGGCTATGTGGCGGTGAGCAACGACCTGAAGGCGGTCTTTCTCAATTCCCCCTTCCCGGCGGCTTTGCAGGAGCTGCCGGTGGTGGGACCCCTGCTCTTCGGTCACAGCATCTTCCTCTACCTGGGCATTGTGCTGACGGTGGGGATGCACCTGTTCCTCAACAAGAGCCGGGCGGGCCTGTCCCTGCGGGCGGTGGGTGAGTCCCCCGCCACCGCCGACGCCGCCGGCGTCAACGTCACCCGGTACAAGTACCTGGCCACCGTTATCGGCGGCGGTATCTCGGCCATCGGCGGCATGGTGTACATCATGACCATCGCCAGCTGCGTGTGGAACCATGAGGCCCTGTCCGGCGAGGGCTGGCTGGCGGTTGCCCTGGTGATCTTCTGCCTGTGGCGGCCCCTCAACGCCATCTGGGGTTCCATCCTCTTCGGCGCGCTGATGATCCTGTACCAGCGGCTTCACCTGGCCTTTATCCCCGACGAGCTGTACAAGATCCTGCCCTATGTGGTCACCGTCATCGTGCTGATCTTTACCTCCCTGCGCAACAGCAAAGACAAGCAGCCCCCCAATTCTTTGGGCCTGCCTTACTTCCGGGAGGAGCGGTAAATCCAAATAAAAACGCGGTCCCGTCTGCATTTTGCAGCGGGACCGCGTTTTTATTTGTAGACAAAAGGGCAGGGGTGGCTAGTATACAGTCAGATTTTTCTCGGCGTAAAGCGGACCTTCACCCGGCCGCCGCACACCATGCCCAGCTCGGCGGCGGCGTGGGACAGGTCGTACTCCACGACCTCCTCCGATCCGCCGGACTGCCACAGCGCCAGGGCGTGGTTTTTGGCCTCATACTCCACGGCGCCGCCGCCGATGGTACCGGCGCAGCTGCCGTCGGGGCGCACCAGCATCCAGGTGCCCACGCCCCGGGGAGCGGAGCCGTGCTTCTCGATGATGGTACACAGCACCCCCGGCCCCTCCGGCGGCTTAACCGCCCCGGGACCCCGCTGGGCCCGGACCTGGATCAGCTGGGCGGCGATGGCTACGGCAATCTCCGCCGGGGTCTGGCCCCCGATGGACAGGCCGATGGGGGAGTATACCCCGTCCAGCATTTCCTGGGAAAAGCCCTCCTCCCGGAGGGCCTTGTACACGGCGGCCACCTTGGTGCGGCTGCCGATCATGCCCACATAGGCGTACTGCCCCCGCAGCACCTGGGCCAGGCAGTCCTTGTCAAAGGCGTGGCCCCGGGTGAGGATGGCAAAATAGTCGCTGTCCCGGCTGCCCAGCTGGTTGAGAGCCTGGTCAAAGGGCATACACAGCACCTGATGGGCCATGGGGAAGCGGTCGGTGTTGGCGAACTCCGGCCGGTCGTCAATGACGGTGACCTCAAACTCCAGCCGGGCGGCCACATAGGCCAGCTCCAGGGAGACGTGGCCGCCGCCGCACAGAATCAGTCGTTCCACAGGCGCAATCTCCTTCCAAAGTACAAAATACCCTCCAGCACGCCGCCGCCGATGGCCCGGGCCTTGTCGGACACGGTGAAGCAGTGGCGCACCTCGCACCGGGGATCAATGTCCCCCGACTTCATCCCGGCGGTCACCGGGATACCGGCGGGGAGCATCCCCCGGACGATGCCGGTGAGCTGGGCGGTGACGGGGATGCCGTTGACCTTTGCCACCACGTCCCCCAGATTGACCTGCTGGCCGATCTGGGCCACAGGCTCAAAGGGCCCGTCGGCGGGGGCGCGGATGATGCGCTCAGTGGTGTAGCCCCCCACGTCCCCGGGCACGCCGGTGTTGGGGATGGCGGCCCCCTCCAGGATCAGCCGGCCCAGGTCGTGGCCCCGCTTGGTCTCAATGACGCCGTGGCAGTCCACCCCGGCGGTGAAGCCGGGGCCAAGGGCCAGCACGATGGGGGCGTCGCTGATGGTGGTGCCCAGGTTCTTTTTGGCCAGAATGGCGTCCACCACCGCCATAAAGGGCAGCTGCGGCAGAATGGAGGCCTGGGGGTCCACCAGCACCGGGATCTCCCCGGCGGCCAGAATGTCCCTGACCTGGTCCCGGTTTTCCGCCTTTCGGGCGGTGATGCCCTCCACGGTGGTCTGGCCGTCGTAGATACACTGGGAGAAGGCCACCGTCCGCCGCACCGCCGTGGGCTGGGCCACGTCGGTCATGACCACCTGAAAGCCCGCCCGGTACAGCCGCACCGCCGTGCCGGTGGCCAGATCTCCCGCGCCTTTCACTAAAATAAGCATAGTCCGCCCCGCTCCTCTTCTCTGTAGTAGGTTATGGCGCTGTGGATGCCCTGCCGGGCCAGCAGCGCCCTGATTTCTTCGCCCCAGGCCCGCCGGGCGTCGTCGTCCGCCTTGTTCAGCAGGCAGCGGAAGGCCATGGCTTGTCCCACATCCTTCCGCCCGCCCAGCGGGCTGGACAGAATGGCCGCCACGTCGGCGGGGGTGATGCTGTGGTCAAGGTCTGCCCCCAGCAGGGCGCATACCCGCTCCGGCCGGTGGCAGATCTCCCCGATGGACCTGCCCACGCAGTCCAGGCCCGCCGACGCGATGACGGCGTGACAGGCGGTGGGGATCACCGGCTCATGGTCCGCCGGGGCCTTCAAAGGCCGCAGCTTGGCCCCGTCGGCCTCGATGAGCACCACGTCGGCCAGCGCCAGACAGGAGGCCGGGTCTGCCGCCCCGGTGAGCTTGCCCCGGCTGTCGTAGGCCCCCAGGGTGACCACCGGATGCGCTTGCAGCAGGGCGGCCAGCTGGGCCGGATTCCCCGCCAGAGGCAGGCCGGGATGGGGGAGGATGTGGGTGGTGGTGGTGACCACCACCGTCCGGCCGCTGTCGGCGGCCTGTTTGGCCATGGCGTACATGGTGGAGGACTTACCGCCGCCCCCCACCAGGGCCACCATACGGTGGATGGCCGGGTCCAGGTCCAGACGTTCCCAAATGCCCACGGTTCAGCCTCCCATCGTATGTTCCACCAGAATTTTAACGCCGATGCCCACCAGCACCAGACCGCCCACCAGCTCGGCCCGCCGCTGGAACAGAGCCCCCAGCCTGCGGCCCGCCAGGCCGCCCACCACCGACAGCCCGAAGGCCACCACGCCGATGACCACGGCGGAGAGGAGCACCGGCACGTTCATAAAGGCCATGGACACGCCCACGGCCAGGGCGTCGATGCTGGTGGCGATGGCCAGCAGGCACAGCCGCCGGGCGGACAGGTCGGGAGGGGCCTCCTCCTCCTCGCCGGCGCCGTGGCGCAGGGCGCCCCACACCATCCGGCCGCCGATGATGGCCAGCAGGGCGAAGGCCACCCAGTGGTCCACCGCCTCGATGTACTGACTGACGCTGGTGCCCAGCAGCCAGCCGATGAGGGGCATGGCAAACTGGAAGCCGCCGAACCACAGGCCCATCTTCACGGCCTGCCGGCCGCCGAAGCCGGGGATGGAGATGCCGCTGGATACCGATACCGCGAAGGCGTCCAGGGCCAGACTGACGGCAATGAGGAAAATCTCGACCAAAACAATCACCTGCAAAAAAGTTAGGTTTCCTTCAAATAGTATAGCATAGCCCGTGGAATTATGCTATAACAAATATACAGGAGAACTGGCCGGCAGGGCCGGAGGGGAGCGGAGACAATGGAGCACGAGGATTATATGGCCCTGGCCCTGGAGCTGGGCCGTCAGGCCATGGCGGAGGGCGAGGTGCCGGTGGGCTGCGTCATTGTAAAAGACGGCGTGGTGGTGGGGAAGGGCCGCAACCGGCGGGAGACCGCCCGCACCGCCCTGGGCCACGCCGAGATCGAGGCCATCCATCAGGCCTGCGCCACCCTGGGGGGGTGGCGGCTGACGGGCTGCACCCTGTATGTCACTCTGGAGCCCTGCCCCATGTGCGCCGGGGCCATCGTCAACGCCCGTATCCCGGCGGTGTATTACGGGGCCAAGGACGACAAGGCCGGGTGCTGCGGCTCGGTGCTCAATCTGTTTGAGGAGCGGTTCAACCACCATCCCCGGATCTACGGCGGGCTGCTGGAGGAGGAATGTGTTGCTCTGCTCCAGAGCTTTTTCCAGAATTTGAGGTAAGATAGACGGTTTTTTTGTACATTTAATCAAATTGTAACAAAGACGGCTACCTTTTTTAACAACCCGCTGGTAGGATAACACTTGCAAGAGACAAAGCTTCTTTTCATTCTATCCTCCAATCATAAGAAATGGGCAGCGAGCGCAACGCTGCCCGTTTCGCTTTTTTACAGGATCTTGACGGGGCCGGGTGCAGATTTAACGGAATTGTAACACCTGAGGATTTTTTCGTTAACATCTCTCCAGTATCATAATACTTGCAAGAGACAGTTTCTTTTCATTTCATTGTATCCTCTTTCCTTCGGCAGGGGCCGGACGCCAGGAGCGGGCGTCCGGCCCCTGCCGCTTTACAGAAAAACCGCGGCAGACGGGAAACCCCGTCTGCCGCGGTTCTCGGTTCAGGTCTTTTCAAATACCAGGCTCTGGCCGTCCTGCTCCAGGGTCAGCAGCCCGTCGGAGAGGGTGACGGGCAGCTCCTCGCTGTCGGTGGCAAAGGTGAGGGTATCCTCCTCCTGGCTCCAGGTGCCCGAAATAGTTTCCTGCCGGTTCAGCTCCGGCATGGCGGAGTCCACAACAAAGGTGCCGTCGGCCTTCACCTCCAGCTGGATGGAGATCTGGGTACCCATGGTCTGGCTGAGGGCGTCGGCGTCCAGGTCCAGCCCGGCGGCGGAGATGTGCCGCAGGCGGTAAATGCCCACCACATTGTCGGCGGCGTCGGTGGGGGTGCTCTGGGGGGAGCCGCCGCAGGCGGACAGACCGACGGTCAGAAACAGGGCCGCCAACAGAGGCAGAAGGAGTCGGGTTCGGATCAGCTTCATGAGGTCCTTCCTTTCTTGCGTATACGGCAGGTATTATGGGGCCTCATTATAGCATGGAGGGGCGGAAAGGCGCAAGGTCAGAGACTGGAAGAAAAACCGGACCGCCCCAGATAGGGCAGTCCGGTTTACAGGCGTTTTCAATAAGTAAGAGACAAGACTTACTGCTTCTCGAAGGTGAGGGACTGGCCGTCCTGCTCCATGACCAGAGTGCCGCCGTTCAGAGAGCAGCTGATATCCTCGCCCTCAGCGGTGAGGGTGACGGTGCTGCCGCTGGAGGTCCAGGTGCCGGAGACGCTGCCGGTGCCCAGAGCGCTCATGTCCAGGCTAAAGTTGCCGTCGTCCTTCAGCTCCAGGGTGACGGTCATGTCCACACCGGCCATGGCAGCCAGGTCGTCAATGTTCATCTCCACGCCGGCGGCGTTCATCTTGGTCATCTTGTAGGAGCCGGCAGCACCGCCGCCGCCACCACCGCAGGCAGCCAGGCTGACGATCATGGCCAGAGCCAGGAGGAGAGTCAGTGCACGCTTCTTCATAATCAAATTCTTCCTTTCTTTTTCAGCCGCAATGCGGCGGAGATCGAAATAAACGGAGCGCATTTATTTCGCAATGTAGATTATAGCATATCAGGTGAATGGTGGCAACCTGAAATATCCCTTAAAAAATAAGTTGTTTTGGGAAAAAATTTAAGCAGGGGCGGCCCTTATGGGCAGCCCCTGCTGCTTATCCGTCCAGATCCTCCGGCCGGTCCACATCGGCCAGTTCCTTTGGGGAGAGGGCCTCCACCAGCACCAGCCGGTCCGGGTGGCCCTTCACCACCGCGCCGCCGCCTCTGTCCCCGGTGAGGGCGGCCAGCTCCCCCAGCAGGTGGTTGGGGAAGAGGACCGGATTGCCCCGCTGCCCCTGCCAGGACAGGGCGCAGATGGCACTTTCTGATTGCTCAAAGGTGTTTTTTAGGCGAATAATACTGTCTGTGGTCAAAAAAGGCTGGTCGCACACCGAAAACAGCACGCCGTCCATGTCCCCCATTCGGGACACCCCCAGCCGGATGGAGGCGGAAATGCCCTCCGCGCCGTTCGGGTTGTGGAGGGGGAGAAAGCCCAGTTCCTTCCCGGCCTCCAGCACCTCCGGATAGGGGGAGCACACCGCCAGCCGGTCCAGTCCCGCCCCCGCCAGGGCGGTCATGGCGCGGCGGTAGAGGGGCACACCCTCTACCGCCGTTAACAGCTTATTGGAGCCGAACCGCCGGCCCAGACCGGAGGCCAGCAGCACGGCGCCCACCCGCTTCATCGCCAGAACTGGGACGGGCCCCGGGACACATAGCGGCCCAGACCCTCCTGGATCACCTTGCCGTCCTGGACCGCCACCTGGCCGTCCAGCAGCACCGTGTCGGTGCGGCCCGCCATCTCCATGCCCTCGTAGGGGGTGTAGTCCACCCGCTGATACTGGGCCTCGGCGGTAATACGCCAGGTATAATTAGGATTAAAAATTACGATATCGGCGTCGCTGCCCACCGCCAGGGCCCCCTTCTGGGGGAACATACCAAAGAGCTGGGCGGGGTGCTGGGCCAGAGCCAGCATCATCTGGTGGGGGGTGATGCGGCCGGATTTCACGCCGTAGGTGTACATCAGCGGGGGCCGGTGCTCGGTGCCGGGGATGCCGCCGGGGATGGCGGAGAAGTCGTCCTTGCCCAGCATCTTGGTGGGGTTGAAGTTGAAGGAGCAGTGGTCGGTGCCGATGGTGTCGATCTCCCCGTTCTCCAGGGCCTCCCACAGGGCGTCCACGTCGGACTGAGGCCGGGCGGGAGGGGCGCACACATACTTGGCGCTCTCGAAGCCGGGCAGGTGGTACTTGTCCTCGGTGAGGGTGAAATACTGGGGGCAGGACTCCAGATAGACCTTCTGGCCCCGCTTCCGGGCGGCACGGGCGGCCTCCAGGCCCCGCTGGGTGGACAGGTGGACCACATTGACGGGGTAGCCCGCCTGCTCAGCCAGCGCCAGCCAGCGGTCCACCGCCTCCGCCTCCATGACGGCGGTGTGGGACAGGGGATGGCTGGCGGGGGAGAGCTTGCCGGCGGCCTTCAGCTCGGCGATGGCCCGGTCGATGAGGTCGCCGTTCTCGCAGTGGCAGCCCACCACGCCGCCCTCCTTGCCCACGGCCTTGATGACCTCATAGGCCACGCCGTCGGAGATGCGGATGTTGGCATAGGCCAGGTACACCTTGTAGGAGGTGACGCCCTGGGCGGTCATCTGGGGGATTTCGGCGATGATGCGGGGGTCCCAGTCCTTGATGGTCATATGGAAGCCGTAGTGACAGCTGGCGTGGCCGTCGGCCCGGGCGTGCCACTCGTCCAGAGCGGACTGGAGGGAGGCTCCCCGCTCCGGCTCGGCAAAGTCCAGCACGCAGGTGGTGCCGCCGGCCAGGGCGGCCCGGGTGCCGCTCTCCCAGTTGTCGGCGGTCTCCCGGATGGTGTCCTTGTTCATTTCAAAGTGGGTGTGGGTGTCGATAAAGCCGGGGAACACCAGCTTGCCGGCGGCGTCAATGACCTGGCTGTCTCCCACCGGCAGGGCGGGGCCGATCTCGGTGATCTTGGTCCCATCCACCCGCAGGTCGGCCTGCACCGGGCCGTCAGGGCAGATGAGCGTGCCGTTTTGGATCAGGATAGACATGGAACAGACCTCCTTTTACAGCTGCATGATGAGAATGGGGACGATGATCTTCACCGCGCCCACGATGAGGGTCATAAAGGTGAGCAGGGCCAGAGCGCTGGAGCGCTTGCCGAAGGCGTCCTGCCAGCGGTCCAGCATCCGGGTGAAGTTGGCCATCCGGCGCCGGGGACCCAGCAGGTCGGCCATGCCCCGGAACAGGGTGTAGGCCAGATAGCCCAGCCACACGGCGATAAGGATAAAGGTGAGGGTGCCGTCGTGGCGCCAGAACAGCAGGAAGTAGAGGGACAGGATAAAGCTGGCCAGGGTCAGGATAAAGTGGGCCCAGACCCCCATCTTGGCGGCGCGTTCATTCATGGTTGTGGATTCCTTTCTTTGGTTGGTTTCAGGGACGGATGCCCGCCCTGTCAAAGGCCGAGAGGAGGGCGTCCATGTCCGGTTTGACCAGCAGAGGCTCCCCGGCGGCCCTGATGCCGTTTTGCACGTCCTTGAGGCCGTTGCCGGTGACGATGCTCACCACGGTGCTGTCCGGGGAGATCAGGCCCAGCTCCAGAGCCTTCTTTACTCCGGCGGTGCCGGTGACCCCGGCGGGCTCCCCAAACACCCCCTGGGTGCGGCCCAGCAGGCGCATGGCGGCCAAAATCTCCTCGTCGGACACGTTGACGGCCACACCATGGGAGGCCCGGATGGCGTTGAGGGCCTTGTCCGGGTTGCGGGGCACCCCAACGGCGATGGAGTCGGCCAGGGTGTTCTCCTCCATGGGGGACCAGGGCTGTCCGGTCTGGATGGCCCGGTTCAGGGGGCAGCAGCCCTCCGCCTGAACGGCGATGAGTTTGGGCAGCTTGTCGATGAGGCCCACCTCGTAGAGATCCACCAGGCCCTTCCAGGCTCCGGCGATGGTGCAGCCGTCTCCCACGGACAGGGCGATGTAGTCGGGCACCTGCCAGTTCAGCTGCTCCATGATCTCCAGAGTCACCGTCTTTTTGCCCTCGGACAGGTAGGGGTTGATGGCGGCGTTGCGGTTGTACCAGCCCCACTTGTCGATGGCGGCCTTGGACAGCTCGAAGGTGTCCTCGTAGGAGCCGTCCACGCTGATGACGGTGGAGCCGAAGATCCGCAGCTGGGCCACCTTGCCCTTGGGGGCCCGGCTGGGCACAAAGATGTAGGTATGCAGGCCCGCCGCGGCGGCGTTGCCCGCCAGAGAGGAGGCGGCGTTGCCGGTGGAGGAGCAGGCGATGGTGTCCGCCCCCGCCTCCTTGGCCTTGACCACCGCCAGGGCGGAGGCCCGGTCTTTCAGGGAGGCGGTGGGGTTCTGGCCGTCGTCCTTGATGTACAGCTGTTTCAGCCCCAGCGCCGTCCCCAGCCGGTTTGCCTCATAGAGGGGGGACCAGCCCACCCGCAGGGGCGGGGGAGCGGACGCCTCCTCGATGGGCAGCAGAGGCCGGTACCGCCACATGGAGCGGTCCGGGTTCTGGGCCAGCTTTTCCCGGGAAAGGTCCCGGCGGAGGGCGGCATAGTCGTACTGGATGTCAAGGATGCCCCCGCAGGAGCAGGTGGTAAGGTCGGGGACGGCGGCATACTCCCTGCCGCATTTGACGCACTTGGCGCCCAGAACGTATTTCATAAAATCCCCCTTTCAGATATCGGGGTACGAAATCTTGGGATACGGGCCGATGAGGGCATCGGCCCCTACAGGACGGGTGGGATTGGGCCCTCATAGGGGCGGATGCCCACATCCGCCCGCCGTCACAGGTTTTTCAGCACCCCGGTCTCCTCGTTAAAGGCCCGGATCAGCTCATCCAGGGCGTCGGCCTGGCTGTGGACGTCGGCCCACTCGGTGCCGTACCACAGGGCGTCCAGCTCGTCGGTGGTTTTGCCCTGCTGCTCTACCCAGGTATAATACTTCAGGTTGTGGACCCGCTTGCGGTCGTAGTAGCCCAGCTCCGCCATGCAGTCGGTCTTCAGACCCATCAGGTGGAGGGCGAAGTCGTAGGCGGCGGTCTTGGCGTCGTATGCGCCCAGCTGCTCGGTCAGCTCCGCCAGGCGGGAGCGGTACATATCCGCCGAGTCGGTGAGGACGGTACACACCACGTCGTGCTCGGTGAGCTCATAATACTTGGCCAGCTTGATGCAGCACAGCACGTTGGCAATGCCCGAAATGCCCATAAGGGACAGCTGCTCCACCAGCTGGGGGTCCACCCCGGCGTCTATCAGCTGGGCCTTGCCCGCCGGCTCGTTGAACAGCCGCAGCAGGGCCATGGCGTCGTTGTCGTCCACCGCCACCACCATGTCGGTGTTCTTTACGTCGTGAATCCAGGGCACGTGCTTGTCGCCGATGCCCTCCACCCGGTGGTCGCCGAAGCCGTTGTTCAGGATGGTGGGGCACTGGACGGCCTCGCCCACCGCCAGCTTCATGGCGGGGTAGACCTCCTTCAGATAGTCGCCGCAGCCGATGGTGCCGGCGGAGCCGGAGGTGAAGCAGGCCCCCGCCAGCCGGTCGCCGGGGCGCTTGGCGTCCTCAAAGGCCTCGGCCACCGCCGCGCCGGTGACCTTGTAGTGCCACAGGTGGTTGCCCATCTCGGCAAACTGGTTGAAGATCATGCAGTTGGGGTCACGGCTGAGCTCGTTGGTCTTGTCGAAGATCTCCTTCACGTTGGACTCGCAGCCCGGGGTCTTGATGACCTCGGCGTCGATGGAGGCCAGCCAGTCAAAGCGCTCCTGGCTCATGCCGGCGGGCAGGATGGCCACCCCGTGGACCCCCAGCAGCTTGGAGTTGAAGGCGCCGCCCCGGCAGTAGTTGCCGGTGGAGGGCCACACCGCCTTTTGAGAGGCGGCGTCAAACTGGCCGGTGACCAGCCGGGGAGCCAGACAGCCGAAGGAGGCGCCCACCTTGTGACAGCCGGTGGGGAACCACTTGCCCGGCAGGCACAGGATGCGGGCGGGCACGCCGGTGAGGGCGGGGGGCAGCTCGATGTAGTTGGGGGCGGAGCGGTACAGCCCGCCGGTGGGCACCGGCTCGTTCTTCCAGGTGATGCGGAACAGGTTGGCCGGGTCCACATCCCACAGGCCCACATGGGTCAGCCGGTCCCGGATGGGCTGGGGCACCGTCTCGGGATGGATCATATT
Source organism: Candidatus Flavonifractor intestinigallinarum (assembly GCA_019119165.1). Lineage (GTDB taxonomy): Bacteria > Bacillota > Clostridia > Oscillospirales > Oscillospiraceae > Flavonifractor > Flavonifractor intestinigallinarum. The sequence goes on along the minus strand of DWXO01000097.1, from coordinate 5,814 downwards.
TTCAAAGGTGGGAATCACCACGCCGTTTTCCCGGGCAATGCGGATGTTATGCTCCAGGCTCTGGCGGTGGACGGTCAGGTCGATCATACACAAGCCTCCTTACCGAGATACTTACCAACATGATAGCACATGACGCTGAGAAATCAAGGAAAAGTATCCCACAGCGGTGGGAAAAAGACCGTCGGATTTGTGGAGAGACAACAAAGGGGCGTGACAGTCCCCAAAATGGAAAAGCCATTTTGGGGATCAGGAAGCAGCCCACTGCGTCGCACGCGCAAAGCGCGCACGCTTGTGGGCTGAGCAGTGTTTTTTCCGAGGCTCATGTCCCCGGAAAAAACAGATTTGAATTTATTTCGCGCCTGCGGGCGCGAACTCTGCGAGGCTTTTAAGAAGTGAAAGGGGCGCGCCGTCGCTGTGGACGGCGCGCCCCAAAAGGGAAAGGTTCAGTTGCGGCTGAGCTGGTCCATCTCCGCCTGGGAGAGGAAGGCGTAGGAGTAATCCTTGAGCACCTCCATGGTGTGGACGGCGCTCTTTTGCAGGGTGATGGTGACGGTGTAGGTGGCGGCCGTGGCGGCGGGGGCGGTGCCGCCGGAGACGCCGGTCTGGTCCAGCCGGAAGGTGAGTTCCAGATCGGTATAGCAGCAGTTATCCATCCGCTCCTGGTCCTCCAGCAGGTAGCGGCGGCCCAGATTGCCCTGGGCCAGGTCGGTCTGTACCGCCTCCAGCAGGGGCTCCAGCAGTTCGGCGGGCAGGTACTTGAAGCCGTAGCTGTCGTCCTCCTGGTTGTACAGGTTTATCAGGCAGGCGTCCACCAGCCGGTGCTTCTCCCCAATGGAGCCCAGGTAGATCTGACTGATCACCTGAGGCTGGTTGATGAGCCGGGACAGCTGGGCGGCGGGGGTGGAGGGGTCCTCCAGATCCTCCTGCCGGATGGGCAGATGATACTGCCGCTCCAGCACGGTGCCGTCGGTCAGCTCATACCACAGATGGACGGAGGTGGTGGTCTCCACCTGCAGGTCCAGTCCGTTGGACTGGGTGATCCAGGACTCGGTGCTGATTCCGCTGGCCTGCACCGCCTCCAGTTCGTCCTTGCGGCCGGTGATGGAGGAGTGGAGGCTGGTGATCTCCTCAATGGTCTGGGGATCGGAGGTGGAGAAGTCCAGGTAGGCGCCGCTGTCATAGGGGGCGCTGTTTATGCCGCTGATCTGTACGGCCTTGACCTGGGCGGCGTCGGGCACCTTCCGCTCAAAGCCCAGCAGGTCCAGCTCCAGGGTGGCCATGGCGGCCACCAGACACACCAGAAAGACCACGCAGCCCTTCCAGCTGGTTTTGAATACCCACAGCCGCTTTTTCAGCAGCATTTCCGCGATGAAGCAGCCCACGGCCCCCCACAGCAGCATCCAGCCCAGCAGCGTCCAGGGCCCCTGGGGCAGCAGGGGGTAGAAGATGGAGTAGAAGAAGGCGCCCAAAGTGATGGCACAGCACAGGGCCATGCCGTAGCGGAACACCGGGCGCACCCAGCCTACGGTGATCACATCCCCCGCCCGCTCCAGCTGGCGGCGGCAGTAGACCGCCAGGGCGATGCCTGCCAGCACCAGGCCGATGAGGGCGTAGAGGACCACCAGACCCAGGCCGCAGTAGCGGGGGGTGCTGCTCATGTAGTCCAGGCCGGTGGCTCGAAGCAGCTTGAGGGCGGGGGTAAACCACATGGCCCACTTCTCGGCCCACTCCGCGCCGTTAAAGCCGAAGAGAAATTCCCGTGCAATGCTCTCCAACAGATAGGTGATGGCGGCGGCCAGGAAGTTGAGGATCAGGTAGAAGGCGGGCAGGGCCAGGATGTGGCCGGTAAACATGGCGCAGAACACGGCGAAGGAGTAGAAGAACAGGCACAAAAGGCAGGTGACCACCAGCCAGGTGAACAGGGAGCTGAATACCACCGTGCCGTTGAGGGCCTCCGCCGCCAGGGCCAGCAGAAAGACCCCGAAATTGGGCACCCACAGAAAGGCCAGTCCGGACAGGTAGTTGGTGAGGAACAGGCCCTCCCGCCGCATGGGCAGGGCGTGAAGCATCCCCACCGAGCGGACGGAGTAGAGGTAGGAGAACACCGCCATGGCGCACAGGATGCCGAAGAGGAAGGCCAGCACCAGGGCCATGTTCCGGCTGCCGTCCAGCAGGACCAGGGGGAATTCCCAGGCGTTCCCCTTGTCCCAGACGTCCCGGCGCAGCAGCACCCCCGCCGGCAGCAGCACCACCCAGATCAGGGCGTACAGCCCCCAGATGGGCCAGAACCGGGCCAGATTTTTGCGGAAGAGGGTCATATTAAAGTACGATGTCCCGGACCCCATAGTCCTCACCTCCCAACTCATAGATAAAGATCTCCTCCAGGGTGAGGGGCAGCGCCTCCATCAGAATGGGGGCGTACACCGCCAGCCGGTTGGTCACGTCGGTGGCGTTGCCCCGGATGATGAGGGTGTGGATGCGGCCCACCTGGGACACATGGAGCACCTCCAGGTCCTCCGGCATCTGGGGCATCTCCCGCTCCTGGAACACGATCTGCATTTTCACCACGTTCTCCTGCAAATCGGACAGGGAGCGCTCGATGAGCACCCTGCCGTGGGAGAGGATGCCCACATGGTCGCACACGTCCTCCAGCTCCCGCAGGTTGTGGGAGGACACCAGCACCGTGGTGCCCTGCTCCGCCACGTCCCCCATCAGCAGGGACCACACCTGGCGGCGCATCACCGGGTCCAGACCGTCCACCGGCTCATCCAGCACCAGCACCTCCGGCCGGCAGCACAGGGCCAGCCAGAAGGCCGATTGCTTCTGCATACCCTTGGACAGGCGGCGGATGGGCTGGCGCTCGTCCACGTTGGTGAATACATCCTTCAGAGCCTCGTACCGGGCGGTGTCGAACCGGGGATAGAAGCCCTTGTAAAAGCGCATCATATCCCGGGTGGAGGCGGACAGAAAGTAGTACAGCTCGTCGGGAATGTCGGCAATGCGGGCCTTGGCGGCGGGGTTTTCATAGATGGGGTTGCCGTCCAGCAGCACCGAGCCGGAGTCCTGCCGGTATACCCCGGTGACGTGGCGCAGCAGGGTGGACTTGCCCGCGCCGTTGGGGCCCACCAGGCCGTAGATGGAGCCCTGGGGCACCGTCATGGTCAGGCCGTCCAGGGCCTTAAAGCCGTCGAAGGTTTTGACCACATTCTTGGCTTCGATCATGGTTTCCTCTCCTCTCTCACCGCCTGGCGGGCGGCGGCCTCGTCCAGACGGCGGGCCAGCTCTCCCGCCGTCATGCCCAGAAACAGCAGCTCCGCGGCGGAGTCGTCAAAGTCCTTCAGCAGCCGCTCCCGCCGGTCGGCGTTCACGTCCGCCTGAGGGGCGGCAAAGGAACCCTTGCCCGCCACGGTGTACAGATAGCCCTCCCGCTCCAGGGACTCATAGGCCCGCTGGATGGTGTTGGGGTTGATGGCCAGCGACGTGGCCAACGCCCGCACCGAGGGAAGCTTATCCCCGGCCTGGAGGGCCCCCGTCACAACCAGGTGCCGCAGCCCATCCTTTACCTGTTCATAGATGGGCCGGGCGTCCCGGTAATTCAGCTGGATCATCCTGGCATCTCCTTTCCGGAAGTGTATGACACATCTTAGTACAGTCAGTATACACGGGGGAGCGGGGGGAAATCCTTAAAAAAGTGTGACGTTTTTCTTCCGGTTTTTGACGGACATAAAAAACGTCCCGCGGTTTTCCGCGGGACGTTTTCATAACGGCAAAAGCCGATCAGCACATGGGCTTCAGGTCGGGGGAGACGATCAGGGTAGCCTCGGTGGCAGCCTGGATCTGCTCCACGGTGAACTCGGGGTTGTACTCCACCAGCTCCAGACCCTTGTCGGTCACGTTGATCACCGCCATCTCGGTGATGATCTTGGTGATGCAGTGCACGGCGGTGTAGGGCAGACGGCACTTCTTCAGGATCTTGGGGTTGCCCTTGGCGGTGTGCTCCATGGCGACGATGACGTTCTTGGCGCCCACCAGCAGGTCCATGGCGCCGCCCATGCCGGGCACCTTCTTGCCGGGGATGATCCAGTTGGACAGGGAGCCCTCCTCGTCAACCTCCAGGCCGCCCAGGATGGTGGCGTCCACATGGCCGCCGCGGATCAGGCCGAAGGAGGAGCAGGAGTCGATAAAGGCGCCGCCGGGGGCCACAGCGGCAGGAGCGCCGCCGGCGTCGGTGACGTACAGGGGGTCCTTATTCTCGTCGGTGACGGTGCCGGTACCCACGATGCCGTTCTCGGACTGGAGGGTCACCTTCACGCCCTCGGGCAGGTAGTTGGGAACCAGGGTGGGCAGGCCGATACCCAGGTTGACCACGTCGCCGTCCTTCAGCTCCTTGGCGACACGCTTGGCGATAAAGCCCTTGATCTCAGACTTTTCCATTACGCTTTCCCTCCATCCACAACGTAGTCCACGAACACGCCGTAGGTGTGTACGTTCTCAGGCTCGATCTCGCCGATCTCCACCACATGGTCGGCCTCGGCGATGACCAGATCGGCGGCGGTGGCCATGGGCAGGTTGAAGTTGCGGGTGGTGCCCTTGTACCACACGTTGCCGGCCTTGTCGATCTTGTTGCCGCAGATGATGGCCACGTCGGCGTGGACGGTCTTCATCAGCAGGTAGTCGCGGCCCTCGATGGTCTGCTTACCCAGGCAGAAGTCCTTGTTGTCCTCCACGATGGTGCCCACGCCGGTGGGGGTGAGCACGCCGCCCAGGCCGGCGCCGTTGGCGCGGATCATCTCGGCCAGGGAGCCCTGGGGGATCAGGTCCACCTTCATGGTGCCCTCGTTCATCTGCTGGGCGACCTCGGGGTTCAGACCCACATGGGTGGCGATAAGGTGCTTGACCTGCTTATTGTGGATCAGCTTGGCGATGCCGTAGTAGTCCTCGCCCAGAGGGCCGCCAGGCATGGAGCCGTCGTTGGAGATGAGGGTAAAGTTGCCCTTGCCGGACTTGGACAGGGCGTCGATGATCTTGTGGGCGTTGCCGCAGCCCATGAAGCCGCCCACCATGATGGTGGCGCCGTCAGGGATGAGGGCCACAGCCTCTTCCACAGTGACAAACTTGGCCATTGGAGTGTCCTCCTTAAATCACATTATTTTCAAGCCGTAGGGCCGGTAAACGGCCCTACGGTTTGAAGTTACGGATGGATCAGCACTTCTCAAAGATGGTGGCGACACCCATGCCGCCGCCGATGCACAGGGTGGCCAGGCCCTTCTTGGCCTCGGGCCGCTTCTGCATCTCATGCAGCAGGGTGACGATGATACGAGCGCCGGAAGCGCCCACGGGGTGGCCGATGGAGATGGCGCCGCCGTTGACGTTGACCTTCTCCATGTCGAAGCCCAGCTCACGGGCCACGGCGATGGACTGAGCGGCAAAGGCCTCGTTGGCCTCCACCAGGTCGATGTCGCTGATGGTCACGCCGGCCTTGGCCATGGCGTTGCGGGAAGCGGGCACGGGGCCCACGCCCATGATCTTGGGATCCACGCCGCCCTGGCCCCAGCCGATCAGCTTGGCCATGGGCTTCAGGCCGTACTTCTCCACAGCCTCGCCGGAAGCCAGCACGATGGCGGCGGCGCCGTCGTTGATGCCGGAGGCGTTGGCGGCGGTGACGCGCTGGACGTGCTTCTTGGCGTCGGCCTCGTGGACCTGGGTGACCTCAAAGGTGTGAACGATTTCGTCCTCCACGCCCTCGGGACCGGCGGGGAAGGCGCCGCGCAGCTTGGAGACGGACTCCATGGTCACGCCGGCCTTGGGGAACTC
>DWXO01000096.1 GCA_019119165.1 Candidatus Flavonifractor intestinigallinarum | reverse complement strand
TCCAGCTTCTCATGGATCGCCTGCCGGAGGAACACAAGGCCAAGTGGTTCTCCGGCTCCGCCCTCACTGCCGCCGAGCAGTCCATGGCCTCCGTCATGTCCACCGTCCTCTCCAGGCTCAACACCTTCCTGGACTCGGAGCTGGAGCAGGTGCTCTGCTTCGACAGCGCCATGGACGCCGAGAGCTTTGCCGCGAAGAAGTCCGCCAACTTTCTGATACTTCCGGAGGAGGACGCGACCAAGAACTTCATGGCCGGGCTGATGATCCAGACTCTGAGCCGGGAGCTGTTCTCCGTGGCGGATGAACACGATGGGAAGCTGCCCAACCGGGTGGTATTCTTCTGCGACGAGCTGGGCACCATGCCCGCCTTTGACATCCTGCCCCTGTTCTCCGCCGGCCGCTCCCGGCGGCTGACCCTGGTGCCAATTATTCAGTCCCTGGCCCAGTTGGAGAAGAATTACGGCAAGGAGGGGGCGGAGATCTTGACGGACAACTGCCAGGACACCATCTTCGGCGGCTTCGCCCCCAACAGTCAGACCGCCGAGGTGCTGTCCAAGGCCCTGGGCAGCCGCACCGTCATGAGCGGCTCCATCTCCAGGGGGAAGAACGATACCAGCCAGAGCTTACAGATGATTGAGCGCCCCCTCATGACACCGGACGAGCTCAAGTCCATCCCCAAGGGGCACTTCGTTGTCATGAAAACAGGCGCCCACCCCATGCAGACCCGCCTGCGTCTGTTCCTGGAGTGGGGGATCACCTTTGGAGAGCCCTACCAGGTGCCCCAGCGGGCCGCCCGTAAGGTGTACTATGCCAGTAAGGCGGAGCTGACTAACGCCATCTACCGGACATTTCCCCTCCGGACAGGGACAGTCAATTATCATACGGGGAAGGAACAGAAATAGAAATGAGCTATTTTAACGAGATCTACAATGACCCGGAACTGAGCGCCAGGGCCAAGCAGGTGCTGGTCTACCTCCACGACCGGGCCAACAAGGATGGCGAGAGCTGGTACGCCATTGGCACCATGGCCAAAGACCTCAGCCTCTCCCGCTCAACGATAAAACGGGCCCTGGCGGAGTTAATCCGCCAGGGCCGGGTGAAGAAGCATATACGGTTTCGCAAGAATGGGGGGCGTACCTCTAATCGTTATTGGTTAGCATAGGCTATATTACTCGAAAATCCAGGTTACAGAACACTCCAAGAAGATTCAGAAATCTTAGCTTCGTATTTTTTGCCATGATAGAAAAACTTGAAATTCAGAGACGTACAGCCGTGCGGAAGGTGCGGAGCCAGTTGGGGAACACCATCCGCGATGTACAGGCCGGCAAAGCCGAACACCACTGTCTGCCAGACCTCTCCGAGGCAGGCCAGGTGGAGCCCTTCCTTGCCCGTATTGCCCATGATCTCATCCAGATCCAGATAGAGAGCCTTCCGCCAGTAGGCTTCAGCGGCCTCTGCCAGCCCATTCTGAGCCGCAAAGAGGGCATGGCTGGCGAAGCTGAGGGTGGAGTCATGGATACACAGCGGCTCGAAATCCTCCCAGGCGGCCAGCTTCTCCTCTTCGGTAAACTGCTCTGGCAGGCGAGTCATAAGGAGCAGCGTGTCGGCTTGCTTGATCACCTGATACCGTTGGAGCCTGTCAAAGCAGACCTGATGATAGCTGGCCTCATCCCCAGATTTGAGCTCTGCCGGATCAACGCGCTCCAGCAGGTGGAAGGTATCGTCCTGGCGATAATGTCCGGTGACCGGATCCCTGGGAAGCTGAATAGCGCCTCGCAGCCTCTCCCAAGAGGCGCACTCTTCCTCGGACAGTCCCAGAGCCGCATACTGCTCCGGGGCTTCTTGTTTCAGCCGCGCAGCGGCGGCGAGCGCCAAAGAGAGGTTGTGCTTCACCATGGTATTGGTAAAAAGATTGTTGCTGGTAATACCGCAGTATTCATCCGGGCCCTTACAGAACAGCAGATTGACCTTCCCCGGTTCCAGGGCGGGAGAGTAGCGGCTGACCCAGAAGCGTGCTGTTTCCACCAATACCTGTGCGCCGCCCTGGAAGAAAAGGCTGTCATCGCCGGTCCAATTCAGGTATTGGCCCAGAGCATAGGCCACGTCAGCGGTGACGTGGACCTCGCTGCACCCGATGTCCCAGCTTTCGCACTGTTCAGTCCCGTCATAAGACACCATCCAGGGGTAACGGGCCCCGGCGCCGTTCATCCGCGCCGCATGCGCTTTTGCCTGGGGAAGTGTGCCGATCCGGAAATTTGCCAGGCTGCGGGCGGCCTGGGGATCGGTCAGGTTATAAAACGGCGTCAGGAAGAGATCTGTATCCCAAAAATAGCAGCCCTTGTACCGGGTATGAGTAAGTCCTCTGGCACCGATACTCACGGTATGGTCCCGGGGAGAGCAGTTGGCCACCAGCTGATAGATCACATAGCGCAGCGCCGTCTGCGCGTCTTCATCACTCTCCATGACAATGTCGCAGTCCGCCCACCTTTGCTCCCATGCGGTCTGATTCTCGGCCAGCGCACCTGCAAAGTCCCAGCCTGGCTCCACGTCCAGTTGGAGCAGGGGATCCACGTCGCGGCTGGAAGTCAGCCGGATGGCAAGTTCCAAGGCGATGGGACCATGGGAAGCGTCACCGGCACAGCGCACTCCCACGCCGTCACCGGTATCCGGGACAAAAGCGGGTGTCGAAAAGCCCTCTGTGCGGCAGGAGATCGTCTGAACCAGCGCCAGCTTTGTGTGCTTTGTCTCATAGCGGGCGGTGAACCCGGCATCGGTCTCCTCGCCGGAGCAGATGCAGGTCATCTGGATGATCTGGGTATTCTCCTTCACCTGATCATCAGGGATGGGGCTGTTGCAGCTCTGGTGGTCAATTCCCGCCAGAAGCTCTACCGGTCCGCAGCCCCGGAATTCAAGCCGCTGAAACAGGAGGCTCGGCCTGGCCAATGAGAAAAAACGCTGCTCCCGCACATCCACCCAGTCATCCGCAATACTCAGCCGGTAACGGAAGGTAAGCAGCCCTGTACGCAGATCCAGCTCCCGGGACAGCTGGGATGGAACGGTCGGTGTGCGGCCATTCAGCCGGATCTGGTACCAGATAGGGGTGGGCAGATTGACAAAGTCCGTCAAATCTGTGCTGTCGGAAATCCGGTCGTAAAAGCCGGCCAAGAAGAGCCCGGCATCCAGCGGCCGGCGGACCGGCCGGTAAGCGGGGTACCCCCGGGCCCCCATGCGGCCGTTGCCGGTAAAGAAGACGCTTTCCAGGAATCGATCGGCAAAATCGTTCCCCTCCGCTGAAATCGTCCACCCCCGGCGCTTCACATCAGTTCTCATAGGATACGCCTCCTAACGCATACCGCAGGGCATGGCACACAAACCCCGCACAGGTGGCGAAGGCGTCTCCTGTCGCAGACCGGCCCGTGTGCTCATCAATGCTCTCACAGACGATGCCGTTATCCATTTCCGCCCGGCGCAGAAGTTCCAGAGAACGTTCCGCCTCCCCGCTGAGCAGGCTGTTGGCCACACTCAGCATCCAGGGGTGCGGGGCGTGGGCGCAGCCGATCTCCGCGAAGGCACACCCGGCAAAACTGTAAGGGTACTCCGGTGCGCGGATCTGGCGCACCGTGTTCTGATAGGCAGGGTCATCCAGCGTGCAGAAGCCCAAGTAGGGCAGGAGCAGCAGACTTCCCGGCGGCTCATCATATACGTCTGTATGCCCCTTCAAATCCGTGGACCAGGCATAGTACGGGCCATGCTGGCCCTGGACAACGCAGTGCTCCAGGATCGACAAGCGCACCTTCTCGGCCTCCCCGGCAAGGCCGCCGTATGTTTCGGGATACAGAGTGGACAGTGCGCGAAGCCCCTTCCACACCAGTACATTGTCATAGGTCAGGTATGGGTAGCTGCGCACGTCATCGGTAGGCTGGAGGAAGGTCTCATACAGTGAGATAGTGCTGTGCCGCTTGGTGTTCAGGGTGCGGAGAATATCGGCAAGCCCGGTACGGATCGCGCTGTCCGCCAGGCAATCCCGGTCGCCTGTAGCCGCCACGTAGCGTTCCAGGGCCAGCACCGGGGCCATCAGCTCGTCCAGTTCAAAGCCGGGCTCCAGCACCGTGCCGTCGATATACCGGGAGTGGATGCCCAGGTTGCGCCGCTGGCGGCCAAATACATAGTCCAGCATCCGGCGGGCCAGGGCCGGGTCAGCGTCCACTACCGTGGGGAAGCTCCACAGCAGGCTGTCCCGGTCCCAGTAAGCCGCGCTCACGTAGTAACGCGGGCTGCGGCTGGTAACCAGGACCAGCTCCTCGGTGTCCAGGGTAAGGCCCGCGGAGTAGAACAGGCAGAAGAACAGATTGGTATTGTAGAGACGCTCCAGCTGGGCGTCCGGAATGGGCCAGCGGCGGGCCTCCAGCCAGTCCACGGTCATCTCCAGTTCATGCTGCCAGCCCTGGCGCAGCATCTCCTTGGCGCTGGTGGCGGCCGCCACCTCCTCAAAGCCGACACCCCAGTAGAAGGTCACAGCAGCGGCCTGGCCGGGTTCCAGCGTACAGTCGTGGGCCAGACGGTAGGCGATACCGGCATCCGTCTCCCGGAAGGTGGACGAGCAGGGCTGGTCCATCATGGGCGCAAACGCGAAGAGGGGAAGCCCGCAGCGCATATCGAAGATCAGGCTGTCGTTCCAGAGGCTGGTGTAGCACCGGCGCACCCCGTCGATCTCCTTGTCCTCGTTGACACAGTGCCATGCAGAGGCCCAGCACCCCTCCAGTCCGAAGGTACCGGACAGCGGCCCATCCAATGTGGAGCGTACTGTCAGCTGGTAGAGAAAGCCACGCTCCCCCACCGGGGCCAGGAGCATCCCCTCCACCTCCAGCGGGCCGGCGATTCCGCGGAATGTGGGAATCCAGTCGGACTTCCGTGCCCAGGTAAGGGACCGGAGCGGGATCCTTTCGCCGTCAAGCTCAAAAAACGGCGCCATCAGGGGGAGAGAGGCCGCACCCCGCTGCTCAATCAGTCCTTTATACCCCATGTGCAGGAAGGAAAAGGACTCCAGCGCCCCGGTACGGGCCTGGAGCGTGGGCAGGGAGACCCACTCGTTACCGGTAGGCAGATATTGCTCTTGCATAGAGATCCCTCACTGTCAGATTTAATCGGTTAAATAATTGGACAATCTAAATATAACACATTCCAGGCTCAAGTCAATCATTATTTGTAAAAAATGCTTATTTACATCTTGACAACAGCGGGGAGATTGGCTATTATTTATTTACAGATTAGTTTAAGCGATTAAATTAAACGAGGTGGTGCAGCATGCCGGCCAACCGGGTTACCATGAAGGATGTCGCCAGAGAGGCGGGGGTTACCAGTGCGGCCGTCTCCTATGCGCTGAGCGGGAAGCGCCCGATCTCCGAAGAAACCCGCCGCCGGGTGGAGCAGGCGATCAAACGCCTGGGCTATACCCCCAATATGGCGGCCCGCACCCTGAGCAGCGCCACCAGGGACTCCAGGCTGATCGGCGTTGTGGTGCCTCAGACCGAGGCCGGCAGCCGTCTCATGTTCCAGAACCAGTTTTACTCCGAGATTCTGGGCAGCATCGAGCTGTGCGCCCGGCAGAAGGGCTACCATGTGATCATCTCCGCGACCGACGCCAACGAGAGCTACCTGACGCTGGCCAAGGAGCGCAACCTGGATGGTATTATTGTGATCGGTATGTATCCGGACTCCTTCTATCAGCAGATGAAGAAGAGCCAGATTCCCATTGTCCTGATCGACAGTTACTGCAACGATCACTACTATCACAATATTCGGATTGATGACGCCTATGGCAGCTATCTGGCCACCAGGTATGTTCTGGACTGCGGGCACCGGGCTGTCGCCTTTTTCAGCGGCCGAATCAAGGAAAACGGCGTTATGAAGAAACGACTGGCGGGCTATCGGGACGCCTTGACAGAGTATGAGATCCCTTTCCGTGAAGAGCTGATCTTCGAGGGGAACATCGATTACAAGGACGGGATTGTATCCGCCCAGCGGCTCATGGACGCAGGCCTCCCCGCCACCGCGGTGGTGGCTGCGGCGGATATTCTGGCCATCGGGGCGGCAAAGGCCTTTTATGAGCGGGGGGTTCGCGTGCCGGACGATGTCTCACTTATGGGGTTTGACGATCTGGAAATTGCCCAGTACTTGACTCCGGGGCTCACCACCGTAAAACAGCAGATCTCCCTGAAGGGGGAAAAGGCTGTGGAGCTGCTGATCCGCAACATCAACGAGCCGGAGCTGACCAAGCAGGAGCTGATTCTCCCGGTGTCCCTGGTGGAGCGGGGGTCTGTCCGCAAGATCAAAACGGAGACAACCTGAAAAGGTCTCAAAATAGGGTAAGAATGGAGCAAACATATCTCAAAATTGAAAAGGAGGAACCTTGCAATGAAAAAGCGGTCTCTGGCAATCCTGGCCGGCGGAATGTCGCTGGCGCTTCTGCTCTCAGCCTGCGGCCCGGCCAGCACCCCCGCCGCCAGCCCCTCTTCCGAGCCTGCCGGGGAAACCCAGCAGCAGACAGCGGAGGCGGAGCCCGTCACCATCACCTACTGCAACTTCAACGCCTCCGGCGGAAACGAGGAGACCCTCCAGCGGATGTACGAGGCCTTCCATGAGGAGTACCCCAACATCACGGTGGAGATTGAGACCATCGCCATGGACGATTACTTCACCCAGATGCAGACCCGGGTGGCCGGCGGCACCGCCCCCGACTGCTACGAGCTGAACATTGAGAACTTTGCCTCCTATGCCAACAAGGGTGTGCTGGCGGAGATCACCGATGTGGATCTGAGCAGCCTGGACGAAACCGCGCTGAGTGCCTTCAACGTGGACGGCAAGCAGTACGGCCTGCCCGGCAATTTCTCCAACGTGGTGCTGGTCTATAACAAGGATCTCTTCGACCAGGCCGGCATTGACTACCCCAACGAGGACTGGACGCAGGACGATGTGCAGGCGGCGGCCGAGGCCATCCGCGCCCTGGGCGACGACATCTACGGCTACTACCAGCCTCTTACTTACAACGAGTTCTACAAGGCCTGCGCCCAGTTCGGCGGCAGCCTGCTGAATGAGGACAAGACGGAGTTTACCATCAACTCTCCCGAGAACGTGGCCGCCGCTCAGATGATGGCTGACCGCGTGCTGGTCAGCAACGTCCAGCCCACCGATGTCCAGATGGGCGGCATGGGCGACTGGGATCTGTTTATGAGCGGCCGCCTGGGTATGATCCCCACCGGTATCTGGGCCTTCCAGAGCTTCACGGACGGCTGCGACTTCGACTGGGACATCACCATTGAGCCCGGCGAGGTGCAGAAGGCCACCCACTTCTTCTCCAACGGTCTGGTCATCAACGCCGACAGCGAGCACAAGGACGCCGCCGCCACCTGGATTACCTGGCTGGCCTCCAGCCCCGCCGCCGCCGAGATCCGCATTGAGGCCGGTTGGGATCTGCCCGCCGTCAATGACGAGGAGACCCTGGCCTCCTATCTGGACATCACGCCGCCCGACAACCGGCAGGCCGTGTTTGACTCCCTGGACTACCTGGTTGTGCCTCCCGTGATTGAGGACTATGCGCTGATGAGCGACATCATCGGCCAGAAGCTGTCCGCCGCGGCCAATGGCTCCATCACCGTTCAGGAGGCCCTGGATCAGGCGCAGAGCGAGTGCGAGGCGCAGATTTCCCTTAGCTGATTAGGGGCAGGGGAGGGGCTTGTGCCCCTCCCCTTTTTGATTTTCTGAGGAGGTGTTCCCACCCATGTTAGCCACACGGAAGCGGCGCAAGGGCCCCGGGCAGGAGGGGCTGATTACCGCGTCTCCCTTCCTGCTGCCCAGCCTCATCGGCCTGTTGGTATTTTCCCTGCTGCCGCTGATCATATCCGCCTTTATCAGCCTGACGGACTGGAACGGCCTGGATCAGCTGACGGCGCCCGGCTTCTTCCAGGAGCATTTTATCGGGTTGGAGAATTACAAGGCCATCCTCTCCAGTTCGGAGTTCTGGGGGGTGCTTTGGAACACCTTCCGCTACATCATCATGTATATTCCTCTGATGCTGGTGGCCTCTCTCGGCGTGGCCTATCTGCTCAGCCGCCAGCGCCGGGGTGTGACCGCGTTCCGTATCATCTATTACATCCCGGTGCTCACCTCCTGGGTGGCGGCTTCTATGATCTGGAAGTCCATGCTCTCGCCGGAGTACGGCGCGGTCAACAACATCCTGGCCATATTCGGCATCCAAGGGCCGGGCTGGCTGCTGGACGAGGCGTGGGCCATGCCGGCCATTGTACTGGTGTCGGTCTGGAAGGATATGGGGTTCTTTGGCCTCATTCTCCTGTCCGGCATGGTGGGTATCAACAAGGCCTACTATGAGGCGGCCTCCCTGGACGGAGCGGGCTCCTGGCAGAAATTCTGGAAGATCACCCTGCCGCTGATGACGCCGGCCATCTTCTATGTGCTGATCGTCAGCCTGATCAATGCCTTCCAGCTCTTCCCGCAGATCATGATCATGACCGACGGTGGACCCAACGGGGCCACGCAGGTCATGGTGGAGCGCATCTATAAGTACGGCTTCCGCTACTACCGCATGGGCTACGCGGCGGCTTTCTCCTGGATCCTGTTCGCCATCATCATGGTATGCACCGCTATCCAGATGAAGGGGCAAGAGAGGTGGGTCAACTATGACAGCTAAACGAAGACTGGGCACCACGGGCTACTATGTGATTTCGATCCTTCTGGCTGTGGTGGCCATGATCCCCTTCCTGTGGATGATCTCCACCTCCCTCAAGAGCCGGGGAGCTCTCATGTCCATCCCCATCGAGTGGATTCCGGAGGATCCATCCCTGAACGCCTATGCAGAGGTCTTCTCCCGGTTTCCCTTTCTGAAGACTATCGGGAACAGCCTGTTTATCTCTGTATCCTATACTGTCATTACCCTGATCTCGGCCTCCATGGCGGCCTTTGCCTTTGCCAAAATCAAGTTCCGCTGCGCCAACCTGCTGCTCAAGCTCTATCTGGCCACCATGATGATCCCCACCCAGGTGACCATGATTCCCCTCTTTGTCATCATGAACAAGCTGGGCCTGATCGACAGCTATGCCAGCGTAATCCTCCCCTCCATCTTCCGGCCCTTCGCGGTTTTTATGCTGGTGCAGCAGATGCGCACCGTACCGGCGGACTACCTGGATGCCGCGCGGGTGGATGGGGCAAACATCTTCCAGGTGTATGCGCGGGTGGCTCTGCCGCTGTGCGCGCCGACCCTGGCGACGCTGGCGGTAACCACCTTTATGGAGTCCTGGAACGACTATCTGTGGCCCCTGCTGATGCTGACCGACCGGGCCAAGATGACCCTGCCCATCGCCCTGTCCACACTGAACGGCCAGTACAACACGGAGTACAATGTGCTGATGGCGGGCAGTCTGATCTCCATGATCCCCATTATCATCATCTACCTGTTTGCGCAGAAGCACTTCAAAAACGGCCTGATGGCAGGCGGCATCAAGGGGTGAGCCCATGAAAGAGGTATTGTGTTCCGGCCAGGCATTTTCTCTGGAGTTCCCCTATCCGGGCGGCAGCGCGGCCCTGCACTGGAATCCCATGGGAGATCACGGAGAGCTGACAGCCTCCCTGTGTTATGACGGCGCCTATGGAATGGGCGAGAAATACAACGCTGTGAACCAGAAGGGCCGCACGGCGGTGAACGAGGTGGAGGAGAAATTCTGCTTCCAGGGAGAGAAGACCTACTGCCCCGCCCCATTCTTCTGGACGAATACGGGCTTCGGCCTGTATGCGGCCACGGATGAGCGCACCAGCTTCCGTTTCGGAGAGAAGGAGATCCGTGCAGAGCTCCCCGCAAATTGCCGATTGATCCTGTTTGCGGGGTCGCCCGGAGAGATCATCCGGGACTACATGGCTCTGTTCGGGCCGGCCAAAGTGCCTCCCAAATGGGCCTTCGGGCCGTGGATCTCCGCCAACCACTGGGACAGCCAGGAGAAGGTAGAACGCGCGGCGGCTCAGGCGGAAGAGTACGGCTTTCCTGTCTGCGCCCTGGTGGCAGAGGCCTGGAGCGACGAGGCCACCTTTTATATCTTCCGGGGTGCGCGCTACACGCCCAGGCCGGATGGCGGCGCGTTCCGGCTGGAGGACTTTGATTTTTCCGATTCCCCCTGGCCGGATCCCGCCGGCATGGTGCGGCGGCTCCATGAGAAGGGAATTCATTTCCTGCTGTGGCAGATTCCCGTCTACAAAAAGCAGGGGCAGGATGAGCCGCTCAATGCTGAGAACGAGCTGGATCGGGCAGATGCCGCCGCCCGGGGCCTCTGTGTCCGCAATGCAGATGGAAGTCCCTATACCATCCCGGAGGGGCATTGGTTTGCCGGCTCTATGATCCCCGATTTTACCAACCCTGTCGCAGAGGAGTCCTGGTTTGCCAAGCGGCAGTATCTCACAGAGCTCGGCGTGGACGGCTTCAAGACTGACGGGGGCGAGTTCATCTACCGGGACGATGTCCGCTTTGCGGACGGCAGCTCCGGCCGGGCCGGAAAGAACCGTTATGCCCAGCAGTATACGGCAGCGTACACCCGGCACCTGGCCCCGGAGCAGGCGCTGTTCAGCCGGGCGGGCTACGCCGGTCAGCACACCACGCCCATCCACTGGGCCGGCGATCAGCAGTCCCAGAGCAGCGAGTTGGCCAGCGCCCTGCGGGCGGGGCTGTCCGCCGCACTGACCGGTATCCCGTTCTGGGGCTTCGACATCGGCGGCTTCGCGGGCCCGCTTCCCACGCTGGACCTCTACCGCAGGGCCACCCAGCTGGCCTGCTTTGTGCCGGTGATGCAGTGGCATTCCGAGCCGGACGGAGGCCAGTTCCGGGAGCTGATGCCCGGCGGAGAGGGGAACAACGAGCGGAGCCCATGGAATCTGGCCGCGGCCTACGGTGTGCCGGAGTTTGTGGACGAGATGCGGTTCTGGCACAACCTGCGGATGAATCTTCTGCCTTATCTGTACAGCACAGCGTTGGATTGTGCGGAGGCCTCCATACCCATGATGCGGCCGCTGGTCTATCAATGGCCGGAAGATCCGCTGGCATGGGACTGTGAGGATGAATTTCTTCTGGGTGACAGCCTGCTGGTGGCGCCGCTTCTGGAGGAAAACACTGAGAAGCGCACCGTCTATCTGCCGGAGGGGCAGTGGATCGGCCTGTTTGACCGGCGCGCTGCTGCAGGCGGACAGGCCGTTACGGCCGGCGGTGACGGGAGGCTTCCGGTCTTCCTGCGGGCGGGTTCCGGCCTGGCGCTCCGGCTGGATGAGAGTCGGTCCCTCGACTCCCCGGTGGGGAACCGGGCAGCAGCAGGCGCTCCTCTTCACCTGCTGCTGGCCGGGACGTGCGGCCAGTTCCGGTTCCGGGATGAGCTGGGCACCGACTTGACCATCACCTGGACCGGCGGTGAGCCCCATATAAACGGCTCCTGTCCCTTCCCGTTGACCTGGGAAGTGATTCCCGCAGAAGGATGCTGATATGGAAATGCGCGGGGTAATTTTTGATCTGGACGGCGTACTGTGTCATACCGATCACTACCACTATCTGGCTTGGAAAGCCTTGGCTGACCGGCTGGGGCTCCCATTTGACGAACGGGTGAACGACCGTCTCCGCGGCGTCAGCCGTATGGACAGCCTGGAGATCGTGCTCAGCTTGGGTGAAAAGCAGTTTACCCAGGCCGAGAAAGAGCAGATGGCGGAGGAAAAAAACCGGCGCTACCGCAGCTACCTGGCAAAAATGGGGCCGGAGGCTCTGGCTCCTGGGGCCGTGGATGTGCTGCGCGATTTGAAGGCGCAAGGCTGGAAACTCGCTGTGGGCTCCTCCAGCAAAAACGCACCTCTTATTCTGGAACGGACCGGCCTGGAGGGATACTTCGACACTGTGGCGGATGGAAGCCAGATTACACGTTCCAAGCCTGACCCGGAGGTATTTCTCCTGGCTGCGCGGAAGCTGAACCTTTGCCCATCCGAGTGCATTGTGGTAGAGGATGCCGTCGCCGGGATTCAGGCGGCAAAGGCCGGCGGATTTTTCGCCGTTGGCATTGGAGATGCGGCGAACGCACCGGAAGTTGACTATTCCATTTCTGCGCTGGCGGAACTTCCAATTCTGTGCCAGAAGCTGAACAC
>DWXO01000005.1 GCA_019119165.1 Candidatus Flavonifractor intestinigallinarum | reverse complement strand
GGGGGCGTAGATCTCCATGGTCTCCAGGGCCTTCTCCTTCTGCTTCCTGGGAGACTGGTACTCCATGGTGCGCATATTGTGGAGCCGGTCGCAGATCTTAATGAGGATCACCCGGATGTCCTTGGCCATGGCCATGAGCATCTTCCGCAGGTTCTCCATCTGCTCCTCTTCCTTGGAGGTATACTGCACCCTGGTCAGCTTGGTGACGCCCTCCACCAGGTCGGCCACCACGGCGCCGAAGAGCTTGGCGATCTCCTCATGGGTGGAGCCGGTGTCCTCGATGCAGTCGTGGAGAAGGGCGGCGATGATGGAGTCGGTGTCCAGCTCCAGCTCGGCCACGATCTCGGCCACCGCCAGAGGGTGGGTGATATAGGGCGATCCGTCCTTACGCAGCTGCCCGGAGTGGGCGTTGTCCGCGTAGGTAAACGCGCTGAACAGGCGCTGGGTGTCCAGCGCCGGGTTGTAGGTTTTGATTTTGTCCTCAAGAGCCTGATAACGCTCCAGGATGGGGTCCATACAGGGCACCTCCTGTCGAAATAAAGATAATATTGTGGGGAGGCCTCCTTGCTTCCCCCCTATGGGGGAAGCTGTCGAGCACAGCGAGACTGATGAGGGGTTCCTTGTGTCGGGCACCCCCTCATCCGGCCCTGCGGGCCACCACGGGGTAAGGAAGGGTTCCTTTGATCGGACTGTCCCCCGGACAGTCCGACCCCCCTGTGGGGGGAAGGCTGTTCAAGGCTTAGCTGCTCATGCCCCGCAGCCGGCGCATGATCCAGCTCTCGTCCAGGTCCACCTTGCCCTCCACGGTGCGCAGGGCGATGTGGAGGTGATCGGTGGTATGCTCCAGCTGGATCAGTCCCCGCTCGTCAAAGACCTCCAGACACACCAGGGTACGCATGACGGTCTCCCGCCGTCCGGCGGAGCGGGCGATGTTCCGGGCCAGCCGGTGGGCGGTCTCCTCCAGAGGGGACTGTCCGGCATGGCCCTTCAAATAGCGCCAGAGGACCACGAACTCCTCCCGGCTGGGCAGCAGGGCCGCCGCCTCCCGGCGGGTGAGGGCCTCGCCCCGGCGGAATTTTTCAAAGAGAGCCCGCTCGGCCTGGGCCCGGGTGAGGGCGGGGCGCAGGTCGCACACCTGGAACTGGACCGAGCGCCACCCCCGGTACTCGTTGACCTGGGGGGTGAAGGCCACATCCACCCGGTCTCCCTGGGCCACCCCCATCTCGGCGGCGGTGGCGGAGAAGAAGATGGCGTCAAAGCTGCGCCCGCCGGAGGCCAGCTTCAGCTTCAGATGCCGGCCCCCGCCCACCTCGCTGAGGGTGGTGATGAGGCAGCCAGACAGGGAGAACACCGGCTTGGGGTTGCCCGAGCCATAGGGCTCCAGCAGGTCCAGGCCCTCCACCCCCTCCAGGGTAAGGATACCCACATCGTCCACCGGACAATCCACATCCAGGGTGGACACCATCTCGGTCCCGCCGGTACACCGGCGGACATAGTCGTTCATGGCGGCGGTAAAGGCGGGGATGTTCTCCTCCAGAATGGTGAAGCCCGCCGCCAGCTCATGGCCGCCGAAGCCCTCCAGCAGGGGGGCGCAGTGCTCCAGGGCGGCGAACAGGTTGAAGCCCCCAAAGGACCGGCAGGAGCCCTTGCCCTTGTCGTCCTGGAGACAGATCATAAAGGCGGGGCAGGAGTATTTTTCCGCCAGGCGGGAGGCCACGATGCCCACCACCCCCTGGTGCCAGTGGTCGCCAGCCAGCACCAGGGCGTATCGCTCTTCCGGCGGCAGGGCCTCGGCCAGCTCCTGGCACTCGGCGGAGATCCGGGCCTCAATGGTCTGCCGCTCCCGGTTGAGCTCGCACAGCTGGATGGCCAGCTCCTCCCCCCGGGCGGGGTCGGCGGTGAGCAGCAGCTCGGCGGCCAGGGAGGCGCACCCCATCCGGCCCGAGGCGTTGAGCCGGGGGGCCAGCGTATAGCCGATGGCCACCGAGTTGAGGGGCCGCTCCTCCAGCCCGGCCTGCCGGAGCAGGGCCTTCAGGCCGGGGCGGCCGGTATGGCGCAGGGCCTCCAGCCCCAGGCGCACAATGGTGCGGTTCTCGCCGGTGAGGCTCATCACGTCGGCCACCGTGCCGATGGCCGCCAGATCGGCGTACCGGTCCAGCAGCTCCTCCTGCCGGGCCCGCCCGCCCAGGGCCAGCACCAGCTTGAGGGCCACCCCCACGCCGGCCAGACATTTAAAGGGATAGGGGCAATCGCTCCGGTGGGGGTCCACCACCGCCAGAGCGGCGGGCAGCTCCTCCTTACATTCGTGGTGGTCGGTGATCACCAGATCCATGCCCAGGCGGGCGGCATGGCGAGCCTCCTCCACGGCGGTGATGCCGCAGTCCACCGTCACCACCAGGCTGACCCCCGCCTGATGGAGGGTGTCCAGGGCGTCGGTGTTCAGACCGTAGCCCTCCTCCATCCGGTCGGGGATGTAGGGGATCACCATCCCCCCTTCCCGGCGGAGGAAGTCGGTGAGCAGGCTGGTGGAGGTGATGCCGTCCACGTCGTAGTCGCCGTAGACCGCCACCGTCTCCCCCGCCGCCAGGGCCCGGGCCAGCCGGGCGGCGGCCTTGTCCATGTCCTTCATCCCCATGGGGTCCTGGAGCTGGCCCCGTCCCGCGTCCAGAAAGGCCCGGGCCTTTTCCGGGGTGTCCAGCCCCCGGGCACACAGGGTCATGGCTGCCAGGGTGGGCAGTCCGGCCCCCTCCAAAGCGGCTACCGCGGCCGGATCGCTGGCCGCCTGATTCCATTGTTTATATTTCATGGGCGGCCACCGTCCTTTCCCATTAAAATTACCCTTTATTATATCAAATGCGCTCCGCTGTGACAAGGGTTTGGAAGAAAACGGCGGACGGCCCGTGGGCCGTCCGCCGTTTTCTCATCAGCCCAATTCCAGATACAGGCTCACCAGGTCAATGGTGGCCTTCATGCCGTCGAAGTGGGTCCGCGCCCCACGGGACCACAGTCCCGTGGGGGCCCCGTTTATTTTCATTTATCGCCCGGCAGAAATGAATTCCGCCGGGCTCCCGCCTTCGGCGGAGATGGAGCGGACTCCTTCTTTTTCAGCCCAGCTCCAGGTACAGGCTCACCAAATCGATCGTAGCCTTCATCCCATCAAAATGGGTCCGCTCCATGCCGTGGGAGGCGTGGACGCCGGGGCCGATGAGGGCGCCCTTGGCGTCCATGCCGGCGTGCCAGGCCACCGCCACGTCGGAGCCGTAATGGGGGTAGATATCCACCGCGTAGTCCACCCCGTTGGCCTTGGCCAGTTCCACCAGACGGCTCACCATCTCATAGTCATAGGGGCCGTTGTTGTCCTTGGCGCAGATGGACACCTGATACTCGGTGCAGCTCAGATCGTCCCCCACACATCCCATATCCACCGCCAGCAGCTCGTCCACCTGAGGCAGGGTGGCGCCGCCGTGGCCCACCTCCTCATGGACGGTGAAGCACACCTCGGTGTCGTACCGGGGGCGCACCTTGGCAAAGTGCATCAGCCGCAGCAGCACCAGCAGGCAGGCGGCGCTGCCCTTGTCGTCGATGAACCGGGACTTAAGGAAGCCGCTTTCGGTGACGGTGGTCTTAGGGTCGATACACACATAGTCCCCGGGGCAGATGCCCAACTTCTCCACGTCCGCCTTGCTCTTTACCTTTTCGTCGATGCGCACCGCCAGGTTCTTCTCGTCCCGGGGCCGGGTGGCGGCGTCGTCAAAGACGTGGGCGGCGGGGGACAGGGACAGGATGGTGCCGGTGTACACCTTGCCCTCCCGGGTATAGATGCGGCAGTATTCCCCGTCCAGCGTGGGCAGGATGGGGCCGCCCACCTTGGTGGTCATCAGCATCCCGTCGGCGGTGATGGAGCGCACCATCAGGCCCAGGGTGTCGATGTGGGCGCACAGGCCGATCTTCTTGCCCTTCTCCCGGCCGGGCACCGACACGATGAGATTGCCCTTGTTGGTGCGCCGGGTGGTATAGCTGTGGTCCTGGGCGATCTGCTCCGCCTCCCGCACCACGTTCTGGGTAAAGCCGCTGGGGCTGTCAATGGACAAAAGCCGCTGGGCAATGTTCATCAGCTGCCCGCGGCTGCCTAAGGTATCCAACAACATTTGCATCCGCTCCTCGGTTGTAGTAAGATGTCTCTATCTTATACCAAACCACGGGAGCGATGCAACCATGTCCGAAGAAAAGACCAATGTGATGCGGGTACTGGATCAGAAGAAGGTGCCCTACACCCCCCACCACTACGCCCACCCCGACGGTGCGGTGGACGGCGCCAGCGTGGCCGCCCTCATCGACAAGGACCCGGCCAGCGTGTGCAAGACCCTGGTGACCCAGGGGGCCAGCAAGAAATACTATGTGTTCGTCATCCCGGTGCTGAAGGAGCTGGACCTGAAGGCCGCCGCCAAGGCGGTGGGGGAGAAATCCATCGAAATGATCAAACAGGCCCAGCTGCTCCCCCTCACCGGCTACGTCCACGGGGGCTGCTCCCCGGTGGGGATGAAGAAGCAGTTTCCCACCGTTTTTGACCAGAGCGTGGAGGGACTGGACACCATCACCGTCAGCGCCGGCAAAATCGGCGCCCAGGTGGAGGTGGCCCCGGCGGCTCTGGCAGTCCTGGTGCGGGGCCGGTTTGCTCCGGTAACGAAATAAAAATTTTCCTGATTTGGGGGAACCTTTTTGAAAAAGCCCCGTCTATCCTTGTGACAACAAACTTGCAAGGAGGACCTTACCGATGAAAAAATTCGGCGCCGCCGCGCTGGCCCTGACTCTGGCCGGCTCCATGACTCTCCCGGCCCTGGCCGTGGAGACCCCCGTGCTCATCTCCGCCAAGGTGGGCTACACCACCACCATCACCCTCAACGGTGAGGAGCTGGACACCGCCGCCCTCCCCGCCGCCTCCGACTCCATGCTGCCCCTGCGTCTGGTGGCCGAGGCCGACCACGGCAACGCCTACTGGGACCAGGAGAGCAACGAGTCCTGGTTTAACTTCGGCCAGGACAAGATCACCGTAAACTTTGACGACAACACCATTCTGGTCAACGACGAGCTGGTGAAGGAGAAGGCGGAGGTCACCGCTGGCGTGACCTATGTGCCCGCCGGCGTGCTGGCCCTGCTGGACGGCTTCACCGTCACCTGGGCCGACCCCACCGCTGAGAACTTTGGTGCCGTGGACATCACCACCCCCAACAACGACCCCATGGTCAAGCTGGCCTACTCCATCATGGAGAGCAGCGAGATGTTCGGCTCCCGCACCTACGAGGATATGCTGGCCGACGCCTACAAGATCCCCGTGGATCAGTTTGAGCAGATCGTGGCCTTCTTCCCCATGATCACCTCCCCCGACACCGTCATCGTGGGCAAGCTGGCTGAGAACGCCGACCAGAAGGCGGTCACCGACGCCCTGGAGGCCTACCGCCAGAGCCAGGAGGACACCTTCTCCTGGTACCTGTCCCAGCACCTGCCCAAGGTGCAGGACGCCCGCACCGTGATCGAGGACGGCTACCTCCTCTTCTTCATCGGTGAGAACGCCGATCAGGCCGAGCAGCTCTTCCACGACTTCGTGGCCGCTCAGGGCTGAACCTTCCAGATACGAAACAAGGCTCCGGCGCCGGCCGGGGCCTTGTTTTTTGCACCTGTAACGGCTATAATGTGGAAAAAAGGAGGGATTCCCATGGAAGAATACGCCCCTGCGTCCGCGGCCCAGGCCCTGGAGGAACTGGAGACCTGCTACCGGGATTTTATCGAGAAGCTGAAAAAGAGCAAGGCCTCCAGCGTGGGGGAGGTCATGGGCAATTTCTTCCGCGCCCAGGGCAATCCCCGGGTGTCCTACGCGGTGGAGGAGTTCGACGCCGCCATGACGGAGCGGCTGGCCGCTCTGACCGCCCTGCTGGAGGGCTGTCCGGCGGAGGAGGCCTGCCGCCTGGCCGCCCAGGCCCTGGAGCTGATGCTCTTTTACCCCGTGCCCGCCGACAGCACCGTGGCCTTCTCCCTGTCCGCCTTTGAGGGACGGGCCGTGGCCCTGCTGCCCTTCCTGTCTCCGGACCAGCAGCGGGAGGCCGCCAGCCGGTACGCCCGGCGCACCCCGCCCCGGCGGATGCTGCCCAATCAGGAAAAGCTGTGGAAGGCCCTGGCCCGGCCGTGAGCCCCGGCCCGCACCACATGATTCAATAAAACCGCGCAAACGCCGAAAATCTTCCGCGTTTGCGCGGTTTTCTCTTTGATCTCCCCCATCTCTTCCCAAACACTATGCAGCCAGCAAATTGTTTTACCAGAAAAAAGAGTATATAGTTTTGCCTGGAAAGAAGGTCCGGCGGGCAGGGTTGGAGGACCCCTGTCAGGCCCGGACCCGCGCAAAGACTGACAGGAGGAAGAGATCAATATGAAAAAACGCATCTTGTCCCTGGTTCTGACTCTGGGGCTGGTACTGACCCTGTGTCCGGCCGCCCTGGCCGCCGGTACGGGCCTGTCCAACTTCAAGTCCGTCAACACCTACGGCAGCGGCACCTTCAAGGATGTGCCCGCCAACACCTGGTACACGGAAAACGTGAAGAGCGCCTATGAGCTGGATCTGATGAAGGGTACCAGCTCGGTGGCCTTCAGCCCCGACGGCAACATCACCATCGGCTCCACCATCGCCCTGGCCTGCCGGCTCCACAGCATCTACAACACCGGCAAGGCCGACTTCGTCCAGGGCAACCCCTGGTATCAGGTCTATGTGGACTATGCCGTGAAGAACGGCATCATCACCCAGGGCCAGTATACCAACTACGACGCCGCCGCCACCCGCCGCCAGTTCGCCGCCATCCTGGCCAAGGCTCTGCCCGCCCAGGCTCTGGAGAAAAAGAACACGGTGGAGGACGGCACCATTCCCGACCTGGACCCCGGCTCGGCCAACTATGACGACATCTACCTGCTCTACCGGGCGGGCGTCCTCACCGGCAGCGACTCCAAGGGCACCTTCCAGCCCGAGACCACCATCGGCCGCTCCTCGGTGGCCGCCATCGTCTCCCGCATGGCCCTGCCCACCCTGCGCCAGTCCATCACCCTGAAGGCGGTGCCGGTCACCCAGCTGACCATGAGCAAGACCACCCTCTCCCTGGAGGCGGGCAAGACCGCAACCCTGTCGGTCACTGCCGCTCCCGCCGACGCCACCACCAAAACCGTCACCTGGAAGTCCTCCAACACCAGCGTGGCTACCGTGGATAACGGGGTGGTCACCGCCGTGAA
Organism: Candidatus Flavonifractor intestinigallinarum; assembly: GCA_019119165.1. GTDB lineage: Bacteria > Bacillota > Clostridia > Oscillospirales > Oscillospiraceae > Flavonifractor > Flavonifractor intestinigallinarum. The sequence goes on along the minus strand of DWXO01000005.1, from coordinate 1,616 downwards.
GAAGGGCACCGCCACCATCACCGCCACCGCCCCCAGCGGCAAGACCGCCACCTGCAAGGTCACCGTCACCGCCGCCCCGGTGGAGGTCACCGGCATCACCCTGAGCAAGACCAGCGTCAGTCTGGTGGAGGGCTCTACCCGCCGCCTCACCGCCACGGTGAAGCCCAGCGACGCCACCAATGACAGCGTGACCTGGTCCTCCTCCAACACCAGCGTGGCCACCGTCAGCTCCAGCGGCACCGTCACCGCCCGCCGGGAGGGCACCGCCACCATCACCGCTACCACCTACAACGGCAAGACCGCCACCTGCAAGGTCACCGTCACCCCCGAGGTGGAGGTCTCCAGCGTCTCTGTCTCCCCCAGCTCGGCAACGCTGGAGGCCGGACAGCAAAAGTCCCTCTCCGTCTCCATCTATCCCTCCGACGCCACCGATGACAGCATTGAGTGGGAGTCCTCCGACACCAGCGTGGCCACCGTCAACTCCAGCGGCACCGTCACCGCCGTGGCCCCCGGCACCGCCCGGATCACCGCCACCGCCGAGAACGGCCGGTACGACTACTGCCGGGTGACGGTCAACGCCTCCACCGCCATTGATTTCTCCGTGCCCGAGCTGGACAAAAACTACGGTCCCATGACCATCGTCTACCGCGCCGGCAACGTGGTCACCAACTTCCTGGTGGAGGACTTCACCTTCACCAGCGGCAAGCTGGAGTTCGGCAAGGGCCACCTGGAAGCCAACGTCCAGGGCAGCGTGGGCAGCGGCTCGGAGTACCTCTACATCCGCATCAACCTGTACGATAGCACCGGCAAGCTGCTGGACTCCGATTACAGCTCCAAGAGCGTGGGCCACAACCAGGATTTCGCGGTTCAGATGTCCTTCGATGTGGACGCCGCCGCCCTGGAGCAGGCCGCCTCCATTGAATTCTTCAGCTACTCCGGCGACAAGGCCGTGCCCGGTCTGGTGGAGCCCGAACCCGAGCCCGAGCCGGAACCCGAGCCGGAACCCGAGCCCGAGGAGGACCCGGAAAAGACGGAGGCCCTGTCCATCGGCGTGGATATGAACTCCACCTTCCAGACAGCCATGAATCACCTGGAGCCGGTCCAGGGCTATATGCAGAAGCTCCCCGGCTACTCCGAGAATCCCCACGCCGACGCCCAGTACATCCTCTTCTCCATCGACGGCATCACCAGCTTTAAGGACGACGTGTCCAAGACGGTGCGCAACTGCGGCACCAACTCCTACTGGGCGGACGTCAAGTCCATGGCCGAGGACCTGGAGTCCTATATGGAAGAGGTCGTAACCATCTTCAACAATGTGGGCTACAGCTCCGATCCCACCAACACCGATATCTCCCAGGCCCGCAATGCCTACCTCTCCCTCCTCCAGCAGTGGACCGCCATCATCGACGCCTCCACCAACGTGCTCAAGCAGCTCTAAGCCTGACTCAGAAACCACAAAGCCCCCGCTGCCAACGGCAGCGGGGGCTCAGCTTGTCGAAAAAGTATTTTCGACAAGCTGCCGGACTTTTGAGCACTTCAAAAAAGTGCTCAAAAGTCAGTTGATTGCACACGAAAGACAACCCTGACGGTTTTCTTTCACACTATCTTTCCCTCCG
>DWXO01000095.1 GCA_019119165.1 Candidatus Flavonifractor intestinigallinarum | reverse complement strand
GTTCTTCTGACGGCGGTTGAGGATCTGGATGGTGCGCTGGATCTCCTCGTCCCGGCCGATGATCTTGTCCAGCTTGCCCTCGGCGGCCTTCTGGGTCAGGGAGATGCAGTAGTTCTCCAAAAACTTCCGCTTGGGGGGCTTGTCGGCCTTCTTGTCCTTGTCGGTGCGCTGGTCCCGGCTGTTGTCCCGCTCGGGAGGCTGGTTCTGGGGGTTCTGGGCCCCGCCGCCGAACAGCTTGTTCAGGAAGGGGAAGGTGGCCGTCTTGCCCTCGTCCTCCTCATCCTGCTCGCCGTCGTCGCTGGGCACCAGGCCCTCCATGCCCTCGGCTCCCCCGAAGGCGGACATCATCTCGTTGGTCAGTCCCTCCAGGTCCTCGTCGGTGATGCCCATTTTCTGCATCATATCTTCCACGGGCTTGATGCCCATTTCCTTGGCGCACTTGAGGCACAGCCCCTCACTCTTGGTCGTGCCGCCCTCCATCTTCTGAATGAAGATGACGGCTACATTCTTGTGACATCTGGTACAAAGTGTGGGTTGCATATATGTTCAGCTCCTTTGGCGGGGCGGACCCGGACGGGCCCTCTCCCCGGAGAGATGATTCTAATCCGAAATTATGAACTGGGTATGAATCAGGCCGGCTTTCTTTCCCCCATGGCCCTGCAATATTGATAAACATATCCTGCCAGGGCAGCCAGCGTCAGGGCCAGGGCCCCGCCGATCATGGCGGTGCGTCCCATCCTGGGAATGGCGGGGAAAAGCATCAGCGCCACGCACACCACAAAGAACACGCCGGTGGACAGCTTGCCCAGCCAGTTGGAGGGGATCACGTCCCCCAGGCGGCGGTACATCAGGTAGCCGCCGATGGCCATGCACAGCTCCTTGCAGAAGAACACGATCACCGCCCACAGGGGGATGATACCGTCCACCGTAATGCAGATAATAACCGTAAAGGTCATCCACTTGTCAGCCGCAGGGTCCAGGATACGGCCCAGCTTGCTGATCTGGTTGAAGTGGCGGGCGATCCAGCCGTCAGCAATATCGGTGAGAAAGGCCACCAGATAGATAAGGGCCGCCCAGGTATGGGCGTTGGGGATGGGCTGGAAAAACACCACCGCGAACACCGGCACCAGAATCAGCCGGAACAGGGACAGGAGATTGGGGACTGTCATGTTGATTCACCTGAATTTCTCTCTTTTTCTCACATCGCTGCCGGTCACATACCGGACAGCAGGCTCAGGGGGTTGGTGGTCATGAAGAAGTTCAGCAGCACGGTCTGCTCCACGGTCTCCGCCGGGATCACATTGCCCATGAACTGGATGGCCCAGGCAGCGATAAACAGGATCAGGCAGCCCTGGAGCAGGCCGAAGGCGCCGCCCAGGGTCTTGTTGAGGAAGTGGAGCACCGGCAGCTTGGCCACCAGATCCAATGCCCGGCTGATGATCTTCCACAGAATGAGAATGACCACGAAGCCCACCAGGAACAGGATCAGGTAGGCCACAGATTGGGCGATGGCCGCCGCCACCTTGGCCGCGGCGCTGGCCGCCACCTCGGTCATGCCGTTCTCCACCGCCTGGTTGACGCTGTTGATGAGGGGCTCATAGAAGCCCATATCCCGCAGGGCGTTGAGCACGTCCTGAAGGGGCAGGGTATCCGGGGTGGGGGTCTCCTCCCCTGTCTGGGTCCCCGCCTCCAGGCTGGCCTGGATCTGCTGGTCCAGCTGCTCCTCAATGGCGGCGGCGAATTTGGGCTCCAGGGCGTCGGCCACCATGGGCGACAGGGTGCGGGCCAGCACGCCGGCGCCGCCGAAGGCAATGAGCACCCCCACCAGGCCGCACAGGGACAAAACCAGTCCCCGCTTGATCCCCAGCAGCACAAAGACCGCCAGGATGGCCACAACGATCAGTTCAAATACGATTGCCATAGGGTTCCTCCGAATTTACTGGGGCAGGTAGACCCGCGCGGTGTCGTTGCCGATGAGCAGCACGCTGCCGTCGGAGCGCTGGAGCGCCTTGCGGGCGCTCTGGGTCCCTTCCAGAGAGTGATAGACCGACAGATCCTGGTCGTAGATGTCCAGCTGGTCGGCGGTGAGCAGGCTGATATACCGCCCCGCCGCCGAAATGGACAGCACCTGCTCGTCCAGGGCCAGGGTGGCCCGTGCCTCCCCCTGGGCGTCCACCACCACCAGATCGGCGGTGCTGCCCGCCCGGTACTTGCCCAGCAGCAGGACGGCGGTGCCGTCCCCCGCCAGGGAGAAGCCCTTCAGGTAGCGGTCGGAATAGGAATAGCTGCCCGTCAGGGCGGCGGAAGCGTCCAGATGGTAGACCTCATCCTCCCCCAGGGCCCAGATTCCGTTGTCGTCCCAGGTCATGTCCAGGATCACCTGACTGCCCACCGTGCCGGTGGCCTGGGGGGAGGCGTCGGAGCCGCCCCCGGCGGTGGGATAGAGTTCCACCTGGCTGGTGAAGGCGCCGTCGGTGAGGCCCATGGTGAGCACCGCCACCGTGCCGCTGTCCGGGGACAGGGCGGCGTCCATGATAAAGCGGCTGGACAGGCTCACCTGCATCTGGGGCTGGAACTGGTCGTCATACACCGTGACCACGCCCTTGTAGCCGCTCTCCTGGGTCACCGTCACCATCCAGCCCCTGCCGTTCACGTCGGCGGAGAGCACCTTCTCGTCCTCCGCCAGTTCCAGGGTAAAGGCCTCCTCCCGGTTCCGGCAGGCCAGCAGGGTCTGGCCGCCGGCGTCGTAGGCCAGGGCGGTGGACCCGGCGGCCACCGCCACCGGGTTTTCCATGGTGACGGTACGGTCCACATACACCTGGCCGCTGGCCGAGTACAGCCGCACGCCGGTGGTGGAACACACCAGCAGATCGCCGTCCAGGCTGGCAAAGGTGCTGGTGCCGTCCCCGTCAAAGGGAAAGGACTCGGCCTGGCCGCTGTCCCCCCGCTCCAGGTTCCGGTAGGTAAACCACCGCTTGATGGAGTCAAAATTCAGCTTGTCATAGTTGACGATGAGGAAAATAGCCCCCAGCACCATGACCACGGTGAGCAGGAAAGCCAGCAGCCGCAGCACGATATTGGGCCGCTTCTCCTTCCTGGGGGCGGAGTCGGCGTTCTTGTCCTCGTTCAGTCTATGCGCCTTATTGGAAATTATGTGGCGAGGCATTACAACACATCCTCATGGTACCATAGCTTTGTCATGTACAGCCCGCCGGCGGGTACCGTGGGCCCCGCGGCGGTGCGATTGCGGCCCTCCAGGATGGCAGGCACATCGTCGGGGGAGAATTTTCCCTCGGCGGCATAGACGCAGGTGCCCACCATGGCCCGCACCATGTTGTACAAAAACCCGTCGGCGCACACCTTACATTCGATCATCAGATCATTCCGGGTGATGTTGAAGTAGTGGACCGTCCGCACGGTGGTACGGGTCTCGGTGCCCACGCTGCGGACGGCGGCAAAGTCGTGGGTGCCCACAAAGTGGGAGGCCGCCCGCTGCATAACCTGTTCGTCCAGGTGCTTGGGGTAGAACCAGGCCCGGTCCACATAGAAGGCGTTGCGGATGTGGGAGTTGTAGATGCGGTAGGTGTACTCCTTTTTCAGGCAGGAGCCGATGGCGTTGAATTCCTCTGGCACCTCGGTGGCCTTCACCACCACGATGTCGTCGGGCAGCCGGGTGTTCACCGCCAGGGGCAGCCGGTCGCAGGGGATGCGGGATGTGGTGCGGAAGTTGGCCACATAGGTCTCGGCATGGACCCCTGCGTCGGTGCGTCCCGCGCCGGTGCACTTCACCGGATGGCCCACCACCGTGGCCAGGGCCTTTTCCAGGGTCTCGGCCACGGTGACGGCGTTCTTCTGGACCTGCCAGCCGTGGTAGGCCGTGCCCACATACATCAATCTTAACGCGATATTTCTCATAAGTCCTTCAGTAAACCTTAAAATTTGGTAAAAGTTTTCCCGTTTTACCAGCCGTAGTGGGCCAGCACGCCGATGCCCACACACAGGGCCACCGACAGCAGCAGGGCCAGGATATCCGCGCCCTTCATCTTCAGCTGCCGCAGGCGGGTGCGTCCGCTGCCGCCGTGGTAGCACCGGCACTCCATGGCCACCGCCAGCTCGTCGGCACGGCGGAAGGCGGAGATGAACAGGGGCACCAGCAGGGGCACCAGGGCCTTTGCCTTGCGGATCAGGCTGCCGCTGTCAAAATCGGCGCCTCTGGCCTTCTGGGCGGACATGATCTTGTCGGTCTCCTCAATGAGTGTGGGGATAAACCGCAGGGCAATGGACATCATCATGGCCAGTTCATGGATGGGCACCCGGATCACCTTCAGAGGGCTGAGCAGCTTCTCCAGGCCGTCGGTGAGCATGATGGGCGAGGTGGTGTAGGTCAGCAGGAAGGTGCAGGTAATGAGCATCATGATCCGCAGGATCATGAACACCGCCGCCCGGATGCCCTCCAGATAGATGGTAAACACCCACCAGGACACCAGGGGCTCCCCCTCGCCGGGGGTAAAGAACAGATTCAGGATGGCGGTAATGAGGATGATAATGAAGATGGGCTTCATGCCCCGCAGGATGCTCTTGACTCCCACCTTGGAAATGGCGATAAGGGCGGCCAGCAGCACCAGCAAAATGGCGTAGGTCACCACATTGGCGGCCAGGAAGAGGGCCACGATATAGGCGATGGTGCCGATGAGCTTGGTGCGGGGGTCCAGCCGGTGGATGATGGTCTTGCCCGGGAAGTACTGACCCAGGGTAATGTCTTTCAGCGCCATTTACACCACCGCCTTTCCCAGTTTGGCCAGAATAGCGTCCCTGGCCTGCTGGATGGTGTACACCGAGGGGTCGATGTCCACCCCCATGGCACGCAGCCGGTGGAACACCCGGGTCATGGCGGGCACGCCCAGGCCCATGCGCTCCAGCTCGTCCCCGTGGGCGAATACCTCCCGGGGTGCGCCGGAGAAGGGGATCTTGCCGTCGTTGACCACCACGATGCGGTCCACCGTCCGGGCCATCTCCTCCATGGAGTGGGAGACGATGATGATGGTGGCGTTCTTGGCCACATGATAGTCGTGGATGTTGCCCAGAATGGACTCCACGCCCACCGGGTCCAGACCGGCGGTGGGCTCGTCCAGAATGAGCACCGAGGGCTCCATGGCGATGACGCCGGCAATGGCCACCCGGCGCTTCTGGCCGCCGGAGAGCTCAAAGGGGGATTTCTCCAGGGTCTCCTCCTTCAGGCCCACGAACTGGGCGGCCTGCCGCACCCGGCGGTCGATCTCGTCAGGCTCCAGCCCCATATTGCCGGGGCCGAAGGCGATATCCTTATAGACGGTCTCCTCAAAGAGCTGATATTCCGGGTACTGGAACACCAGGCCCACCTGAAAGCGGGTCTGGCGGGTGCGCTCCTTGCTCTCCCAGATGTCCTTGCCCTCAAAGAGCACGCGGCCCGAGGTGGGCTTCAGCAGGCCGTTGAGGTGCTGGATCAGGGTGGATTTGCCCGAGCCGGTGTGGCCGATGATGCCCAGGTACTCCCCGCGGTAGGCGGTGAAGTCCACATCCACCAGGGCCCCGTGCTCAAAGGGGGTGCCGGCGGAATAGATATGGCTCAGGCGCTCGGTCTGAATGATCGGTTCCAATTTGCTTCAGTCCTTTATCACAGTGGTACATTCTCCTTACGGAGTAACGTCCTGGTTCAGCAGCTGGTACAGGGTCTGGGCGCATTCCTCGTCGCTGAGGGCGTCCAGGGACACGTCCACCCCGGCCTTTTGCAGCTCCCACAGCAGCTCGGTGGTCTCGGGGACGGTGAGGCCCACTTCCTTCAGCTTCTCCACCTGCTTGAATACGTCCCGGGGTACGCCGTCGGCAATGACCTTACCCTTGGACATGACCACCAGCCGGTCGGCCTGGGCGGCCTCGTCCATGTGGTGGGTGATCAGCACCACCGTCACCCCGGAGGTGCGGTTGAGCTGCTTGATGGTTTTCAGCACCTCGGAGCGGCCGATGGGGTCCAGCATGGCGGTGGGCTCGTCCAGCACGATGCACCGGGGCTGCATGGCGATGACGCCGGCGATGGCAACCCGCTGCTTCTGACCGCCGGAGAGCAGATGGGGGGCGTGCTCCCGGTACTCATACATCCCCA
>DWXO01000094.1 GCA_019119165.1 Candidatus Flavonifractor intestinigallinarum | reverse complement strand
TGCCGCCGCCGGAGGGTGCCCCTGATTGTAGACGCCTCCCAGTCCGCCGGCTGCCTGCCGGTGCGGCAGGAGAAGCTGGGGGCGGCCTTCATCGCCATGCCCGGCCACAAGGGGCTGTACGGCCCCCAGGGCACCGGGCTGCTCCTCTGCGCCGGAGAGGCAGTCCCCCTGATCCAGGGAGGCACCGGCAGCGCCTCCGCCCTCCAGACCATGCCCGACTATCTGCCCGACCGGCTGGAGGCGGGGACCCATAACCTGCCCGGCATTGCCGGACTGCTGGCGGGGCTGCGCTATGTGGCCGCCCGCACCCCGGAGGCCATCGGCAAACGGGAGGGGGGCCTCATCCGCCGGGCCGCCCAGGGCCTGGCCCGGCTGCCCCGGGTGAGGGCCTTTCAGGCCAGGAACCCGGCCTGTCAGAGCGGCGTGCTCTCCTTCCAGGTGGAGGGGATGGACTGCGAAGCGGTGGGGGAGGCCCTGAGCCGCCGGGGCATCGCCCTGCGGGCGGGGCTCCACTGTGCCCCCCTGGCCCACGAAAACGCCGGCACCCTGGAGGTGGGCACTGTCCGCATGAGCGTCTCCGACTTCAATACGGCGGCGGAGGTGGACCGGTTTGTGTGGGAACTCTCCCGGCTGGTCCAATCATCCCGCTGAGCGAAATGCCCTCCAAGGCCCCCGGCCCGGAGGGTTTTTTGCTGCTTGCAGGGCGTCGGAACCGGTCGGAGCCGGGGGAACGGTGAGCGGAATTCACAGAAAATTGATCTTGCTTGCCCTTGTCAATCACAGGGGAATACAGTATAATAAATTGGTTAAAGTAGGTCGGATCACAGATCCGGCCAGTCAGCAATGACCGGCGCCGCCGGAGAGCGGGAGACGTGGGAGTATGGAAGGCATTTTATATCTGCTGCAGCAGCTCAAAGGGATGGTGACCCCCATCGGGATCTTCGATGTCATCGATATCCTGATCATGGCGTTTATCATCTACAAGCTTATCATGCTCATCCGCCGCACCAGCTCCGGGGCGGTGGCCAAGGGCATTCTGGTGCTCATTGTGGCTCTGTGGGCCTCCAGCCTGCTTCAGCTTAACACCGTTAATTTCCTGCTGGGCAGGGTGGTGGAATGGGGCGTTGTGGCCCTGGTGGTCATCTTCCAACCGGAGATCCGCCGCTTCCTGGAGCAGATGGGCCGCACCAGCCTGGGCCAGGTCTTTACCCACGCCGAGGAGCGCAACGAGTTGGACGGGGCCATCACCCAGACGGTGGAGGCCTACGCCTCTCTGTCCAAGTCCAAGACCGGCGCGCTGATGGTGTTTGAGCGGAAAAATATGCTGGACGATGCCATCAAGACGGGCACAGCCCTGGATTGCTCGGTGAGCGCCGAACTGCTGAAAAACATCTTCTGGAACAAGGCCCCCCTCCATGACGGCGCCGTCATCGTTCGGGGCGGGCGTATCGTGGGCGCGGGCTGTATGCTCCCCATGTCGGGCAACGTGAACCTGTCCCGGGAGCTGGGTATGCGCCACCGGGCGGGCATCGGCGCCAGCGAGCACACCGACGCGGTGGTGGCCATCGTCTCCGAGGAGACCGGCTCCATCTCGGTGGCGGTGGGCGGGATGCTCAAGCGGCATCTGGCCCCCGAGACCCTGGAGCGGCTGCTCCGCAACGAGCTGATGCCCGAAAAGGAACAGACCGAAGCGCCCTCCAAGTTTAAATTCAAGTCGCTGTTCCGGGGCGGAAAGGGGGAGAAGCAGAATGGTGAGAAAGATCACTGATTCCAAGTGGTTCTATATTCTGGTCTCCCTGCTGCTGGCCTTCGCCCTGTGGATCTATGTGGGCAAGGAGGCCAACCCCATTACCACCGGCACCGTCCGCAGCGTTCAGGTGGTGTTCAGCGGCATGGACGTGCTGGAGGAGCGGGGGCTGATGATCTCCGAAGGGGCGGAGCAGACGGTGAGCCTCAACATCCAGGCCCGCCGGGACGTGTTCAACCGCCTGTCCCAGGGGGATGTGACGGTGACCATCGACGTGTCCTCTATCACCGAGCCGGGGGAGCAGTCCATCCCCATCACCACCCGCCTTATCAGCTATCCCCGGTCCATCACCTCTACCGACGCCATCGACCTCAGGTACACCAGTCCCGCCACCGTGGACTTCACCGTGTCCCGCTGGACCGAAAAGGACGTGCCGGTCCAGGCGGTCTTTGAGGGCAGCGTGGCCGAGGGCTATCAGCGTGGCGAGTTCTCCATCACCCCGGAGACCATCACCATCAGCGGCCAGGAGGAGCTGGTGGATCAGGTGCAGTACGCCCAGGTGACGGTGTCTCAGCAGGAGCTGACCAGCACCTACAGCGAGCAGTGCCCTGTGACCCTCATTGATCCCAACGGCAATCCGGTGACCGGGGCCAACATCCAGGCCCAGCCGGAGACCGTGCTGGTGACCCTGCCGGTGGAGATACTCAAGGAGGTGCCCCTCACCGTCAACCTCATCGACGGCGGCGGCGCCACGGCGGACAATGCCAAGGTGACCTTCAGCCCCACCGACACCATCATGGTGTCCGGCGATCAGGCCGACGTGGAGGGCCTGAAGGAGATTTCTCTGGGGGACATCAAGCTGGCCGATGTGTACGGCACCAATGTGTTTACCAAGGAGATCGAACTCTCCCCCGAGCTGACCAACGTCAGCGGCATTACCGAAGTGAATGTGACGGTGACCATCCAGGGGCTGGCCACCCGTACCATGAAGGTGGACAACATCGAGATCATCAACACCCCCGCCGGTTATGAGGCGGAGGCCATCACCAAGTCGTGCAGCGTCCTCATCCGGGGACCGGAGGATGAGGTCAATGAGATCACCGAGTCTCAGCTGCGGATTGTGGCCGACCTGTCCAACACCGACCCCTCCACCGGCAGCCGTACCGTCCCCGTCAAGGTCTATTTGGACGGCAGCAGCAGCGTGGGCGTGGTGGGGGAGTACGCCATCTCGGTGTCCCTGACTTAGCGTTTTGTGACGGAATAAAAGAGAAAAACCAAGGTGATCCCATGATTCAAACTGCAAAAGTGACCAAAGTGTTTCCCGACGGCCGGGCGGAGGTGGCGGTAAAGCGCCAGTCCGCCTGCGGCCACGACTGCTCCAAGTGCGGCGGCGGGTGCAGCGAGCTGATGGTCAGCTCCACCGTGGCCGTCATGGCGGCCAACCCGGTGCGGGCCATGCCCGGCGACATGGTGCGGGTGGAGTCCTCCACCGGCGGCATCCTCAAGGCCGCCGTGGTGGTCTATCTGGTGCCCTTTATCCTGTTTTTCCTGGGCTACTTCATCTGCGCCGCCCTCCAGCTCAGCGGCGGTATCAGCGCCGCGGTGGGCGGCATCGGCTTCGCCGTGGGGGTGCTGCTGGCGGTGCTGCTGGACCGGCAGGTCCGCCGCAGCCGCTCCATCACCTTCTGCATTACCGCCATCAATCCCATCGACTGATGTTCGGCTATGTGCGTCCCTGGCGGGACGAGCTGAAGGTGCGGGAAAACCGGGACTATGAGGCCCTCTATTGCGGGGTGTGCCATGCCCTGGGCAAACGCCACGGCTTTACCGCCCGGATGTTCCTCAACTACGACTTCACCTTTCTTGCCATGCTGCTGGACGGCGCAAAGCCGGAGCCTGCCTCCCGGCGGTGCCCCGCCCGGCTGTGGTGCAGGAAGAAAAGCTGTGTTCTCTCCGCCGGAGTGGACGCAGCCGCCGACGCCGGCACCATCCTCAGCTACTGGAAGCTGCGGGACACGGTGGCCGACAGCGGATTCTGGAAGGGCCTGCCCGCCCGGCTGCTCTCCCGGCTGCTGGGCCGGGGCTACCGGAAGGCTGCCGCCGCTCGGCCCGACTTTGACGGCGCGGTGCGCCAATGCCTGAGGGAACTTCAGGAGCTGGAGGGGGAGAGGTGCCCCTCCATCGACCGGACGGCGGACACCTTCGCCCGGCTCCTCACCGCCGCAGCGCCCCCCTCGGGGGACCGGGCCCGGGACCGGGCCATGGAACAGCTGCTCTACCACATCGGGCGGTGGATCTACCTGGTGGATGCCTGGGACGATCTGGAGGAGGACAGGCGTATCGGCGCCTACAACCCCATTCTCATCCGCTTTGACGGCAGGCCGGAGGAGGGGCGGGAGACCATGCGCACCACCCTGCGCCACTCCCTCAACCTGGCCCGGTCGGCCATGGCTTTGCTGGAGCTGGGCCACTGGCAGGGGACGGTGGAGAACATCCTCTATCTGGGCCTGCCCGCCGTGGAAGAACTGGTCTTTACCGGTCAATGGAAGGCCGCCAATCATACAGACAGGAGAAAACATACATGAGCGATCCTTACAGCGTATTGGGTGTGAAACCTGACGCCAGCGACGACGAGATCAAGCGGGCGTACCGGGAACTGGCCCGGAAGTACCATCCCGACAACTATCAGAACAATCCTCTGGCCGATCTGGCGGAGGAGAAGATGAAGGAGATCAACGAGGCCTACGACGCCATCACCAAGATGCGCTCCGGCGGCGGCCACCAGAGCGGCGGCTACCAGGGAGGGTATCAGCAGTCCTACGGCTCCTCCTCCCAGGGCTCCAGCCTGTACAATCAGGTCCGCCAGGCCATCAACATGGGGGATCTAAGCCGGGCGGAGCAGCTGCTGCGCAGCGCTCCCAATCAGGACGCCGAGTGGCACTTCCTCACCGGCTCCCTGGCCTACCGGAAGGGCTGGCTGGACGAGGCCACCCAGCATATCCAGATGGCCTGCAACATGGACCCCTCCAACGCCGAGTACCGGCAGGCCCTGATGATGATGCGCCAGGGCGGCCAGGCTTACCGGCCCTATGGCTACGGCGGCGGCCCCGACGCCTGCGATATGTGTACCGCCTGTATGTGTCTCAACTGCCTGTGCGGCGGCTGCGGGAACTGAGCCATGGCAGGGCGAGGTTCTTACCGCGGCGGCGCGGGGCGGACGGCGCTGGTGGGTCTGCTCACCGGATTGTCCCTCATCTCCCTCTACCTGGCCTTCCTGGCCCCCACCGGCAAGCTGGCGCTGGTGGCGGTGGCGGGGGTGTTTCCGGCGGGAGCGGTGGTGTCCGCCAGCCTGGCCGCCGGGTTTTTCTGCTACGCGGCCACCGGCATCCTGGGGCTGCTTCTCATCCCCAGCAAGAGCGTGGGGCTGCTCTACCTGATCTTCTTCGGGCTGTGGCCCATGGTGAAAAGCCTGCTGGAGCGGCTGCCCAGCCGGGTGGCAGAATGGGTGGGCAAGCTGGCCTGCTGCAATGTGGCCCTGGCGGTGCTGTGGTTCGGGCTGAAGGCACTCTTTCTGCCCTTCCTGCCCGCCGCCCTCAGCCAGACCTGGATGGTCTTTGCCGCCGGCAACATCGGCTTTGTGATCTATGATATCGGTTTTTCCAAACTCATTGCCTTCTATGTGGCCCGGGTGGACAGGGGCTTGCGGAAGAACCGGTAGTCTGATATAATAAGTCAGATTAAATACTTTCATACGAACAGGGGGAACCCCATTTGGTCAAGAGTATGACCGGCTATGGCCGGGGAGAGGCCAACCTCAACGGCCGGCCCATCACGGTGGAGCTGCGCTCGGTGAATAACCGCTATCTGGATTGCACCGTCAAGCTGCCCCGCATCTATGTCTTTGCCGAGGACGCGGTGAAAAGCCGGGTGCAGAGCCGGATCTCCCGGGGTAAGGTGGACGTGTACATCACCATCGGCCCCTCCGCCAATGGCGACGTGGCCATTTCGGTGAACAAGCCGGTGGCCGACGGCTACTACGCCGCCCTGAAGGACCTGCGGGATACCTACGGCCTGCGGGACGATATCTCGGTGTCCTTGCTCTCCCGGTTCCAGGACGTGTTCCTGGTGGAAAAGACCCAGGAGGACCTGGAGGCCCTGTCTGCCGACATCTGCTCGGTGCTGGACCTGGCCCTGGACGACTTCGACGCCATGCGTACCCGGGAAGGGGAGAAGCTGTGCCAGGACGTCCGGTCCCGGGCGGCCACCATCGAGGGCCTGGTGTCCAAGGTGGAGACGCGCTCCCCCGGCATCGTGGCCGACTATCGGGCCAAGCTGGTGGCCCGGATGAACGAGGTGCTCCAGAACACCCAGATCGATGAGAGCCGCATCCTCACCGAGGCGGCCATCTACGCCGACAAGGTGGCGGTGGACGAGGAAACCGTTCGTCTGCGCAGCCATCTGTCCCAGCTGGACCATATGCTGGGCCAGGGCGGGGCCATCGGCCGCAAGCTGGACTTCCTGATCCAGGAGTTCAACCGGGAGGCCAACACCATCGGCTCCAAGTGCAGCGATATCGAGACCGCCGGCTATGTGGTGGACATCAAGGCCGAGATCGAGAAGATCCGGGAGCAGATCCAGAACATCGAGTAAGGAGCGGTCCCATGAAACTGATCAACATCGGCTTTGGCAACATGGTGTCGGCGGGACGGCTCATCGCCATCGTCAGCCCGGAATCCGCCCCCATTAAGCGCATGGTGCAGGAGGCCCGGGACAAGGGCAACCTGATCGACGCTACCTATGGACGGCGCACCCGGGCGGTGCTCATCATGGACAGCGACCACATCGTGCTTTCGGCCCTTCAGACCGAGACGGTGGCGGGCCGGCTGGGCGGAAAAGAGACAGAAGCCGCAGAGGAGGAAGAGGCGCCTTGATGGGAAAGAAGAAGGAGAAGGGTACGCTTATCGTGCTCTCCGGACCCTCCGGGGTGGGAAAGAGCACTGTGATCGCCGAGCTGCTCAGCGAACGCAAGGACATCTATTTTTCCGTGTCCTTCACCACCCGGCAGCCCCGGGTGGGCGAGGAGGACGGAGTGAACTACAACTTCGTCGCCCGGGAAGAATTTGAGCGGATGATCGCCAACGACGAACTGTTGGAATACGCCGAATATGTCCATAATTACTACGGTACCTCCCTGCGGGTGATTCGGGAGAAGCTGGACGCCGGTATCGACGTGCTGCTGGACATCGAGGTCCAGGGCGCCGCCAAGGTGCGTGCCAAGTGTGCCGACGCGGTGTGCATCTTCATCGTGCCGCCCTCCTTTGAGGAGCTGTCCCGCCGCCTCCACCGTCGGGCCACCGACAGCGAGGAGGTCATTCAGGGCCGGCTCCAGAAGGCCCGGGAGGAATACCGGGAGATCCCCAATTACGACTATCTGGTGGTCAACGATAAGGTGTCGGACGCGGCGGCGGAGATCATTTCCATCCTCACCGCCGAGGGCTGCCGCACCAAAAACCGTATGAATCTGGTAGAAGGAGTCTGATCAAATATGATGCTGGAACCCCCTATGAACAAACTGCTGGAGCAGGTGCCCAGCCGCTATATGCTGGTGAATGTTGTGGCCCAGCGGGCCCGTCAGGTGGCCACCGAGGCGGAGGACGCCGGGATTTCTCTGGACGACAAGCCCGTTACCATCGCCATCCGTGAGGTGGCCGAGGGCAAGGTGGAGCTGGGCCAGGAAGAGGCCTGATATGAGAGGAATGAGAGGCAAGCGGCAGACCTTCCGGCCTGTCGCTTGCCTCGGGCTGTCCTTAGGGGAAGTAGTGGGGAGGGCACGGACATGGTAGCAAAAATCGCCCTCAAGGCCGCCACCTACGCCATCGACAAGCCCTACGACTACGCCGTGCCCGCCGCGCTGGCCTCGGTACTGCGGCCCGGTATGCGGGTGATCATCCCCTTTGGGGCGGGCAACCGCCGCACCGAGGGTATTGTGCTGGCCCTGGAGGACAGGAACGGCGATTCCCTCAAGCCGGTGCTCACCGTGCTGGACGACAGCCCGGTGCTGGATGGGGAGGCCATCCGCCTGGCTCTGTGGATGCGGGAGCGGTGGTTCTGCACCGTGTACGATGCCGCCCGGGCCATGCTGCCGGCGGGGCTGTACTACGCTCTCCAGGACCAGTGGAAGATTGCCTCCGGGGTGGACCGGGCGGCAGCCTTTGAGGCCGCCGGCAGGTCGGACCACGCCCGGCAGGTGGTGGAGCTGCTCTTTGCCAACGGCGGCAGCGCCGACGTGACCGCCATCCGGGAGGCCTTCGGCACAAAGGACCCCAATCCCGCCCTCAAGCTGCTGCGGGACAAGGGGATCATCGCCCTGGAGACCAGCGCCCAGCGGGGGGTGGGGGACAAGACCGAGCAGGTGGCCTCCCTGGCCATTCCTGCCCAGGAGGCCCTGGATCAGGCCGCCGCCCGGCGGCGGACCGCCCCCATGCAGTACGCGGTGGTGGAGCTGCTGTGCGCCATTGGGGAAGCCTCCACCAAGGAACTGTGCTATTTCACCGGGGCCAGCCCGGCCACCCTCCGCGCTCTGGTCAAGAGCGGGGTCATCACCCTGGAAAAACGGGAGGTCTACCGCCGGGTGCAGATGGAGGAGGTGGAGCGGCTGGCCGAGCCGGTGCTCAACCACGAGCAGCAGGCCGCCTTTGACGGCCTCAACGCCCTGGCCGCCCAAAACAAGCCCGCCGCCGCTCTGCTCTACGGCGTCACCGGCAGCGGAAAAACCCAGGTCTATTTGAAATTGATCTACGAGACGCTCCGGCGGGGCCGCACCGCCCTGGTGCTGGTGCCCGAGATCGCTCTGACCCCCCAGCTCATGCGGCTGTTCTCCGCCCATTTCGGAGAGCAGGTGGCTGTCCTCCACTCCTCCCTGAGAGCAGGGGAGCGGTACGACGAGTGGAAGCGCATCAAGGCGGGGGAGGCCCGGGTGGTGGTTGGCACCCGCTCCGCCGTGTTCGCCCCCCTGAAAGACTTAGGCCTCATCGTGTTGGATGAGGAGCAGGAGGGCACCTATCAGTCGGAAAACGTACCCAAATACCACGCCCGGGAGGTGGCCAAGTTCCGCTGCGTTCAGCAGGGGGCTCTGCTGCTGTTGGCCTCGGCCACTCCATCGGTGGAGACCATGTACCAGGCCCGTCAGGGGGCTTATCGGTTGTTCACCCTGAGGGGGCGGTACAACCAGCGGCCCCTGCCTCCGGTGGAGATCGTGGATATGAAGGGGGAGCTGCGCGCCGGCAACGGTACCGATCTCAGCGGACCCCTCATCCGGGCTCTGGAGGAGACCGCCGGGCGGGGGGAGCAGGCCATTTTGCTCCTCAACCGCCGGGGGGCCAGCCGGATGTTGACCTGCGGCGAGTGCGGGGAGGTGCCCACCTGCCCCCGGTGTTCCGTCCATCTCACCTACCACTCGGCCAACGGGCGGCTCATGTGCCATTACTGCGGCTACTCCCAGCCCCTGCCGCCAGCCTGTCCGTCCTGCGGCGGTACCCTCAACTTCATCGGGGCGGGCACTCAGAAGGTGGAGGAGGAGCTGCAAGCGGCTCTGCCCGGCCGGGCGGTGCTGCGGATGGACGCCGACTCCATCTCAGCCACCCACAGCCATGAGAAGCTGTTTGCCCAGTTTGAACGGGAGAACATCCCGGTGCTGCTGGGCACCCAGATGGTGGCCAAGGGTCTGGACTTTCCCAACGTGACCCTGGTGGGTGCCATCAACGCCGACCAGTCCCTCTATGTAGACGACTGGCGGGCGGGGGAGCGCACCTTCTCTCTGCTCACCCAGGTGGTGGGAAGAGCGGGCCGGGGCGGAAAGGGGGGACGGGCCATCATCCAGACCTTTACCCCCGACAACGACGTGATTTGCTGCGCCGCCCGCCAGGATTACGACGCCTTCTATCAGCAGGAGATCGCTCTGCGGCGGCTGCGGGGCTGCCCGCCCTTCCGGGATCTGTTCGTGCTCACCGCCTCCGGCAGGCTGGAGGCGGCGGTGCTGCGTACCTGTATGCGCCTGCGGCGCACCCTGGAGGGGTGGCTGAAATTGCCCGCCTATCAGGGTCTGGAGGTCCAGCTGCTGGGTCCCGCCCCGGCCTCCATCGCCAAAATCAACGAGCGCTACCGCTACCGGCTTACCATGGCCTGCGCCAACACCAAGCCGGTGCGTGATATGATCGCCGCCCTGCTGCGGGCGGCCCAGACTGATAAGGAAAACAAAGGGGTGTCGGTGACCGCCGACGTGAACCCACTGGATTAGGAGGAAACATACTATGGCACTGCGTACCATTCTCACCGACGGAGATCCCGCCCTGCACAAGGTCTGCCGTCCCGTGACCCAGTTTGACGAAAAGCTCCACGACCTGCTGGACGATCTGAAGGAGACCCTGGCCCAGGCCAACGGCGCCGGACTGGCCGCCCCCCAGGTGGGCATCCTCCGCCGGGCGGTCATCGTGGTGGACGCCAACGATGAAATGCTGGAGCTGGTCAACCCGGAGATCATCAGCCGGGAGGGGGAGCAGGAGGGCTTCGAGGGCTGCCTGTCCGTCCCCGGCCGCTGGGGCGTGGTCAAGCGCCCCATGAAGGCCAAGGTGCGGGCCCAGGACCGCAACGGCAACTTCTTTGAGGTGGAGGGCGAGGAGATTGTGGCCCGCTGCTTCTGCCATGAGATCGACCATCTGGACGGACACCTGTTCACCGAGCTGGCTGGCCGGCTGTACACCAATGAGGAGCTGGACGAGCTGATGGCGGAGGAGGACGAGGCATGAGAATCCTCTTCATGGGCACCCCCGACTTCGCCGTGCCCTCCCTGGAGGCCCTGATTCAGGCGGGGCATACCATCTGCGGGGTGTTCACCCAGCCAGACAAGCCCAAGAACCGGGGTATGAAGCTCCAGGCCCCGCCGGTGAAGGAGTGCGCCCTGGCCCACGACATCCCGGTGTTCCAGCCCGTCAAGCTGCGGGACGGTACCGCCCTGGCCCAGATCCAAGAGCTGGCCCCCGAGCTTATCGTGGTGGCGGCTTACGGCCGTATCCTGCCCGATGATATTCTGGCGGCGCCTCCCAAGGGCTGTATCAACGTCCACTCGTCCCTGCTGCCCAACTACCGGGGGGCCGCCCCCATCAACTGGGCGGTGCTCAACGGGGACCAGGAGACCGGTGTGACCATCATGCACATGGCCCACGATCTGGACGCCGGAGACATTATCTCCCAGGCCGCCACCCCCATCGATCCCGACGAGACGGTGGTGGCCCTCCACGACCGGCTGGCGGAGCTGGGGGCCCAGCTGCTGGTGGAGACGGTGGCGCAGATCGAGGCCGGTACCGCTACCCGCACCCCCCAGGACCATGACAAGGCCACCTTGGCCCCCATGCTGAGCCGGGAGCTGTCCCCCATGAACTTCACCCGCACCGCCCGACAGCTCCACGACCAGGTGAGAGGTCTGATCCCCTGGCCTGCCGCTGTGACTACCTTGGGAGACAAGCGGTGTAAAGTGTTTCGGACTGTCGTTCCTGAGGAGCATACCCACGCCGCACCCGGCACTGTCCTGGCCGCCGGGAAGGAGGGGCTGGCGGTGGCCTGCGGGGAGGGCACCGTACTGCGGCTGGAGGAGATCCAGCCAGACGGCGGCAAGCGCATGAAGGCCGCCGATTACCTGCGGGGCCACCCCATTGCGGTGGGCACCGTGCTGGCTCTGCCGGAGTACAACTAAATGGAACTGATCTGGACCCTGGCGGTCACCGGCATGGTGGCCGCCCTGGGTTTGTACCTGGTGCTGCGGTGGCTGGGCCGGGCCGGTGTGCCGGTGCCCCTGGCCGCCAAAGGACTTGCAGCCAAGGGCTATGTGCCTGACAGCAGAGAGTGTGTAAAGGTTTTTACCGTTACATTTGGTTTCCGTATTCTCATCTTTCTGCTGGTGGGGCTGGCGGCCTGTTTCATCCTGTATCCAGGTTCCGGACCGGACGCTTTTCTGTGGATCTGGAAAAAATGGGACGGCCTGCACTACGTCAACCTGGCGGAGCTGGGCTATTCCGGCTATGTGGAGGACGGGAAAAATCTGTTTCTGGTGTTTTTCCCCCTGTATCCCTGGCTGATGCGGGTGGTTTCCCTCATTACGGGCAATACTATGGCGGCGGGGCTGCTGCTGTCCTTTATGTGCTACGGGGCGGGCTGCGTCTTTCTCTACAAGCTGGCCGCCTTTGAGCTGGGCCGGGGCGGCGCGGTGCGGACGGTGCTTTTTCTGTCGGTGTATCCCTACGCCTTCTTCTTCGGCGGCATCATGACCGAGAGCCTGTTCCTGCTCACCACCGCCGCGGGGCTGTGGTACATCCGCCGCCATCGCTGGTGGCTGGCGGGGATGTGGGGGCTGCTGGCCGCCATGACCAGGATGCACGGCGTGCTCCTCATAGGAGCGGCCGCCGCCGAACTGGTGGAGCATCTGGGCCGCTTTGACTGGAAGGCCATTGTCCGCAGACTGCCCGCCCTGATCCTGCCCGCTGTGGGCACCCTGGTGTACCTGGCCCTCAACTGGTCTGTAACCGGCAACCCATTTGCCTTTACAGTGATGCAGCAGCACTGGAGTCAGGGCTTTTGTCCCATTGCCGATACCCTGTGGTATGTGCTGCAAAACGCCCTGAGCTACCCCACGGAGCTGGTGCGGTACCAGATTTGGGTCCCCACCATTGTGCTCTTCCCAGTGTTCTTCGCTCTGCTGGTGTGGGCACGGAATAAGTTCCGGGGTATGTACACCCTGTACGGCTTTGTGTACCTGGTGCTCAACTACTCTCTGTCCTGGTTGCTCAGCGCCGGACGCTATCTGTCCTGCGCCCTGCCCTTTTTCCTCTTTGCAGCCGCCCTTACCCAAGGGAAGCCCAAGCTGACAGGGGTTGTCGCCGCCGCCATGGGGGCGGGATTCCTGCTCAATCTGGTCTGGTTCCTCAACGGGGGACAGGTCATGTGACTGGAGGTCATTATGCCCTTTTTCTACTACTTTGACAGCTACTACTGGATCATTCTGGTGCCCGCCATGCTCATCGCCCTGCTGGCCCAGATCAACGTGTCATCCACCTTCAACCGCTATTCTCGTATTGCCAGCCGCCGGGGCCTCACCGGCGCCCAGGCGGCGGAGGAGGTGCTCCGGGCCCACGGGGTGTATGGTGTGCGTATCACCCGGGTGTCCGGCAAGCTCACCGACCACTACGATCCCAAGACCAACACCATTCGCCTGTCCGACGCGGTGTACGGCTCCACCAGCATCGCCTCGGTGGGAGTGGCCGCCCATGAGGCGGGCCACGCCGTCCAATACGCCCAGGAGTACGGCCCCATCAAGCTGAGAGGGGCCATCATCCCGGTGTGCAATTTCAGTTCCCAGATCTCCATTCTGCTCATTATTCTGGGCTTTGCTCTCTACTCCCGGCCCCTGTTTGCCGTAGGCGTGGTGCTCTTCGCCGTGGCCGCCTTCTTCCAGGTGGTCACCCTGCCGGTGGAGTTCAACGCCTCCCGCCGGGCCATCCAGTCTCTGCGGGACACCCATATGCTGGACGACCAGGAGCTGCGGGGGGCCAAAAAGGTACTGGGGGCCGCCGCCATGACCTATGTGGCCGCCCTGCTGGTGTCCATTGCCCATCTGCTGCGCTATATCCTGGCTTTTAACAGCCGCCGGAGGGATTGATATGACTGCCAGAGAAGCGGCCCTCCGGGCCCTGGTGGCCTGCGAACAGCAGGGCGCCTGGTCGGACGGCTTTTTGAAAAAAATTCTGCGTACCGCCGGACTGGACAGCCGGGACGCCGCCCTGACCACCCGGCTGTGCTTCGGGGTGCTCCAGAACCGGCTGCTGCTGGACCACTACCTGGGCAAGCTGTCCACGGTAAAGCTGGAGAAAATGGAGCCAGCAGTCCGCAATGCCTTGCGGCTTGGTGCCTATCAAGTGCTTTTCCTTGACAGAGTGCCCGACCACGCCGCCGTCAGTGAGGCGGTGGATCTGGCCCGGAAGGGCTCCAAAAATCCCCGGTCCGCCGGTCTGGTCAACGGGGTGCTCCGCTCCCTGGTGCGGCAGAAGGACAGCCTGGAGCCGCCGGAGGACCCGGCGGTGCGGTACAGCCATCCCCGGTGGCTGGCCGACCTGTTTACCCGCCGGCTGGGCAGGGAGGAGGCCGCCGCCCTGATGGCCGCCGACAACGGGGAGCCTCCCACCTGCGCCCAGGTGAACACCACCAAAGCCACGGTGGAAGCAGTGGCCGATTCCCTCCGGGCGGAGGGGGTGGAGGTTGCACCCCACCCCTGGCTGCCCAACTGCCTGCTGTTGTCCCACACCGGCAGCCTGGAGGAGCTGACCGCCTTCCGGGAGGGCCTCTTTTACATTCAGGATGCCGCCGCAAAGCTGGCGGTGCTGGCCGCCGATCCCAGGGAGGGGATGGACGTGCTGGACGCCTGCGCCGCCCCCGGCGGCAAGTCCTTTGCCGCCGCCATCGCCATGGATGGCAGGGGGAAGGTGGTATCCTGCGACATCCACCCACATAAAATGGACCTGATCCGGGCGGGGGCCAAACGGCTGGGCCTGGACTGCATAACCGCGCAAGTCCTGGACGGCAAGGAATGTAAGGAAGAATACCTTGACGGATTTGACCTGGTTCTGGCCGACGTGCCCTGCTCGGGGCTGGGCATCATCCGCAAGAAGCCGGACATCCGCTACAAGGACCCCAAGCCCCTGGAGGGGCTGCCCCGGGTCCAGAAGGCCATTCTGGATAACGTGTGCCGCTACGTCAAGCCGGGTGGCGTGCTGCTCTACGCCACCTGCACCCTGCTGGAGCGGGAGAATGAGGACGTAGTGCGGGCATTTTTAGACAAGCATAAAGACTTTACATTAGAGGGTTTTCAAGTGCCCGGCGACTTTGAAGGCGCCAGGGATGGCATGGTGACCTGCTGGCCCCACCGCCACGGCACCGACGGCTTTTTCTTCGCCAAGCTGCGGCGGATGCGGGGGGTGTATGAGGTCCGGCCCAACGAGGGCATGGGTCCCTTCACCCTGGGCATGACCCAGGCGGAGGCGGAGGATGCCCTGAACAAGCTGAATGAGGAAGAGCACCAAGCCGTGGAGGTATGGCACCGCTTCGGCGGGTATGGCTCCCCCCAGACCTTCCAGTTGGAGTATGAGGACGGAAAGCTGAGCCGCATTGGACTGGACCGGTGCGATGATCTCAAGGTCCTGTACCGAGGACTGGATCTGACAGATACCCACGCCGAGGACCTGATCCCGGCCCTGGCCAAGGAGACCGGCTATGTGTGCGACTGTGAGGACCATGAGCTGGCCTGTACCTATGAGTTTCCAGCTCTGGGCCTGGAGCTGTGGCGGGAGAGTGCATACCACCCCAAGCTGCTGACATATCCGGAATTTCAGGAACTGATCCAGGCGCTGCCGGAAAACCTGGAGTATGAGCAGGACCACGGCTGGTGCTTTGCCCAGGTGTGGGTCCAGACCGGGTCCTTCCGGGCCCAGTGTCCTCTGGAGCCAGGCCCGGCCCCTTATGCCCACCCCGTCAAGCCAACGCCTCCGGAGCGGGAGCCCACGGCGGAGGAGATGATTGCGTTCCTCCATAGAAAATACGGACTGACACCGCCGGAAAGGCCCGGCAGGGGAGAGTAACATGACTGACATCAAATCCATGGATCTGGCGGAGATGACCGCCTATTTCAAAGAGCTGGGGGAGCCCGCCTTCCGGGCCAAGCAGGTCTTTCAGTGGCTCCACCGGGGGGTCCGTTCCTTCGATGAGATGACCAACCTGTCCAAGGCTTTGCGAGAGAAGCTGAAAGCAGACTGTATTCTCTGCCCGCCGGAGGTGGAGCGCAAGCAGGTGTCCGCCCTGGACGGCACCATCAAATACTTATGGCGGCTTTCCGACGGAAACTGCATTGAAACCGTTTTGATGCGCTACCATCATGGGAATACTGTGTGTATCTCCTCTCAGGTGGGCTGCCGCATGGGGTGCGCCTTCTGCGCCTCCACCCTGGGCGGCAAGGTGAGAGACTTGACACCCGCTGAAATGCTGGATCAGGTGCTCTTTACCCAGATCGATTCCGGCCACACCATCAGCAATATTGTGCTCATGGGCATTGGGGAACCCCTGGACAACTTTGACACGGTGCTGCGGTTCCTCTCTCTGGTCAACAGCCCGGACGGGCTCAACATCGGGATGCGCCACATCTCTCTGTCTACCTGCGGTCTGGTCGAAAAAATTGACAAACTGGCCGAGCATCAGTTACAATTGACCCTATCGGTATCTCTCCATGCCCCTGACGACGAGACCCGCAGCAGGCTTATGCCGGTGAACAAGAGCGTGGGGGTGGAGAAGCTCTTTGACACCTGCCGCCGGTATTTTGAAAAGACCGGGCGGCGGATCTCCTACGAGTACGCCATGGTGGACGGGGTGAATGATTCTGACTGGCAGGCCGACCTGCTGGCCAGTCACCTGAAGGGCACCCCGGGCCATGTGAACCTGATCCCCCTGAACCATGTGGCGGAGAGCCCCCTCAAGCCCAGCCGCCGGGTGGCCCAGTTCCAGAAGCGCCTGGAGTCCCACGGCGTTACCGCCACGGTGCGGCGCAAGCTGGGCGGGGACATTGACGCCTCCTGCGGTCAGCTCCGCAGGAAGGCCATGCTGCATACCGATGACTGAGCTGCACTGGCGCAGGCGCCAGGCCATTGTTTTGCCGCAGGCCCGGGCAGCAGGGCCGGCCGGCTGGAAAAGAGGCTGATTCACTATGATCAAAGCGTGGGGCATCACCGATAAAGGCGTGGTGCGTACCCAGAATCAGGACGGGTATTACTTAGACGTGCCCTCGGAACACCTGGCGGTAGGCGTGGTGTGCGACGGAATGGGCGGCGCCAAGGCGGGCAACATCGCCAGCCTCATCGCCGTGGAAACCTTCGTGGACACCCTCCAGCACGCCCAGGGCGAACCGGACACCCCGCCGCCGGCGGTGCTGGCCCGTGCGGCGGAGGAGGCCAACGACGCGGTGTACCGCCGGGCCAGCTCCGACCCCGACTGCTTCGGCATGGGCACCACCATGGTGGCGGTGATGGTGGTGGAGAACACCGCCTACCTGCTGAACATCGGCGACAGCCGGGCCTACCACATCAACGAGGGGGGCATCACCCGGCTCACCCGGGACCACTCGGTGGTGGAGGACATGGTGGCCCGGGGGGACATCACCCCGGAGCAGGCCCGCACCCATCCCCGGAAGAACCTGATCACCCGGGCTCTGGGGGCGGAGGAGCGTATCCGGGCCGACCTGTATGAGCGGGAGCTCACCGGCGGGGACTACCTACTGCTGTGCTCCGACGGACTGAGCAACATCCTCTCCGACCAGGAGCTGCTCTACGAGGTCATCCACGGAGGGGACCCCGCCGACTGCTGTCAGCGGCTGCTGGACATCACCATCTCAAGAGGCGCGCCGGACAATGTGACGGCGGTCCTCTTCCAGATCCTTTGAAAAGGGGGTAATGAACTATGGATCAATACATAGGGAAATTACTCGACAACCGATATGAAATCCTGGAGCGCATCGGCATCGGCGGCATGGCCGTGGTGTACAAGGGCCGGGATCACCGGCTCAACCGGCTGGTGGCCATCAAGATCCTCAAGGAGGAGCTGGCCTCCGACGCCGAGTTCCGCCGCCGCTTCCACGACGAGTCCCAGGCCGTTGCCATGCTGTCCCACCCCAATATCATGGCGGTATACGACGTGTCCCACACCCCGGAGCTGGACTATATCGTCATGGAGCTGCTGGACGGCATCACGCTCAAGCAGTATATGCAGAAGAAGGGGGGCAAGCTGGCCTGGCGGGAGGCCCTCCACTTCATCACCCAGATCATGAAGGCCCTGTCCCACGCCCACAGCCGGGGCATCATCCACCGGGACATCAAGCCCCATAACGTGATGGTGCTGCGGGACGGCTCTTTGAAGGTGGCAGACTTCGGCATCGCCCGGCTCACCTCCTCGGCTCAGGCCACACTGACCCAGGAGGCCCTGGGCTCGGTCCACTATATTTCCCCCGAGCAGGCACGGGGCAGCCACATCGACGCCCGCAGCGACATCTACTCCGCCGGTGTGGTACTCTATGAGATGATCACCGGCCGCCTGCCCTATGAGGGGGATTCCCCGGTGGCGGTGGCCATCCAGCACATCAATTCCATTCCGCTCTCTCCCAGGGAGATCGATCCCGAGATTCCCGAGGCCCTGGAGGCCATCACCATGAAGGCCATGGCCTCCGATGTGAATCAGCGGTATATCTCCGCCGACGCCATGCTGGCCGACCTGGAGGAGTTCCGCAAGAATCCCTCCATCAACTTCGACTACACCCAGGCCGACCTGCTGGTGACCGACGGGGATGAGCCCACCCAGGTGCTGGGGGCCAATACCCCCAGCAATGTGCGCGCCCAGCCCGCCCATCCGCCCCGCTATGAGGAGGAGGACACCTGGGCCCGTTCAAGCAGAGGCCCCCGGCGGGAGGAGGACCCCCGGGTTCGGGCCAAGAGCAAGCGGTACGAGGACGACTACGAGGAGGTCCGGGGGGGAAACAGCCGCCTGCCCATCTTCCTGGCCATCGGTGCGGTGGCTCTGTTCCTGGTGGCCATGGGTGTGTTCCTGTGGTTCTCCTTCTTCAACGGCCTGGGCGGCGGCAGTTCCACCCAGTATAATGTGCCCAAGCTCATTGGCATGACCGTGGAGGAGGCTGAACAGCACTCCGACGTGGTGGAGGCTGGCTTCCATATTGTGGTCGGCAATACGGTGGACAGCAGTCTGCCTGCCGGACAGATCGTGTCTCAGGACCCGGAGAGCGGCCGCAACGCCCAGGCGGGTGCCACCATCACCGTGGATCTGAGCAACGGCAGTGACTCTGATGAGGTGGAGGAGGGCGTCATGCCCAACCTGGTGGACCGGGACAAGCGCATCGCCATCAGCGAGCTTAACGCCCTGGGCTACAGCGAGGAGAAGGGCAACCTGGTGATCCAGGAGGAGGCCAGCGAGGACGTGACCAAGGATTACGTCATCTCCACCGATCCCGAGGCCGACGCCAGCCTGGAGGGCGTGGACAAGGTGACCCTGGTGGTGAGCACCGGCCCGAAGGAGGAGCCGGTGACCGTCATCAACTTTGTGACCATGACAGAGCAGGAAGCCCGGGATGCCGCCGACAAGCTGGGCCTGACGGTCTCTGTGGAAGAGGTGTACGACGACTCGGTGGAGGCTGGCCATGTGTGCTGGCAGAGCATCGATCCCAACACCGAGGTGGAGAAGGGCCAGACCATCCGCCTGCGGGTGAGCAAGGGTTCCGACCCCTCCACCGGCGAACCCACCACCCAGCCCAGCACCGATCCCAATGAGTCCACTCCGCCTACCGACCAGCCCACCGAGTCCCCCAGCAGCCAGCTGAAAACCATCTCCTACACCGTCAATCTGCCCCGGGATCGGGACAGCGTGGAGGTGGTGGTCACGGTGGACGGACAGGAGCAGTACCGCAAGACCCTGGATACGGTCCAGCAGCTGGTGACGGTGCCCCTGAAGGGCAGCGGCACCCAGACCGTCAGCGTCTACTTCGACGGCCAGCTCAGCCTGAGCGAGCCCAAAGACTTCGGCTGATATGGAAGGGATTATTTTAAAAGCCCTCAGCGGCTTCTACTATGTGGACGACGGCTCCGGCAGGCTCACCGCCTGCCGGGGCCGGGGCAAGTTCCGTCACCAGAAGGTGAGCCCCCTGGTGGGGGACCGGGTGGAGTTCACCCCCCTGGAGGGGGAGAGCGGCATCCTGGACGCCATCCTGCCCCGGAAAAATGAGTTTCAGCGCCCGGCGGTGGCCAACATCGACCAGCTGGTGGTGGTGGCCTCCGGTGCTATCCCGGTCACCGACCCCTTTCTCATCGACCGGGTGGTGTCCATCGCCGAGGGTCGGGACTGCGAGAGCATCATCGTCCTGAACAAGTGCGACCTGGACGGGGCGGACAGCCTCTACGACACCTACACCAGAGCGGGCTTCACCACCCTGCGGGTGAGCGCCGAGACAGGGGAGGGCATGGACGCCCTTGCCGCCGCAATTGCTGGAAAGGTTTCTGCCTTTACAGGAAATTCCGGCGTGGGCAAGTCCTCCATCCTCAACGCCCTCCAGCCCGCCTTTCACATCCGGGTGGGGGAGGTGTCCGACAAGCTGGGCCGGGGCAGGCACACCACCCGCCATGTAGAGCTGTTCCGGCTGGACAATGGGGCCATCGTGGCCGACACCCCCGGCTTCTCCTCCTTCGACACCGAGGAGATGGAGCTGCGGCGGCCGGAGGAGCTGCAGTACACCTTCCGGGAGTTTGCCCCCTACCTGGACCAGTGCCGGTTCACCGGCTGCGCCCATGTAAAGGAAAAAGGCTGTGCAGTCCTTGCGGCGGTAAAAGCGGGGGAGATCCCGGCCAGCCGCCACGAAAGCTATGTGCGGCTGTACCAGCAGGCAAAGGAAGTGCCGGAATGGCAGAGAAAATAACCAAACAGGCCCTCATCGTCGGCGCAGCCCCCTGCGCCGACCTGGCTTTTTTGGGGACTTATCTGGAGGAGGGGGACTGGACGGTGATCTGCGCCGACGGCGGGCTGCAAACCGCTCTGGCCGCCGGACTGAAACCGGACTACCTCATCGGGGACTGGGACTCGGGGGGCGGGCCCGCCGGGGATGTGCCCTATGCCACCCTGCCGGTGGAGAAGGACTTTACCGACCTCCAGGCGGCGGCCCACTGGGCTTTGGAACAGGGGTGCAAAGAGCTGCTGCTGTGCGGCTGCACCGGCGGGCGGCTGGACCACACCGCTTCCAATCTGGTACTGCTGGAGTGGATCGCCCGCCGGGGCGGCAATGCCGTCATGGCCGACGGGGACAACGAGGTGCGCTTTCTGGAAAACGGCGCCCTCACCCTGGCCGACAGGCCCCACTACCACTATTTGTCCCTCATCCCCCTGGACAAGACTGTAAAGGACGTTACCTTGCGTGGGGTCAAGTACCCCCTGGAGGGGGCGGAGCTTACCCGTGGGGACACCCTGACCGTCAGCAACGAGCCTGCCGCTCCGGTGATGGAGATCGCCGTGGGGGCGGGGGCGGTGCTGGTGATCCGCAGCCAGCGGGAATAACACAGGAGGCCCCGAAAGGCGACCTTTATGGTCGCCCGCATTGGTCGGCCCATATGAACACAACAGCCGCTTTCCGCGTATACTGGGACAGAACCAGTGAAGGGAGGCGGCTGTTTTGACGTTGGAGGGCAAGAAGGCCCTTGCCGCGGCGGCTCTGTGCGGCGCGGGGGCGGTGCTGTTGTTTCGCCCGGGCACTCTGGCGGTCTTTGTGGCCGGGGCCTGGCTGGGCCGCCGGGGCTTTGGCTGGCTCAAACGATATTGGCTTGACAGGGAGGCATAAGGTATGAAGATCGTGGTAGTGAAGTCCCCCAAAGCCCTCAGCAGCCTGCTGAGGCTGGTATTCGGCATCAAAAAATCCGACCTGGCGCCGGAAAGCCGGTCATAGCCGGACCTCCTTGTACATATATTGCCCTAGCAGCAATCAGTCTGGGCAATGGCCCGTACAAGGAGTGGAACGCTATGGAACTGGAATTGGAACGGACGGCGCTGGATGGATTTCACACGGTGCTGGACGCCGCCGTGGCCCAGGAGGAGACCGTGGAGAGCATCGTACCCGACGCCTGCCCCGACCTGTTGGAGGTCTGCGACACCGAGGGGGTGGTGTGCCTCCACCGGAAGGAGGCCATGGAGGGCCGGGTGGAGCTGTCCGGCACCATCCACGCCCTGCTGCTGTGCCAGCCCGATGGGGAGGTGGGCCTGCGGCGGCTGGAGGTGGATCTGCCCTTCACCTGCACCGCCGATGGGCCTGACATCACCCCCGGCTGCCGGGTGGTGGCCCAGCCCCGTCTGCGGGGGGCGGACGCCCGGCTGGTCAACCCCCGGAAGGTACTGGTGCGGGCCGACCTGGCGGTGGACGTCCAGGTGTTTGCCCCGGTGACCGACTGGGCCCCCGCCTCGGTGCCCGAGGCGGCTCAGGCAGGGGTGGAGCAGCTCAGTCAGAGCTGCAATACCTGTGTGACCGTGTGTGTACAGGAGAAACCCTTTCCATTTAGTGACGAGCTTACCCTGCCGGGCAGCCGCCCGGAGGCCGAGGCCCTGCTGAAGTGGCGGGTGTCCCTGGACTGCGGAGAGGCCAAGGTTATCGGCAGCAAGCTGATTTTCAAGGGCTCCGCCCGGCTCCAGGTGCTCTACCGCTGTGCCGATGGCGGACTGAGCACCGGGGAGTTCGAGCTGCCCATCTCCCAGCTGATGGAGGTGAGCGGCGCCGGGGAGGAGGCCATGTGTCAGGTGGGGCTGATCCTCACCGATCTGAGCTGTGAGCTGGACGACGGAGACGGCCGCACCATCAGCGTATCCATGGGCCTGCTGGCCCAGGCGGTGATACGGGAGGAGCGGCGGTTCCAGCTGCTCACCGACGTATATTCCACCCTCTACCAGCTGGACACCGAGACCCGGACCATGGACCTGAGCCGGGTGGCCGACCGGGGAGAGCGGGAGGTGGCCGTCCGGGAGCTGCTGGAGACCGGCGTGGCCCCCCAGGATGTGCTGGACGCCTATGTGACCATGGGGGATGTGAGTCAGAGCCGGGAGGGGGAGCGGGTCTCCCTCGCCGTCCAGGTCAACGTCCATCTGCTCTGCCGCACCGAGTCGGGGGAGATGACCGCCGTTACCCGGACCATCCCGGTAAGCTGCCCGGTGGAGCTGCCCGAGGGCGCCCGGTGCGGCTGCCGGTGTTCCTGCACCGCCCCGGTATATGCCGCCCCCGCGTCCGGCGGGGCGGAGGTTCGTTTCCCGGTGCGCTTTGCCTGGCTCGCCCTCACCGGCAGCAAGGCCGCCGCCGTCAGCGCCCTGTCCTTCGACGAGAATTCGCCCATTGACCACACCGGTCAGCCCTCCATCGTGCTGCGGATGGTGAGCGGGGGAGAGCGGCTGTGGGACATCGCCAAGGCCTACTGCACCACCGCCCGGGATGTGATGCAGGCCAATGCCCTGGAGGAGGAGGAACTGCCCGACGGGCAGCTGCTGCTCATCCCCAGAAAACGATAAGCAGGCGGGGCCTGCCGCATAAAAGCGGCAGGCCCTATTTTATGCTTGCGTTTCTCCCATCTATCTGTTATATTAGTAATTGCTTAATTACTTAAATATCAGGAGGACGATCTATGGCATCCAAGCGTTATGCCGCCGTGGGGAAGCACTGTGTAGCCTGCGGCTGCTGTGTAAAGGTGTGTCCCTTGTCGGTTATTTCCATCTGGCGGGGGGTCACCGCCCAGGTGGACCTGGAGAAGTGCGTGGGCTGCGGCAAGTGCGCCAGGGAGTGCCCGGCGGGCACCATTGAACTGCGGGACAGGGAGGTGGGGGCATGAACCGGAAAAAGCACTGGTACGACTATCTGTGGATCGTCACCCCCATCTATCTGGGACTGGGGTTCTTCAACATCCTCTTTGCCTGGCTGGGCATGATCTTTTTCTGTCTGCCCCTGTTGATTTCCATCTTCGGCGGCAGCAAGCTCTACTGCAACCGCTACTGCGACCGGGGGCAGTTCTTCACCCTGCTGGGCGGGCGGCTCAAGCTGTCCCGCAACAAACCCACCCCCCGGTGGATGCGTACAAAGGCGTTCCGGTACGGGTTTCTCATCTTTTTCTTTGTCATGTTCCTTCAGATGCTCTTCACTACCTACCTGGTGGGGGCGGGGGCCAAAGACATTGGAGAATTCGTCAAGCTGTTCTGGACCTTCCAGGTGCCCTGGCACTGGGCCTATCACGGCACCCTCTTTGCCCCCTGGGTGGCTCAGTTCGCCTTCGGGTTCTACTCCATCATGCTCACTTCCACCCTCATCGGCCTCATCGTCATGGTGCTCTTCAAGCCCCGGACCTGGTGCGTGTTCTGCCCCATGGGCACCATGACCCAGCTGATCTGCACCCTGCGCTCGGGCAAGGCCCCGGCAGAAGGCTGCGCCTCCTGTTCCGGCTGCCGGAGGTGAGGAGATGGACGAAACGCTGCGGGAAAAAGCCCAGACCATCGCCGGACTGATGGCCCAGATGGCCAATGAAAACCGGCTGCTCATCCTGTGCGCCCTGCTGGACGGCCCCAAAACGGTGGGCCAGCTGGGGGAGGAGGTGCCCAACATCACCGCCCCCGCTCTGTCCCAGCACCTGCACAAGCTGAAGGACGGGGGACTGATCCAGGGGGAGAAGCACGGACAATTTATCACCTATTCCATCAAGGACAGCCGTATTCAGGCCCTGATGGCGGTGCTCAAAGAACAATATTGCGCCCAATAAGCAGACAGCGCGGCCCAAACCAAATGGGCCGCGCTGTCTGCTTTTCTAATTCCTGGTTTTCAGATGGGAAATATTTTGTTAAAATGCCATAATTCCTATTGACATATGGTACTTGATTGTGTTAGGATGACCTCACAAAGTAATCATTCTCATTATTGATTAAAATAGACAGACAAGGAGGACGACACCATGCTATTCAAGACCACGGAGCAACACGAGGCCCTGCGGGCCAAGATCCGGGCCTTCGCCGAGGCGGAGGTGAAACCCCAGGCCTTCCTGATGGACAAGGAAAATCTGTTCCCTGACGAGGCCATCCGCAAGCTGGGGGAGATGGGGCTGATGGGCATTCCCTATCCCAAGGAGTACGGCGGCGCCGGGCTGGACGCCCTGAGCTACGCCATCGCGGTGGAGGAGCTGTCCCGGGTGGACGGCGGTACCGGCGTCATCCTGTCGGCCCACGTGTCCCTGGGCTCCTGGCCCATCTTCGCCTACGGCACCGAGGAGCAGAAGCAGAAGTATCTGGTGCCCCTGGCAAAGGGTGAGAAGATCGGCGCTTTCGGTCTCACCGAGCCCAACGCCGGATCCGACGCAGGCGGCACCGAGACCACCGCCGTGGACAAGGGGGACCACTGGCTCCTCAACGGCGGCAAGATCTTCATCACCAACGCCCCCAAGGCGGACACCTATGTGGTCTTTGCCGTCACCACCCCCGACATCGGTACCCGGGGTATCTCCGCCTTCATCGTGGAGAAGGGCTGGGAGGGCTTTACCTTCGGCGACCACTACGATAAGATGGGCATTCGCTCCTCCTCCACCGCCGAGCTGATTTTCAACGACGTGAAGGTGCCCAAGGAGAACCTGCTGGGCAAGGAGGGCCAGGGCTTCAAGATCGCCATGTCCACCCTGGACGGCGGGCGCATCGGCATCGCGGCCCAGGCGCTGGGCATCGCCCAGGGGGCCTATGAGGCCGCCGTGGAATACGCCAAGGAGCGGGTCCAGTTCGGCAAGCCCATCGGCTTCAACCAGTCCATCGGCTTCAAGCTGGCCGACATGGCAACCAAAATCCGCTGCGCCCGGATGCTGGTCTACTCCGCCGCCGACCTGAAGGAGCACCACGAGCCCTACGGAACCGAGTCGGCCATGGCCAAGATGTACGCCTCCGACATCGCCCTGGAGGTCACCAACGACGCCGTCCAGATCTTCGGCGGCACCGGCTTCCTCAAGGGTATGGACGTGGAGCGGATGTACCGGGACGCCAAGATCACCACCATCTACGAGGGCACCAACGAGATCCAGCGGGTGGTTATCTCCTCCGCCATCATGGGCAAGCCCCCCAAGAGCGAGGGCGGCTCCTCCAGCCGTCCCAAGAAGCCCGCCCCCGTCACCGGCGTGCGTAAGCGCATCCTGCTGAAGGAGGGGAGCGCTGCCGACCAGGTCAACGCTCTGGTGGAGCACCTGAAGAAGGACGGCCACGACTTTACCGTGGGCATTCCTATGGATACCCCCATCAGCCAGGCCGAGCGTGTGGTTTCCGCCGGTCAGGGCATCGGGGACAAGAAGAACATGAAGCTCATTGAGAACCTGGCTAAGGCCGCCGGCGCCGCCGTGGGCTCCTCCCGCCCGGTGGCCGAGACTCTGAAGTATGTGCCTCTGGACCGGTATGTGGGTATGTCCGGCCAGAAGTTCAAGGGCAATCTGTACATCGCCTGCGGCATCTCTGGCGCCATCCAGCACCTGAAGGGTATCAAGGACGCCTCCACCATCGTGGCTATCAACAAGAACGGCAACGCCCCCATCTTTAAGAACTGCGACTACGGCATTGTGGGCGATGTCAACGAGATCCTGCCCCTGCTGGCCGCCGCCCTGGACACCGGGGAGAAGCAGCCCGCGCCTCCCATGGTGAAGATGAAGCGCCCCGCGCCCCCCAAGCCCGAGCCCATCGGCAAGCGGTATGTGTGCGGCGGCTGCGGCTACGAGTACGTCCCCGAGCGGGGCGACCCCGACGCCGAGGTGGCCCCCGGCACCCTGTTCGAGAACCTGCCCGAGGAGTGGGTGTGCCCCGAGTGCGCGGAAAAGAAAGATATGTTTATTGAGGCCTGAGTAAGAAGGAGGGACTATCATGTATTGTGTCCGCAATGTGACGGAAGATCTGTACTGGGTGGGCGCCAACGACCACCGGCTCCACCTGTTTGAAAACATTCATCCCATTCCCCGGGGCGTCAGCTACAACGCCTATCTGCTGCTGGACGAAAAAACCGTCCTCTTCGACACCGTGGACTGGTCGGCCTGCCGCCAGCTGCTGGAGAACGTGGAGCATCTGCTGGGAGACCGCCCTCTGGATTATCTGGTCATCAACCACATGGAGCCCGACCACGGCGCCTCCATCGAGGAGATCCTGCTGCGCTGGCCCCAGGTGAAGGTGATCTCCACCGAGAAGTCCTTCCTCTTCATGCGCCAGTTCGGCTTCCAGATCGACGGCCATGAGCTGATTGAGGTGAAGGAGGGGGACACCCAGACCTTCGGCAAGCACACCGTCACTTTCGTGGCCGCCCCCATGGTCCACTGGCCCGAGGCCATGGTGACCTTCGACACCACCAACGGCGTTCTCTTCTCCGCCGACGCCTTCGGCTCCTTCGGAGCCCTGGACGGCAAGCTGTTTGCCGACGAGGTCAACTTCGACCGGGACTGGATCGACGACGCCCGCCGCTACCTCACCAACATCGTGGGCAAGTACGGCCCCCACATTCAGCTGCTGCTCAAGAAGGCCGGTACCATTCTGGACCAGATCAAGTACATTTGCCCCCTCCACGGGCCCGTATGGCGGAAGGATCTGGGCTACTTCATCGACAAATACGACAAGTGGAGCCGCTATGAGCCGGAGGAGAAGGGTGTCATGATCGCCTACGCCTCCATGTACGGCAACACCGAGGCCGCCGCTCAGGCTCTGGCCGCCAAGCTGTGCGAGAAGGGCGTCACCAACGTGTGGGTGTACGACGTGTCCAACACCCATGTGTCCTACCTGGTCAGCGAGTCCTTCCGGCTGAGCCACATCGTGCTGGCCAGCGTCACCTACAACCTGGGCATTTACCCCGTGATGCACGACTATCTCATGCATCTGAAGGGCCTCAACCTTCAGAACCGCACCTTCGCCCTCATCGAGAACGGCTCCTGGGCCCCCAAGTCGGGCGACCTGATGCAGAAGTTCGTGGATGAGGAACTGAAGAACATGACCGTTCTCAACGACCGGCTGTCCATCGCCTCTGCCCTCCACGCCGACAAGGCCGCCGAGCTGGAGGCCCTGGCCGACGCCATTGTGGAATCCATGCAGTAACCGTTCAGGACCCCGCTTCGGCGGGGTCCTTTTCCGTCCGCCATGAATAATCCACGGCTTATCCCCATACCTATGTAGAGAAAACGCCGGCTTAACATGGCCGAAGGAGGAATTGCCAGTGGAACAACGCAAGCTCTATGAGGATATCGCCCTGCGGACCGAGGGGGATATCTATATCGGCGTGGTGGGGCCGGTGCGGACTGGAAAATCCACGTTCATCAAGCGGTTTATGGAGACGATGGTCATTCCGGGCATCGAAAACGTCTACCGCCGGGAGCGGGCCAAGGATGAGCTGCCCCAGAGCGGCTCGGGCCGCACCATCATGACCGCCGAGCCCAAATTTGTGCCCGAGGAGGCGGTGGAGGTCACCATGGACAGCGGGGCCGTGTTCAAGGTGCGGCTCATCGACTGTGTGGGCTACCTGGTGCCCGGTGCGGTGGGCTCTCTTGAGGACGACGTGCCCCGGATGGTGACCACCCCCTGGTTCCCGGAGCCCATCCCCATGACCGAGGCCGCCGAGATCGGCACCCGGAAGGTCATTGCCGAGCACTCCACCATCGGCATCGTGGTCACCACCGACGGCACCGTTACCGACATCCCCCGGGAGGACTACCTGGAGGCGGAGGAGCGGGTGATCACCGAGCTGAAGGAGCTGGGCAAGCCCTTCCTGGTGGTGCTCAACTCCGCCCAGCCAAACTCCGACCGGGCCCAGGCCATCCGGGCTGACATCGCCAGCCGGTACGACGTGACCTGCGTGTGCGTCAACTGCCTGGAGCTGGAGGAGGAGGCGGTGACCGGCATCATCAAGGGGGTGCTGTACGAATTCCCGGTGAAGGAGCTGGACCTGTTCCTGCCCCCCTGGGTGGACGCCCTGCCCTGGGACCACCCCATCAAAAACGGCCTGTATGCCGCCATCCGGGAGAGCGCCAAGGGGATGCGCCGCATACGGGACGTGGAGGGCACAGTGGCTGCCATTGGTGGGTGCGACACGGTGAGCCGTGCCCAGGTCACCTCCATGAACCTGGGCACCGGTTTGGCCGCCGCCGATCTGGAGCTGCCCCGGAGCCTGTTTTACGACACCCTGTCCCAGCAGTCCGGCTTCACCATCCACGACGACGGGGACCTGCTGGAGCTGCTCAGCCGCCTGTCCAGGGTCAAGGCCGAGTACGACAAGGTGGCGGGTGCTTTGGAGGAGGTCAAAGCCACCGGCTACGGCATCGTGGTGCCAGGCACCGACGAGCTGGTGCTGGAGGAGCCGGAGATCGTCCGGCAGGGGGGGCGGTACGGGGTACGCCTCAAGGCATCGGCCCCCTCCATACACATGATCCGGGCCGACATCGAGACCGAGGTTTCTCCCATCGTGGGCAACGAGAAGCAGAGCGAGGAGATGGTCAACTTCCTGCTCCAGGAGTTCGAGGGGGACACCAAGGCCATCTGGCAGTCCAACATCTTCGGCAAGTCCTTCCATGAGCTGGTCAGCGAGGATCTCAACGCCAAGCTCAAGCGGATGCCGGAGGATGCCCGCTCCAAATTGCAGGAGACCCTCCAGCGCATCATCAACGAGGGCTCCGGCGGGCTGATCTGCATCATTCTGTAAAAAAGCGGGAGGATGGGAGGTGCGTCTTGCTTCGGGTTCGGAAATGTTGTATCATATCAGGCAGAGAGGACCCAGAAAGAGAAAAGGAGAGATCCCGATGAAAAGACGTACCCTGTGTGTGTTGGCCGCCGTGCTGGTGTGCCTGGCGGCGCTGGCCGGCTGCTCCGGCGGCGACGGCCTGGTGGGAAATATCTATACCTACGACCATGTGTCCATTGAACTGCCGGAGGGCTATGAGGTGGACGAGAGCGGTTCCTTCCCCATCATTTACTGCCCCGACTATCCGGCGCGGACCGACAACATCAACATCCTCAAAACCTCAGCGGACAGCATCGACAACTACGACGAGGACGTGATCGACAACTACTATGCCACGTCCTTCAACGGTTACACCGGGATGCGATCCTTTGAGAAAACCACGGTGGGGGGCGTTGACGCCATCATCTGTTCCTATGGCGTCAGCATGAACGGCGTGGATATGATAGGCACCCAGTACTATCTGTTCGGCAAGGACTTTACGGATGTCATCACCTTCACCAGCGTGTCCGGCAACTATGACGACGACTTCGAGGACATTGTCCAGTCCATCACGGTCCATTGAGTACAAGAGAAAAACCGCTGCAATCCACAGGGATTGCAGCGGTTTTTTGCGTCTTGGATCAGGGTTCCATACCCATGAGGATCTTCTCGGCGGTGATGGGCAGAGAGCGCACCCGCACACCGGTGGCGTTGTATACCGCCTGGGCGATGGCGGGGGAGGGGGTGTTGATGACCACCTCGCCGATGGACTTGGCCCCGAAGGGGCCGTTGGGCTCGTAGCTCTCCTCAAACTCCACCCGGATCTCCGGCAGGTCGGTGCGGCAGGGGATTTTGTAGGTCATGAAGGTGGAGTTGACCATCTGGCCCTTGGGGTCGTAGTTGATGTCCTCCAGCAGGGCCATGCCGATGCCCTGGGCGATGCCGCCCTCGGCCTGGACCCGGGCCAGGTTCTTGTTGATGACGGTGCCGCAGTCCACCACGCCCACATAGTCCACAACCTTGGTCTCGCCGGTCTCCAGGTCCACCTCCACCTCGGCAAAGCCCGCCATGAAGGGCGGGGGAGAGGTGGGGCTGCAATGGCTGGCGGTGGCGGTGAGCCACTGGGTGCCCTCGCCCACCACCAGCTCCTGAGCCAGCTGGTCCAGGGGGATGGACGTCTCGGGATTGGTGCGGTCGTACACCTTGTCCCCGTCAAACTCCGCCCGCTCGGGGTGGATGTTCAGGCGGCGGGCTCCCTCTGCGGCAATCTTCTCGTTCAGCTCGGTGCAGGCCTTCACCACCGCCATGCCGGTGACATAGGTGGTGCTGGAGGCATAGGAGCCGGTATCGAAGGGGGAGTGGTCGGTGTCCACCCCATCCACGGTGATGCGCTCCATGGGGCAGTTCAAAATTTCGGCGGCCATCTGGGCCAGAATGGTGTCGCAGCCGGTGCCCATGTCGGTGGCCCCGATCATCAGGGTATAGTAGCCGTCGTCGTTGAGCTTGATGGTCACCGACGCGGTGTCGATGGCGGAGATGCCCGAGCCCTGCATGGTCACCGCCATGCCCACCCCCCGGACACGGTGGTCGTCCACCTTGACACAGGGGTATTTCTCCTTCCAGCCGATCATCTCCATGCCCCGCTCAATGCACTGGGGCAGCTTGCAGCTGGTGAGAGGCTCGTTGTAGTAGGCGGCCATGGTTTCCCCCACATGGGGCAGATTCATAAGCCGCAGCTGGGCCGGGTCCATGTGCAGCTGTTCCGCCAGCTCGTTCATGGCGGATTCCATGGCAAAGCAGCCCTGGGTGGCGCCGTAGCCACGGAAGGCCCCGGCGGCCATGGTGTTGGTGTATACCACGTCCCAGGAGAAGCGGAAGGCGGCCTGCCGGGCGTAGAGGGGGATGCTCTTGTGGCCCACCAGGCCGATGGTGGTGGAGGCGTGCTCGCCGTAGGCCCCAGCGTTGGACAGGGCGTGCATATCCACTGCCTTGATGGTGCCGTTCTTCATGGCGCCCACCTTGACGTGGACCCGCATCTGGTGGCGGCTGTTGGAGGCCTGGAAGGACTCCTTCCGGGTGTACACGATCTTGGCGGGCTTGCCGGTGCGCAGGGTGACCAGAGCGGGGAAGAGCTCACTGACCAGGGTCTGCTTGGCCCCGAAGCCGCCGCCGATCCGGGGCTTCACCACCCGCACCATGTTTTTGGGCAGGCCCAGGGCACGGGCAATGGTGCGGCGGCAGTGGAAGGGTACCTGAGTGGAGGACACCACGTTGAGCCGCCGGTTGTGGTCCAGATAGGTGTAGGTGCGGAAGGTCTCCATCATGGCCTGGGCGTTGGCCTTGGTGTAGTAGGTGCCCTCCACCACCACGTCGCAGGCGGCCATGGCGGCCTCCACGTCGCCGTCAGCGTCGCAGCCGCTGGACACCAGGTTGCGCTTGGGGTCGCCGCCGATGTCGAAGTGGTGGAAGTAATCCTCCTCCGGATGGACCACCACCGGGTTGTCCAGAGCGGTCTCAAAGTCCAGAACCGGCTCCAGAATGTCGTACTTCACCTGGATCATGCCCATGGCCTTGGCCACACAGTCCTTGTCCCGGCCGGCCACGATGGCCACCGGGTCCCCCACATAGCGGACGGTGCGCTCCAGAATGTAGCGGTCGTAGGGGGAGGGCTCCGGATAGGACTGGCCCGCCAGGGTGTAGCGGATCTGAGGTACGTCCTCCCAGGTCAGGATGCAGGAAATGCCGGGCACCCGGCTGGCGGCGTCCTTGCGGATGGATTTGATGCGGGCGTGGGCGTGGGGGCTGCGGAGCACCTGGACCACCAGGCAGTCCCGGGGCACCATGTCCTCGGTATAAACGCCCTTGCCGCCGGTGAGGGCGGCCCCGTCCAGCTTGGGAATGGCCTGATTGACGAATTTCAGATTCATGCCTGACCCTCCTTCTCCCAGGGCTTGTCGTGGAGCCAGGCCCGCAGGGCACGGGTCTGTCCGGCGTAGCCCGAGCAGCGGCACAGATTGCCCGCCAGATAATTGGAGATCTCCTCCTCGGTGGGGTCGGTGAGCTCCCGGCGCATGGCCAGCACCGCCATAATGAAGCCGGGGCTGCAATAGCCGCACTGCTCGGCGCCCTGGGCGGTCATGTAGCGGCCGAAGGAGGCGGCCTCCTCCTTTACGCCCTCCAGAGTGGTGACACGCAGGCCGTCGGCCCGGGCGGCGGGGTAGGAGCAGGACAGCACAGGCTTGCCCTCCACCCAGACGGTACACAGGCCGCAGTTGCTGGTATCGCAGCCCCGCTTCACGCTGACGTAGCCGTACTTGCGTAAAAACTCCAGCAGCATCATATCGTTGGGGATGTGCTTGTTGTACAGCATCCCGTTGACGGTGATCTTGACTTTCATCCCTTGTTCTCCTCCATGCACTGCTCTGCCGCCCGGCGCACCAGGACGGCGGCCAGCTTCTTCCGGTAGTCGGCCCCCGCCCGCAGGTCGGTGCCGTAGGTCAGCTCCCCGGCGGCGGCCTGTCCGGCGGCGGCTGCCCCTTTGCCCTCGTTCAGGCAGGCGGCGGCGCGCTCACACCGCACCGCCCGGGCGGGACGTGCCCCCACCGACACGGTCCACTGGCCGTCCAGGCAGCTCACCGCCGCCGCCAGGGTGGGGAAGTCGGTGGTGGAGCGGCGGACGCTCTGGTAGGCGGCCCGGCGGCCATCATCCTTGATGCGGACCTTCAGCAGAATGTCGTTGAAGGCGATGGGGGAGGCCATGAACGCCTCCAGGGGCACCTCGCCCCCCCGGTAGAGCACCACAGTGGCGTCCAGAGCCAGCAGGGCGCAGGTCAGATCGGAAAAGCCGAACCGGGAGAACACCGAGCCTCCCACGGTGGCGCAGTTGCGGAAGGGCACCCCCACGATGTGGGACACGCAGTTTCCCAAAATGCCGTCAAAGCGGGAGGTGACGGCGGGGTGGGTCTCCAGCTGATGGAGGGTGACGCAGGCCCCCAGCTCCAGACAGCCGTCCTTCACTTCGATCTGGTCCAGCCCCAGTCGGGTCAGGTCGATGGCGCGGGCGATGCGGCGGCGGCCCAGCTTCAGCCAGCAGCTGCCCCCCAGGATGACGCTGGTACGGGCGTCCCGCTGGAGCAGCTCGTCGGCCTCCTCCAGGGTCTCGGGAAACACG
This sequence comes from Candidatus Flavonifractor intestinigallinarum, assembly GCA_019119165.1. Classification (GTDB taxonomy): domain Bacteria; phylum Bacillota; class Clostridia; order Oscillospirales; family Oscillospiraceae; genus Flavonifractor; species Flavonifractor intestinigallinarum. The sequence goes on along the minus strand of DWXO01000094.1, from coordinate 21,535 downwards.
TAGCTCTTGATGGTGTACAAATCCAATTCCTCCCCATAGTTCGGGTCATTTCGCGTTTTGCAGACATGATATTATACCGGCTTCTGCCAGAAATGTACAGGGGCAATCACGAAAAATCCTGGGTTCAGTTTTCAGCCCGCAAAAAGCCTTCCAGGCCCCGGCGGTCTGTCAGCTTCAGGCTCTTGTAGCCCGTCCTGATCCAGCCCTTTTTATCGAACTCGCCCAGCACCCGGCTTACCGTTACCCGGCTCACCCCCACGGAGGCACCAATCTCCTCATGGGTGCAGCGCACCGTATCCTCCGGCCAGGGCAGGATGGACAGCAGGTGGCGGGCAATGCGCTTGTCCGCCTGGAGAAAGTCCCCGTCCACATGGCCGGACAGCATCCGCACACGGCGGGCCAGGTCCTCCAGCATGGCGATGGCCAGATCGGGGTGGACGGCAAACACCTGGGTCAGCCGCCGCCGGTCCACCGCCACCAGCTGGCATTTTGTCATGGCCATGGCGGAGGATACCCGGGGCTGGCCGTCAAAGAAAGCGGCCTCGCCCATCAGCTCGCCGGCGTGGGGGAGGGTGAGGATGCGTTCCTCCCCCTCGGGGGAACTGATGAAGCACTTGGCGGTGCCCGATACAATATAATAAAAGCAATCCGCCCGGGTGTCCTGGAGATAGATCAGCTCTCCCGGCTCCTTGTGCAGAATGGGCTGGCCGTCGGCCAGGGGCGTCCAGATGTTGCGCAGCATGGCGGTTTCCTCCTTTCGAGCGGGCGGGGATAAGCCCCGCCCCTACGGTAAGATTGTAGCATGGTTTACATTCTTATGACAAGGGGGTATGGTATGCTGATACCAACAAGAAATAAGGAGGCGCCCTCGTATGGGAATGACCATGACCCAAAAGATCCTGGCCCGTCACGCCGGACTGGACCAGGTGGTACCCGGCCAGCTGGTGGAGGCCAAGCTGGATCTGGTGCTGGGCAACGACATCACCGCGCCCGTCGCCATCACCGAGTTCCGCAAGGCGGGACTGACCCAGGTATTTGATCAAGACAAGATTGCCCTGGTGCTGGACCACTCCACCCCCTGCAAGGACATCAAGTCCGCCCAGCTGTGCGCCCAGGCCCGGGAATTTGCCAAGGAATTCAACATCACCCACTTCTATGACGTGGGCTGTATGGGCGTGGAGCACGCCCTGCTGCCCGAGAAGGGCCTCACCGCCCCCGGCGAGTGCATGATCGGCGCCGACTCCCACACCTGTACTTACGGCGCGGTGGGGATGTTCTCCACCGGCGTGGGCTCCACCGACATGGCCGCCGGTATGGCTACCGGCCTTGCCTGGTTCAAGGTGCCCGCCGCCATCAAGGTCACCCTCACCGGCAAGTTCCAGCCCTATGTGTCCGGCAAGGACGTGATCCTCCACCTGATCGGCCTGATCGGCGTGGACGGCGCCCTGTACAAGTCCCTGGAGTTCGCCGGGGACGGGGTAGGGGAGCTGTCCATGGACGACCGCTTCACCATCGCCAACATGGCCATTGAGGCCGGCGCCAAGAACGGCATTTTCCCGGTGGACGACAAGACCCGTGCCTACCTGAAGGGCCGTGTCACCCGTGAGTGGGAGGCGGTGGAGGCCGATCCCGACGCCGAGTACGAGCAGGAGATCGTCATTGACCTGAACACCCTCCAGCCCACGGTGGCCCTGCCCCATCTGCCCTCCAACACCCGCACCATCGACCAGGTGGAGGGCACCCACATCGACCAGGTGGTTATCGGTTCCTGCACCAACGGCCGTCTGGACGACCTGCGGCAGGCGGCGGCGGTGCTCAAGGGCCGCAAGGTGGCCGACGGCGTGCGCTGCATCGTCATCCCCGCCACCCAGCAGATCACCCTGGACGCCATGGCCGAGGGCCTGATCCAGACCTTCATCGAGGCGGGCTGCGCCGTGTCCACTCCCACCTGCGGCCCCTGCCTGGGCGGCCACATGGGCGTGCTCTCCGACAACGAGCGGGCCATCTCCACCACCAACCGCAATTTCGTGGGCCGCATGGGCCCCGTGTCCTCCGAGATCATCCTGGCCAACCCCGCCGTGGCAGCCGCTTCCGCGGTGGCGGGCTGCGTGGCCGATCCCCGGAAGATTTGAACAAGATAGGAGATAGAAGATAGGAGATAGAAGATGTGGTATTCGCCGGAGGCGAATGAATCTCAAATTAGTCCGGCTCCGCCGGACACCACCACTCCTATCTCATATCTCCTCACTCCTAACGATCCCAAAGCTCACACTACCACAAGAAAGGATATTGTTACCATGAAGGTATACAAGTACGGCGACAACGTGGATACCGACGTGATCATTCCCGCCCGGTACCTCAACGCCCCCGACGAGAAATCCCTGGCCTCCCACTGCATGGAGGACATCGACGCCAGCTTTGCCTCCACCGTGGAGGAGGGCGACATCATCGTGGCCGGGGCCAACTTCGGCTGCGGCTCCTCCCGGGAGCACGCGCCCCTGTCCATCAAGGCCTGCGGCGTGAAGTGCGTCATTGCACCCTCCTTCGCCCGCATCTTCTACCGCAATTCCATCAACATCGGCCTGCCCATCATGGAGAGCGCCGAGGCTGCCGCCGCTATCCAGGCGGGGGACACGGTGAGCGTGGACTTTGCCGCCGGTACCATCACCGACGAGACCCAGGGCAAGACCTGGCAGGCCGCGCCCTTCCCGGCCTTCGTGGACAACATCATCCAGGCCGGCGGCCTGCTCAACTCCCTGAAAGCGCGAGGTGTGGCCAAATGAATTACAAAATCGCTTTGATCCGGGGCGACGGCATCGGCCCCGAGGTGGTGAACGAGGCCGTCAAGGTGCTGGAGGCCGTGGGCAAGAAGTTCGGCCACAGCTTTACCTATGAGGATGTGCTGCTGGGCGGCTGCGCCACCGACGCGGTGGGGAAGAGCTACCCCGACGGCACCGCCGAGAAGTGCAAGGCCTGCGACGCTGTGCTGCTGGGGGCCGTGGGCGGTCCCAAGTGGGGGAGCGACAAGCCCGCCGAGCAGCGGCCTGAGACCGCCCTGCTGGCCATCCGCAAGGACCTGGGCCTGTACGCCAACCTGCGCCCCGCCGCTCTGCGGCCCGCCATGGCGGACGCCTGCCCCCTGAAGAAGGAGACCGCCGAGAAGGGCATCGACCTGATGATGGTCCGGGAGCTCACCGGCGGCATCTACTTCGGCCAGCGGGAGAAGTACGACACCCCCGACCGGGGCGTGGAGTGCGCTGACCGGATGGCTTATTCCGAGAAGGAGATCGAGCGCATTGGCCGCCGGGCCTTTGAGCTGGCCCGCCTCCGCCGGAAGAAGGTGTCCTCCGTGGACAAGGCCAATGTGCTGGAGACCTCCCGGCTGTGGCGCTCCGTCATGCACCGGCTGGCGGAGGAGTATTCCGACGTTCAGTACGAGGATGTGCTGGTGGACAACTGCGCCATGCAGCTGGTCCGGGACCCCGGCCAATTTGACGTGGTGGTCACCGAGAATATGTTCGGCGACATCCTGTCCGACGAGGCCTCCATGGTCACCGGCTCCATCGGCCTGCTGCCCTCCGCCTCCATCGGCGACACTGCTCCCGGCCTCTATGAGCCCATCCACGGCTCCGCTCCCGACATCGCCGGTCAGGACAAGGCCAACCCCATCGCCACCATTCTGTCGGTGGCCATGATGTTCCGCTACTCCTTCCACCTGGCCGCCGAGGCCGACGCGGTGGAGGCCGCCGTGGACGGAGTGCTGGCTGAGGGCTGGCGCACCGCCGACATTGCCGAGCCGGGGGTCACCCCCATCGGCACCAAGCAGATGGGCGACCTGATCTGCGCCAAGATTTAAGGAAAACAGGGAAGAGGCGGAAATCCGCCTCTTCCTTTTTATGAGCTGCCGCCCCACTTGACGCTCCGGGCCAAAACTGCTACAATATTTTGGATTTCAAGACCAGGAAAGAGGGGAGCGGGCAGCATGGTGCTGGCGGTAGACGTGGGCAATTCCACCACCACGGTGGGTCTGTTTGACGGGGAGGGGAAGCTGCGCTTCCGGGCCACCCTGGAGACCTCCCGGAACAAGACCCGGGACCAGTGCGCCATCGACCTGCTGGGGGTGTTCGGCCTCTACGGCGCCGACGTGAAGGCGGTGGACGGGTCCATCCTGTCCAGCGTGGTGCCCCCCCTCACCGCCGTCTTTACCGACGCCCTCACCCGGCTCACCGGCAAGACCCCCATGGTGGTGGGACCGGGCATCAAGACCGGCCTCAACATCAAGGCGGAGATCCACAACCAGCTGGGCAGCGATATCGTGGCCTCGGCGGTGGCCGCCATTGCCGCCTATCCCAGCCCCATCGTCATGGTGGACCTGGGCACCGCCACCTCCGCATCCCTCATTGTGGGCAGCGTGTACGAGGGGTGCGTCATCATGCCCGGCCTGAACCTGGCCCTGGAGGCCATGTGGTCCCGGGCGGACGCCCTGCCGCCCATCTCCCTGGAGTGCTCCGCTCCGGTGGAGCTGCTGGGCCGCACCACCGAGGAGGCCATGCGCTCCGGCGCGCTCTACGGCCACGCCGCCATGCTGGACGGGGTCATCGACCGGCTGGAGGAGGCGGCGGGGGGACCGGTCACCGTGGTGGCCACCGGCGGCAGCGCGCCCCGTATTCTGCGCTACTGCAAGCGCACCGCCCACTATGACGCCGACCTGGTGATGCGGGGTCTCTATCTGCTCTATCAGAAGAACACCCGCAAGAGCCGGCGTACCTGACTTTGTACTCAACGGCACACTGCCGTGGGTAAATAAACGTGCGCTGCATCCTTAGAGAGGAGCGGCAGCAGGAGGGAAATAACCATGAGAGCAAACGAAAAACCAGACGCCTGACCGGACTGGCCCTAATGACGGCCATCATCGTGGTCCTGCAGGTAGTCGCCAGCTTCGTCAAGTTCGGACCCTTCTCCATCACCCTGGCCCTGGCACCCATCATCATCGGCGCGGCCCTGTACGGCGCGGGCGCAGGCGCCTGGCTGGGCGCTGTGTTCGGCGTGGTGGTGCTCATCGCCTGCGTGGCGGGCTGGGATATGGGCGGCAACATCCTGTTTACCGCCAACCCGCTGCTTACCGCTGCCCTGTGCATCGTCAAGGGCGCCGCCGCCGGGTGGGTGTCCGGCCTGGTGTTCCGGGGCCTGTCCAGCCGTTCCCCCATGGGAGCTTCCATCACCGCCGGTATCGTTTGTCCGGTGGTCAACACCGGCATTTTCATCCTGGGCCTGACCCTGTGCTTCTACGACATTCTGGTGGCCTGGGCCGGTGGCTCCGATCTGATTTACTACATCATTTTTGTCCTTACCGGCGTCAATTTTGTGCTGGAGCTGGCCATCAATCTGGTCCTCAGCACGGTGATCGTCCGGGTTGTGGGGGCCAGAAAGCGGGCCTGAATTGGTTTCCAAGGACCGCCGCGCCTTATGCGCGGCGGTCCTTTTGCATGAAAGACTGGACAGTCATTCAAAAACCCGGAAGTTTTTCAAATAAGGACTTGCAATTCTGCAAGTCAGCGCATATAATATGTCAAGAAAACGGATACAAGGGAGAGATTCCATTGAAAGAGCTGTCCAGGATCGCGGAGGCCGTCCAGGCGTCCACCACCATGGCCATCGACGCCATGTTCAAGCAGATGAAGGCCGACGGTATCGACGTCATCGGCTTCGGCGCCGGTGAGCCCGACTTTGATACCCCCGACGCCATCAAGGAGGCGGGTATTGCCGCCATTCAGAATAACGTGACCCGCTACACCCCCGCCGCCGGTACCGTGGAGCTGCGTCAGGCGGTGTGCGACCGCATGAAGGCCGACTTCGGCCTGGACTACAAGCCCGCCCAGGTGGTGGTGAGCAGCGGCGCCAAGCACCTGGTGTATCTGGCCCTGCGGGCCATCGTCAACCCCGGCGACGAGGTCATTCTGCCCGCGCCCTACTGGGTGAGCTACTATGAGCTGATCAAGATGGTGGGCGGCGTGCCCGTGGTGGTCACCGCCACCGAGGCCGAGCACTTCAAGCTCACCGCCGCCAAGCTGGAGGGGGCCATCACCGACAAGACCAAGGCCATCATCCTCAACAACCCCTCCAACCCCACCGGCATGATGTACAGCAGGGAGGAGCTGGCGGCCCTGGAGGCGGTGTGCGCCAAGGCCGACCTGTATGTGATCTCCGACGAGATCTACGCCTGTCTGGTGTACGACAACCGGGAATTCACCAGCTTCGCCTCCCTCAGCGAGGACGCCAAGGAGCGTACCATCCTCATCAACGGCGTGTCCAAGGCCTACGCCATGACCGGCTGGCGCATCGGCTACGCCTGCGCCAACGCCAAGATCGCCAAGATCATGGCCAACTACGTCAGCCACTCCATCGGCTCCCCGGTGGCCATCTCCCAAAAAGCCTCCGCCGCCGCCCTCAGCGGCCCTCAGGACGAGGTGGAGACCATGCGTCAGGCCTTTGAGGAGCGGCGCAACTTCATCGTCAAGGAGATGAACGCCATCCCCGGCGTCAGCTGCATCATGCCCGAGGGCGCCTTCTATGTGATGATGAACCTGAACGAGCTCATCGGCAAGACCATCCACGGGGTGGAGATCACCAACGACGACGTGTTTGCCGACGCCTTCCTGAAGTACGGCCTGGTGGCCGTGGTGCCCGGCTCCGGCTTCGGCGCCCCCAACTTCGTCCGCTGGTCCTACGCCACCTCCATGGACAACATCAAGGAGGGCCTGGCCCGTCTGAAGAAGTTCCTGGCGGAGTAAGCACCGCCCTGCGAAAAGAGACCGCCATTGGCGGTCTCTTTTTTGGGGGCGAGGGGGGAAGGTCATGACAAAACCCCCGCCAATCCGCCTCAGGCCGTTGACTTCCGGATACAAGGGTGGGTATAATATAGGGTACGCATTCGATAAGGAGTGAACGGTCCATGAGAATGGTGCTGGCCATCATTTTGTGCAAGATCCTGCGCTGTGTGGGCAAGCTGGTGGGGAAGGGCAGCAGCCTGCCCGGCCAATTTGCCTTAAAACTGTGCCCCGACGTGCTGCGGCGGGTGAAGCTGCCCTCCTACGTCATTGCCGTCACCGGCTCCAACGGCAAGACCTCCACCGTGGAGATGATCGCCGCTGTGCTGAGAGCGGCGGGGAAGGACGTGGTGTACAACGCCGAGGGCTCCAACCAGATCGAGGGCGTCACCACCCTGATCCTCACCCACTGCACCCTGGGCGGGAAGATGAAGGGGGACGTGCTGCTGCTGGAGAGCGACGAGCGCTACGCCCGCTACAGCTTCAAGTGGTTCCATCCCACCCACTTCGTCATTACCAACCTGTACCGGGATCAGCTCACCCGCAACGGCCATCCCGAGTGGGTGTACGACGCCATCCTGCCCGCCATCCATCCCGACACCACCCTGGTACTCAACGCCGACGATCCCCTGGTGTCCTGCTTTGCCCAGGGCCATGAGAAGGTCAAGTGGTTCGGCCTGGAGGCCTGGGAGGGGGCAACGGCGGAGCACCACGGAGTCTATGACGACGGCGCCCGGTGCCCGGTGTGTAAAGGGAGAATGGAGTACACCCTTTACCACTACAACCATATCGGCCACTACCGCTGTACCGCTTGCGGCCACCACCGCCACGATCCCGATTTTGCCGCCACCAGCCTGGACCTGAAAAACGGCAAGCTGGTGCTGGATGGGGACACCGAGATTGCCCTCAGCTTCCACAGCATTTACAACGTGTACAACATCCTGGCGGCCTGGTCCCTGTGCCGGCTGTGCGGGGTGGAGAAGGATACCATCGCCGGTGTGCTGGGCAGCTACATCCTGAAAAACGGCCGGATGGTCACATTCACTCTGGGCAAGCACCACGGCACCCTCCTTACCAGCAAGCACGAGAACTCGGTGGCCTACGACACCAACCTGCGCTATATCAGGGACACCGGCAAGGACTGCACGGTGCTGGTCATCGTGGACGCCATCAGCCGCAAATACTTCACCGGCGAGACCAGCTGGCTGTGGGACATCGACTTCGATCAGCTCTCCGCTTCCCACGTCAAGCGGGTGGTGCTGTGCGGCAAGTATGTCAACGACCTGGCCCTGCGGTTTGACTGCTCGGCGGTGCCCCAGGACAAGATCACCTGCCTGGACACCGTGGCTCAGGCGGCGGAGCTGCTGGAACAGGACGGGGAAGAGGACCTGTATGTGGTCACCTGCTTCTCCGACCGGGACAAGCTGCTCAGCCGGGTCCAGCGGACGGAATAAGGAGGGGCGGATATGAACATCAAACTGCTGCATCTCTACCCCCAGGCCATGAGCCTGTACGGGGAGTACGCCAATCTCACCCTGCTGGGGCGCTATCTCACCTGGCGGGGAGCCCAGGTGGAGATCCAGACCGTGGGCTGCGACGACGCCCCCGACTTTGCCGGGGCCGACCTCATCTACATGGGGGCGGGCACCGAGCGCACACAGAAGGCCGCCCTGGGCTGGCTAACGCCCTATAAAGATGCCCTGAAAGAGGCTGCGGAACATTCTCTGCTGCTCTTCACCGGCAACGCCATGGAGCTGCTGGGCAAGTCGGTGACCGACCGGACGGGCAAGGTGTACGAGGCCCTGGGCTTCGGGGATTTCACCACCGTGGAGACCGACAAGCGGGTGCCCCACGATGCCATTGCCAAGACCGGCCTGTTCCCGGAGCCGGTGGTGGGCTTTATGAACAAGTGCTCCACCACCAGCGGGGTGGAGGAGCCTCTCTTTGAGGCCATGACCATGGGCATGGGCAACGGTCAGAAGGGAGGAGCCGAGGGTTTCCGCCGCGGCAACGTGGTGGGCACCCACATCACCGGGCCGGTGCTGGTGAAGAATCCGGCCTTCCTGGCCTGGATCGCCGAGCGCATCCTGGAGAACAGGGGGGAGGCCCTGCCGGTGCCGGCGGACAAGCCGGACTGGCTGATCCACGCCGAAAAGGCCTACCAGGTGACCCTGGAGGAGCTGTCCGCCTTGGCGAACAAGTGAAGATGAAAAATGGCCGCCATTTGGCGGCCATTTTTTGTTATAAACCTTCCCTCCACAGGGGGGAAGGTGGCCCGCAGGGCCGGATGAGGGGGACTTCGGAATGTGCGTGCCCGCTTTGCGGGCGACCGTAAAGGTCGCCCCTACGGTTGGTTGCTCGTAGGGGCGGGGTTGATCCCCGCCCACTGTCATTCGCTCTGTTTGCTCTTTTTCCGGGCCTTGCCCAGGGGATTGGCCTTGGCGGCGGCACGGAGGTTCTCATTGTCCACGTGGGTATAGATTTGAGTGGTGTTCAGGTTCTCGTGTCCCAGCACCTCCTGGAGGGTACGCACATCCACGCCGTTTTGCAGCATCAGGGTGGCGGCGGTGTGGCGCAGCTTGTGGCTGGAGTAGAGAGACGGGTCCAGACCCGCCTTCAAAAGCCGCTGTTTTACCATATAATGGACGGCAGCCGTGGTCATACGGGTGTGGGAGCGGGTGAGGAAGAGGGCGTTTTTGTCCGCCGCCGCCTGGTTGTTCCGCTCCTCCAGCCAGTCGTCCAGGGCCTCCCGGCAGGCTTCGTTGAGGAAAATCATCCGTTCCTTGTTGCCTTTGCCCAGCACCCGCAGCTGCTCCTGCCGGACATCGGCCAGGTTAAGACCGACTAACTCTGAAATTCGCAGCCCGCAGTTGAGAAACAGGATCAAAATACAGTAGTCTCTGGCCCGGTTGGGCTCGTCCACGGCCTCCAGAAGCATGATGGACTCGTCCAGGGACAGATACCGGGGCAGAGATTTCTTCAGCCGGGGGGAATCCAGGTCCTGCATGGGGTTTTCGCCAATCAGCTTGGCCTTGCTGGAGAGATACTTATAAAAGGAGCGGATGGCGGCGATTTTCCGGGCCCGGGCGGAGGGCTCCAGGCCGTAGCCGGAGGTGGGGCTGTTGGCGTGCTTGACCCGGTCCCGGCTGAGGTAGCTCATGTAGCTGTACACGTCGCTGAGATTCACCGAACGGGCCAGGTCCAGGTCCAGGTCGTCGATGTCGATCTGATCCAGCGGCGTGGTCCGGGGCACCCGGCCTTTTTCGATTTTAATGTAGCGGAAGAAGTTGCGCAGATCAAGGTAGTATTCATCCACGGTTTTTTTGGAATGGCCCTGAATGGTCTCATGGTAGACCAGGAAGTTGCGGAGCAGTTCAGGGGCGGTCAATTTGTAGTCATTGTGGTCCATGGGGGCTTTCCCCCTCCTCTCAACTCAACAAAATTTTTATTTTGTTGAGTTTATAGTTGAGGTCCAGAGGGGTCACTCCAACCGGCCCCGGCCCGGCCTCAGACGGCCCTGCCTGGCGGCGGCTGCTGCAACAAAATAAAAAATGCTGTTGTGTGTGTTTGTCAATTCCGGTTTGAACGGTTTATGACAACGATACCATCCCGGCGGGCCTTTGTCAATCCGCCGCGGGCCCGTCGGGCGTCAGCAGCGCCCGCATCCGCATGACGCGCTCCGCCGTTTTTTCCCGCCGCAGGCTGTCGCCGTCAAAGCACACCGGCACGCAGCGCTCCAGCACCCGGTCGTTGATCCGGCTGTCGTCCCGGTCGGCGTTTTTCAGCTCCTCCAGGGTCAGATTGGTGGTCACCACCATGGGCCGCCCGGACAGATACCGACGGTTGACGATCTCATACACCTGTTCCCGGGCGTAGGGCGTCCGCCGCTCCACGCCGAAGTCGTCCAGGATGAGCAGCCCGCAGCTGGACAGGGACTCCAGATACCGGACCCGCTCCTCGCCGTTCATGCCGAACAGCTGTACCAGGGCGTCCCCCAGGGTGATCATCCGCACGCCAACCTCCCGTTCCACCAGAGCGTTGGCGATGCAGGCGGCGGCAAAGGTCTTGCCCGTCCCTGACGGGCCCCAGAACAGCAGGCCTATGTTCTCCCGGCGCATCTCCGGCCAGTGCTCCACATACCGCCTGGCCCAGGCCAGCTGAGGCACCGCCCCTTTGTCCTTGTCAAAGGTGGCGTTTTTCAGCTCCTGGGCGGATTTGAACATCTGTTCCCGCATCCTGGCCACCCATTTTGCCTTGCTCTGCTCCAGTGCCTCGCGTTTCAGCGCCTCCCGATCCCATGTTTCCATTATAAACTCTCCCCCTCTCCATATTGATAAGAATGGTTGTTATACTTCTGTTGTTCCCTTAGGTTGTTAGAGGGTCCTTTTTGCACCCGGTCGGGGCTCAGTTTTGCGCCATGACCTGGTGCATTTTTGACCCTGCCCCCGGCGCAAAAAGTATCCTCGGGCAGGGATAAAAAAATTTGGCTGGCCTCCCCCCTCTTTGGGACGATCCGTTCAATCAGACCCACCCTGTCCAGCTCTGCCAGCCTGCGCTTGATTACTGATGGGCTCTTCCCCAGCGTTGCCGCCAGCTTTTTGATGGGATAGCGCACATACACCCACCCCTCCTCTGACCACCAGCCGTTTTTTCGGGACAGAGTGGCCCGGTCCAGCAGCAGGGCGTAGAGCAGCAGGGCCGTCCCCGACAGGTCCAGCTCCAGCAGCGGCCTGGGCAGGGGCAGATAGTTGGTCAGCGCCCCCTCCCTGCCGTAGCGTACCAGCTTCATGGGCCTCCCCCCTTTCACCTGTAGGCTGTTTTGGGGGATTTGTTGTATGTTTGGGTACATCCAGCGGCAAAAAAGACCGGGAAACCTGGCAAAACCAGATTTCCCGGCAAAATTTCGTCCGGTCCTATGGTATGTCCTGCTGTAGGGGCCGATGCCCACATCGGCCCGATCTGCCGAGATTTTGCGTTCCCTCGTAGGGGCAACCTTTACGGTCGCCCACGTTCCCCGGCGATGGACGACTGTTACCCCTCCAGGGCAAAGAGGGCGGCGCCCAGGGCCCCGTTGAGCTGGGCCCGGTCGGAGACGATCAGCTCCACCCCCAGCTCCCGCTGGATGGCTTCCACCACGCCCCGGTTCTTGGACACGCCGCCGGTCATCATATAGTTGGGCTCGCCCCCCAGACGGCGGCACAGGGCGGCGGTGCGGGAGGCCACCGACTGGTTCAGGCCGTGGATGATATCCCCCCGGTCCTTGTTCTGGGCAATGAGGGACACCACCTCCGACTCGGCAAAGACGGTACACATGGAGGAAATGGCGATATCCTCCTTCCACTCCAGCCCGGCCCAGCTCATCTCCTCCATGGACAGCTCCAGGGTGCGGGCCATCAGCTCCAGGAACCGGCCGGTACCGGCGGCGCACTTGTCGTTCATCAGGAAATTGACCACGTTGCCCTGGTCGTCCAGCCGGATCACCTTGCTGTCCTGGCCGCCGATGTCGATGATGGTACGCACGGAGGAGTCCAGGAAGTAGGCCCCCTTGGCGTGGCAGGTGATCTCGGTGATGGACTTGTCCCCCATCTGGATGGCGGAGCGTCCGTAGCCGGTGGTGACGGTGGCGGCGATGTCCACCTCGGTGAGCCCCGCCTGCTTGAGGGCCTGTTCCAGGGCACGCTCGGCTCCCGCCGAGGCCCCCGCCCCGGTGGGCAGGATCACCCCCGCCACCAGCTGGCGGTTGCGGTCCAGAATGGCCACATCCGTGCTGGTGGACCCGCTGTCGATGCCCACATAATACCGTCCGCCGCTCATGGCGTTTCCTCCTTTTTTTGCCGTGGGTTGTGCCGGGATCATGGTCTCGGCAAAGGCCTCCAGCCGGGTACTGAGCTGACCGCTGCTCCCCGCCGTATAGTCCGACTCCAGCTTGAGCATGGGCACCGTGAGCTCATGGCGCAGGCCGGAGTATTCAAAGCCGTAGTAATCGCAGAATTTTACCGTGTGGTACACCACACCCTTGAGATGGAGATCGTTGACCAGCTGCCGCCGCCCGGCGGCGTCGGTCATCCGCATACAGGGGATCTGCTCCAGCAGGGCCCCGGCGTACCATCCCATCAGGGCGTCAAAGTCCCCGCCCTCCGGCGGCGGGGCCACGCTGCGGTTGTGAACGCAGGTGTCGTTGCGTACCGGCAGGGGGAGAGATGCCTCCATGGCCTCAAAGAGCTTGCCCCCTACCCTGCCCCCCAGTACGCTGAGGTAGGGCTCCGTGGGCCGGTCCAGAGGCGTGAAGGCCGCCCGGAAGGCGGTTTCGTCAAACTGGGTCCCCTTATAGGCCCCGTAGGCCTGGGCCAGAGCCAGCAGCTCCCCCTTCATCCGGGTTTTGGCGCAGTCCCCCCCGCAGTGGAGCAGGTCCATCAGGTAGAGGAAGTCCAGCTTGCCATGCTGGAGCAGGATGTCGTACACGCTGCGGATCACGTCGCAGCAGTTGACCAGCACCAGCTCCTTCACCTGCCCGGACAGGCAGGCCTCCAGCACCGCCTTGCCGAAGCCGCACAGGTTGGGGTGGCCCAGCTGGTCGCTGAGAGGAAAGGAGTCGGGCATCTGGTCCAGTACCGCGCACTGGCCCCCCAAGGCGGTCAACAGCTCCACCGGGGTGTATTTACAGATATAGTGGGTCATGCCTGTCCCCCCTTTCCCTGCTTGAGCAGCTCCACAAAGGCCTCCATGCGGGTGGCCAGCTGGCCCTCGCCGCCGTGGCTGCGGTCGCAGCCGTCGCCGTCCAGCACCAGACAGGGGATGCCCGCGCCCTCAAAGGTCTCCTTGGCCAGCTGTGCGCCCCCCAGGGTGTGCTTGCAGCCCCAGTGGCAGAACCACACCGCACCGTCGGCCTTGAGCTGGCGGGCGGCCTCCACCCCCTTCTCAATGCGCCGGGACACCGGGCCGTTGAAGGCGGAGTACACCACCCGCTGGGCCATGGCCTCATAGGGGTCCTCTGAAAAGGTTGGCTGGATGCCCTCAAAGCACATATCACACCCTACGATCTGCACGTCCCGGTTGAAGTCGGTGACCTGCCGCAGGGGGGCCACCCAGAAGGGCGTGGTGTGGTGCCACAGCAGCCGCACTCCCTCCGCCGGGGCCGCCTCCTCTGCGTCCTTCAGGCACTGGAGGGTAAAGGCTTCGGTTTCCGGGGTGCCCAGCAGAATGTGGAGGGCGAAGGCGGCGAACATCTCCCCCGTCATCTCGCAGGGGATGCACTTGTCCGCCTTGAGGGTCATATAGCGGTGGTAGTTGGCAAGGCTGCGGTTGCTGCGGGCCACCGTCTCCTCCAGCGCGGACTGACTCAGTTTTTGGCCGGTCTGCTGCTCCAGAAAGGCCGTCATGTCCCGCAGCTGATCGGCCACATAGTCCACGGCGCTCTGGTCGGTGCGGTAGGGCACATCCACCATGAAGTGGGGCACGCCGAAGTGCTCTGCCAGCCGCCGGAAGGTGAGCAGATTGGCGTCGCAGGCCAGGGTGGTGGACAGAATAAACCGGGGTTTGGGCATCAGGCCCTTCTCCGCCGCCCCGATGAAGATTTTGTGGTAGGAGCAGAAGGTCTCGGGCAGGCCTTCGCTCTCGGCGTAGCGGAGAAAGGCCCCCTCCGCCTGGGTACCGGAGAGAAAACAGCCGAAGCCCTCACAGGAGTAAGGGGACAGCCCCAGCACCTGGAGAGGCTCACAGGGCAGAAACAGGCTGACCATGGCGGCCTTCTCCGGGTGGGCCAGGGGGGCGATCATGGAGTTCATGGTCTGGACCGCCACCATCTGGGCGGACTTGGCGGTGAGCTTGCCGGGGGCCAGCTTTAATTGCAGGTTTTTGGCCCGGTAGCCGGTGGTGAGCCATTTCCGGGCCTTCTCCGGGTTTTTGTCGCACAGGGCCTGAATCCAGGCCCCGAAGGATGTGACGATGTCTTTCATGGGAAACCTCGTTTGGGAAGAAATAAATGAGGGCGGGCGACCGTAAAGGTCGCCCCTACAGATGGACGGGCCGATGAGGGCATCGGCCCCTACGCTAAATTTCAGGCCCGCCCATTACCTTCCCCCCACAGGGGGGAAGGTGGCCCGCAGGGCCGGATGAGGGGGACTTTCAGGCCATGTCAGTGTGCGCCCGTCGTTTTCAGGGTTTGCAGATGACGCAGGGGGTATACCCCTGGTCAATGAGATCCTGCCGGGAGCCGGTATAATCCTGGCGGTTGGCGTCGCTCATGGAGGCCACCCCGGAGCAGTCGGGCTCATGGAACTTCATGGAGCTGGTGTTGAGGACATACTGCTGCGTTTCCTCCTCCGAGCCGCTTGTGGTCTGGGCGGGGGCGGAGGCCTGGGGCACCTCCTCCCCGCCGGCGGCGCTGGCCCCGGTGGCGTAGTCGATGGTAATGCCGGGCTGCACGTTGTAGGCGTACACGCAGAAGGTGACCCCTTCCCCGCTGTCCTCCACGCTGTAGGCCTCCATCAGCACGCCGGAGGCCACCAGGTTGTCCCCCTCAAAGACGGGGGTCACCCGGTAGAGCACATGGTTGTCCGTCTCCTTCACATAGTCGGCCACCATGTTCTCAAAGGGCAACATCCCATCCACGTTCATGTACCGGGTGCCGGTGATCAGGTTCTTTTCGTTGGCGTTCTCGCCGGTGAGCTGGAAGCCGATCAGGTGGCAGCGGTTGTAGAGGTACTGCCCGTCATACTCCACGTTGATCCAGCCGCTGGGCTTCACCGAGCTGATGCTCTCCCGGTCCTCGGTGGGCATGAGATCGGACCCCACGCAGGCGTAGGCCACCCCGCAGCGGCCCAGCGCGTCCAGGTCGCTGTAGGACTCGAAGGAGTTGGTGGTATAGTCGTCCTCTGTAAAGTAAGGAACATTGTCATTGACTGCCACATAAGGATCGCCGCTGTAATCGGGCAGGCTGGTCAGGTCGTAGGACCCGGCGGGGGCGGCACTAGAGACAGGCTCATTTGCTTTACACCCGCTGAGTGCCAAGGCACACAGCAGGGCCAGGGTCAGCAGAACGGAAGAAATGCGTTTCATCTGGTATAGACCTCCTTGGTCAGGGTTGTGTGGGAGGAGCCGGAAAAGTCCCCGGCGGAGACCAGCCGGAACCCTGCCGCCGCCGGGTCAAAATCCAGATACTGGTCGGCGGGATAGGTTCGGTTCCATCTGTAAAGGAGAATTCCCTCCACCCTGTCCAGCACCTGGGCCAGAGGGGGAAACTCGGCAAAGCAGACCTCGCCCGGCCCCGCCTGGAGCAGAAAGTCCTCCGAGACCCGCAGGCCGGTGGGGGCGGGGTCGAACTGCTTGGCGGTGTAGGGGATGACCCACAGGGGGCCCTCCCCCGCCTCAGCCAGCAGGTCGGCTCTCAGCAGCCGGTCCATGCTCTGACGGCGGCCGTTGAAGGCCATGCCCTTTTTGTCGTCCACGCACAGGGCCAGGATCATGGTCCTTCCTCCTTTCAAAAAGGCAGAGAGCGGAGCCCCGCTCCGCTCTCCGTTTCTGTGGCTTCCTTACTGCACGCCGGTGAGGGCGCGCATGACGGTGTAGGTCTGCTGGTCCAGGCCCTTCTTCATTTGCAGGGCCTCGTGGATGTCGTAGTCCACATAGGACTCGCCGTCCATGGCCACCACCCGGCAGGTCTTGCCCTCGGCCAGCAGCCGGACGGCCTCATAGCCCATGTAGGTGGCGGCCACCCGGTCCCGGAGGGAGGGCGCGCCGCCCCGCTGGACGTGGCCCAGGATGGTGACCCGGGTATCCAGGGAGGTGGCCTCATGGATGTGCTGGGCGATGTCGTAGGCGCCGCCCTTCACGCCCTCGGCCACGATGATCATGAAGTGGGTGCGCCCGGACAGCCGGGCACGGCGGATGGGCTCGATCAGGTCCTCCTCGTAGTTGACGGTCTGCTCGGGCACCACCACGGCGGTGGCGCCGCAGGCCACGCCCACGTTGAGGGCCACGTGACCGGCGTGACGGCCCATAACCTCCACCACGGAGCAGCGCTCATGGGACTGCATGGTGTCCCGCAGCTTGTCGATGGACTCCAGGGCGGTGTTGCAGGCGGTGTCAAAGCCGATGGTGTAAGTAGAGCAGGCGATGTCGTTGTCGATGGTGCCGGGGATGCCGATGACGCTCAGGCCCTTGTCGGCCAGGGTGAGCAGACCCCGGAAGGTACCGTCGCCGCCGATGCCCACCAGGGCGTCCAGCCCCAGCAGCTTGCAGGTGGCGGCGGCCCGCTCACGGCCCACCTCGGACTTGAAGTCCTCGCTGCGGGCGGAGTAGAGCATGGTGCCGCCCCGGCGGGACAGGCCGCTGACGCTGTCGAAGTCCAGGGGAACAAAGTCGCCGTTGATGAGGCCGTGATAGCCCCGGCGGATACCGATACACTCAATGCCCATATGGATGGCGGTACGCACCACCGAACGGATGGCGGCGTTCATGCCGGGGGCGTCACCGCCGCTGGTAAACACACCAATGCGCCGAACTGCCTTTTCCATGACAATTTCCTCCTTCATTTCAGTGAGGAGTGATGGGATAGGAGATAGAAGTTACGGTGTCCGGCTCCGCCGGACGATTTTATCTTCTATCTTCTATCTTCTCTCTCCTAGCTCCTAACTCAATTAAACCTTCAATTCCGCGGTCTTGCCCTCCAGGGCCTGGGGATAGCGGGCCAGCGCCGGCTCCACCTCTTCCTTGAGGAACTCCTCCACCTGCTCCGGGCAGCGGCCGATGTAGCGGCCCGGCTCCAGATGGGCGGTAAGCTCCTCCCGGCTGAGCATGGAGAAGGCCGGATCGGCGGCAATGAGGTCGATCAGGTTGTTGGACAGGCCCAGGTCCTTCACGTTGGCCCCCGCCTGCTGGCTGAGCACACGGATGCGCTCGTGGAGGTCCTGCCGGTTGCCCCCCTTCTTGACGGCGTCCATCATGATGTTCTCGCTGGCCATAAAGGGCAGCTCCTCCAGGACGTGCTTCTCAATGACCTTCTCATGGACCACCAGGCCGTCGGCCACGTTGGCCCAGATGTTGAGGATGGCGTCCACCGCCAGGAAGGCCTCGGGTACGCTGAGGCGCTTGTTGGCGGAGTCGTCCAGGGTGCGCTCAAACCACTGGCTGGCGGCGGTAATCGCGGGGTTGACCGCGTCGGCCATAACGTACCGGGCCAGGGCGCAGATGCGCTCGCAGCGCATGGGGTTGCGCTTGTAGGGCATGGCGGAGGAACCGATCTGGTTCTTCTCAAAGGGCTCCTCCACCTCCTTCAGGTGGCAGAGCAGCCGCAGGTCGGTGGCGAACTTGCTGGCGGACTGGGCGATGCCGGACAGGGTGGACACCACCTGATAGTCCACCTTCCGGGAGTAGGTCTGGCCGGACACGGCGGCGGTGGCGGTAAAGCCCATTTCGGCGGCGATCTTCTGGTCCAGCGCCCGGCACTTCTCATGGTCGCCGTCAAAGAGCTCCAGGAAGGAGGCCTGAGTGCCGGTGGTGCCCTTGCAGCCCAGCAGCTTCAGGTTGGCGATGCGGTACTCCACGTCGGCAAGGTCCAGCAGCAGCTCGTTCATCCACAGGGTGGCCCGCTTGCCCACGGTGACCAGCTGGGCGGGCTGGAAGTGGGTGAAGCCCAGGGTGGGCAGGGCCTTGTACTGCCGGGCGAATTTGGCCAGCTTGTCCAGCACCCGCACGATCTCGTCCCGGATCAGGCACAGGCCCTCCCGCATGAGGATCACGTCGGTGTTGTCCCCCACATAGCAGCTGGTGGCGCCCAGGTGGATGATGGGCATGGCGTTGGGGCAGGCCTCGCCGTAGGTGTGGACGTGGGCCATCACGTCATGGCGCAGCTTCTTTTCGTACTGGGCGGCCTTGTCGTAATCAATGTCGGTGAGGTGGGCCTCCAGCTCCTCCACCTGCTGGGCGGTCACCGGCAGGCCCAGCTCCATCTCAGCCCGGGCCAGGGCGACCCACAGCCGCCGCCAGGTAGAGAACTTCTTGTCCGGGGAAAAGATATACTGCATCTGGTCGCTGGCGTAGCGGGAAGAGAGGGGACTTTCATAACGGGCGTGATCCATGCAAAAAACCTCTTTTTCGTAAAATCGACTCTACATAGTATACTATAAAACCGCCGCCGCCACAAGAAAAACTTCCTGGGGCGGTAAGGCTTGTCAGCGGCGGTATTCGGGTGTAAACTGAGGACGAAACCACACAAAGGAGGCATAAGCCATGCTCAGTGACTTTCCCTTTCACACCGAGCGGCGGACTCAGGCCGAGTGCAAGGCCCTGCTGAAGGTCCGGCGGGAGGAGCTGGCGGGCTTGCAGCAGCGGCTGCAGCAGGCGGGCCTGCCGGTGATCGTGCTGCTGGAGGGCTGGAGCGCCTCGGGCAAGGGCCGCACCATTCAGTCCCTCATCCGGGAGCTGGACCCCCGGTTCTTTAAGGTGATCAGCGTCAATTCCCCCACCGATACCGAGAAGCGCTGGCCCTTCCTCAAGCGCCACTTTGAGACCATCCCCGCTCAGGGCAAGGTGCTCTTTCTGGATACCGGCTGGATGGAGGAGACCGTGCGGGCCTATTTGCACGGGGAGCTGTCGGAGGACGAGTACCAGGCCCGGCTGGAGAGCATCAACATCTTTGAGCGGCAGCTGGCCGCCGGGGGCTATCTGCTGGTGAAGCTCTTCCTCCACATCGACGCCCAGAGCCAGAAGGAGCGGCTGGACGGCCTGGCCGCCGACAAGGACACCGCCTGGCGGTGTACCGAGGCCGACCGGCGGCAGAACAGGAACTACCAGAAGCATCTGGCGGTCTTTGACGGCTACCTGGCCGCCACCGACAAGCCCTGGGCTCCCTGGAAGATCATCGACAGCACCCAGGCCGTCCAGGCCAACCTGGCGGCGGCGGACTGGCTCCACGACCAGATCTGCGCCGCCCTGGAGGCCCGGCCCGTCCCCGTCCACCCCTCCTATCAGTGGCCCCTGGCCCCCACCCTGCCCCTGGCCCAGGTGGAGCTGGACAAGACGCTGGAGGAGAAGGACTACCGCAAACAGCTGAAAAAGTGCCGCAAGAAGCTCTCCGCCCTCCACAACGAGCTTTATCGCAAGAAGGTGCCGGTGGTCATCGTGTACGAGGGCTGGGACGCCGCCGGCAAGGGGGGCAACATCAAGCGGCTGGCCTCCGCCCTGGACCCCCGGGGGTATGAGGTCCTCCCCATCGCCGCCCCCACCAAGGACGAGCTGGCCCGCCATTACCTGTGGCGGTTCTGGACGCGGCTGCCCAAGACGGGCCATATCGCCATCTTTGACCGCAGCTGGTACGGCCGGGTGATGGTGGAGCGGCTGGAGGGGTTCTGCACCACCGACGACTGGCAGCGTGCTTATGACGAAATCAACGAGTTCGAGCAGGAGCTGAACAACTGCGGCATGGTGGTCATCAAGTTCTGGGTGCAGATCGACAAGGATACCCAGCTGGCCCGGTTCAATGAGCGGCAGGCCGACCCGGCGAAGCAGTGGAAGATCACCGAGGAGGATTGGCGCAACCGGGACAAGTGGGACGCCTACGAGGTGGCGGTGAACGAGATGCTCCAGCGCACCAGCACCGCCTTCGCCCCCTGGCACATTCTGGAGTCGGTGGACAAGAAATACGCCCGCATCAAGGCCATGAAGATCGTCATTGAGGCTCTGGAGCGGGCGCTGGAGCAGCCCTCATAAGGGCGGGGTTTATCCCCGCCCTTTTTATGTATCTGTTGGTTGACAACTGTCTACCTTTGTGCTATGCTCCAATCAGAAAAGGTAGACAACTGTACACCAATGGAGGGATGCCCTATGAAGATCCACCTGTCCGACGGCGAATGGAAGCTGATGGACCGCCTGTGGGAGGACGGTCCGGCCACCATCACCCAGCTGACCCACGCCCTGGAGGGGGACACCGGCTGGTCCAAGCACACCATCATCACCATGCTCTCCCGGCTGGAGGCCAAGGGGGCGGTGACCCACCATGAGGAGGGCAGGGCCAAGGAGTACGCCCCCCTGCTCCCCCGCCAGCAGGCGGAAGAGACCGCCACCCGCCACTTCCTGGACAAGGTGTACGGCGGCAGCCTGGGGCTGATGATGAGTACCCTGGTGGACAGCCGGGCCCTGACCCAGGAGGACATTGACCAGCTCTCCGCCATTCTGGAGCAGGCAAAGGAGGAGTCGTCATGAAAGAAGTCATCCTCACCGCGTCGGTGTTGATCCTGGCCCTGATCCTCTTCCGGTTTCTCTTCCGCGCCGCCATTCCCCGCCGGGTGCAGTACGCCCTGTGGGCGTTGGTGCTGGTGCGGCTGCTGGTGCCGGTGCAGCTGCCCGCCCTGCCCGTTGTTTCGGTGCTGGATGTGAGCCAGCAGGCCGGGCAGCAGCTCACCGCCGTTCTGGAGGGGCCGGTGGAGGTCCCCGCCCAACCGGCCGCCGAACAGATTCCGGACAACACCCAGACCCAGGTGATCGAGGACATCCCAACCGCCGGAGAGACCAGTACCACCCTCCCCGCCTCCACCCTCTCCCCGGCTCAGGTGCTGGATGTGGTTTGGAAGGTTGGTATGGCCGCCATGGCCGCCTTCTTCCTCACCGCCAACCTCCGGTTCCGGCTGAGGCTGAAAAAGAGCCGGGTCCCCTTCCCGGTGGAGGGCTGTCCCCTGCCGGTGTATCTGTCTGACCGGCTCTCCTCCCCCTGT
>DWXO01000093.1 GCA_019119165.1 Candidatus Flavonifractor intestinigallinarum | reverse complement strand
TAAGGGGCTGTGGTTGGAACCTTTCTTGAGCCATCTTGTGGTAGGAGATGATCACCAATCCACAGCATCCCTTACAGTGTAGCACAGCCCTTGGAGAGGGGCTTTAATAACTACTACTCTATAATACAAGGAAATGATACCGTATGCGAACCAAACGCTTCTCCGCCCTCCACCTGATCATCCTGCTGCCGGTCACCATGCTCCTGACGGCAGGGGTGCTGCTGGCGGTTTTCTATGGCATCTTCGGCAAGGAGGGGCTGTCCCTGCTGGAGGGGCTCTATCTGGTGAACAGCCGGTTCGTGGGGGAGTATGACCAGACTCAGGTGGTGGATTCCACCCTGAGCGGCATGGTGGACGGCCTGGGGGATCGTTGGAGCTATTACCTTACCGAGGAGGAGTACGCGGCACAGAACCAGCGGCGCACCAACCAGTATGTGGGCATCGGCGTTACGGTGAACTATGAGTCGGAGAAGGGCCTGACCATTGTGGAGGTGACCGCCGGCGGGCCCGCCGAGGCCGCCGGGCTCCAGAGCGGCGAGGTGATTACCATGGTGGACGGCTTCTCCCTGGCAGGGGAGAACCGCTACGAGGGGTCGGAACACATCCAGGGCGAGGAGGGCACCACCGTCACGCTGGAGGTCCTGGGGACCGACGGACAGACGCGTACCGTGGAGGTGACCCGGGCCAGCCTGGACAGCGACCCGGTTACTGCCAAGATGCTGGAGGGCAACATGGGCTATGTGGCCCTGGCCAATTTCTACGACCATAGCGCCGAGCGTCTGGAGGAAGAGGTGACCAAGCTCCAGGAGGAGGGGGCCGTGGCCCTGGTCTTTGATATGAGAAACAACGGCGGCGGCTACCTGAGCCAGCTGACGGAAATGCTGGACTTCCTGCTGCCCGAGGGCCCCATCTTCATCAGTCGGGACCGGGCGGGCAACGAGGAGGTCACCCAGTCGGACGCATCCTGTGTGGATCTGCCCATGGCGGTGCTGGTCAACGCCGACACCTATTCCGCCGCCGAGTTCTTTGCCGCCGAGCTCCAGGAGCAGGGAGTGGCGGTCATTGTGGGCGAGCCCACCAGCGGTAAGGGCTATTCCCAGCAGACCTTTGCCCTGCCCCACGGCGGGGCCATGGCCATCTCCACCGGGGCCTATTTTACCGGCAATGGCACGTCGCTCATCGGGACCGGCCTGACCCTGGACGCGGAGGTCTACCTCACCGGCGAGGGAGACGCCCAGCTGGAGGCGGCGCTGGACCTGCTGGCGCAGAATTGACAGGAAACGGGCCTGCCGCAACATAAAGTTGCGGCAGGCCCGTTTGAAGTTTGTGATCAGGTGTGGTCTTTGTCCCGCAGGTCCCGGAAGAGCAGGGAGATGCACCAGATGGCCGCCAGACCCACCAGGGTAAAGATCACGCGGCTGAAGGTGCTGGACTGTCCTCCGAAGAGAAAGCCTACCAGGTCAAACTGAAAAATGCCGATGCTGCCCCAGTTGAGTCCGCCAATGATGGCAAGGACCAGGGCGATCTTGTCCAGGAACATAGGATATGCTGCCTCCTCCAAATTGAGATACCGCTGTTAGCATATCCTGTTTTGTGTGCAATATTCAAAAAATTTCAACGCCGGGCTCAGCTGCCCAGAAGCTTGCCCAGCCAGCTGCGTTTCAGCTCCACCGCCTTGTGGGGGCACAGCTCATGACAGCAGTAGCAGCGGATGCAGGAGCGGGGGTGGATCTTGGCGGTGCCGTTGGGGCCGGTCATGGTGATGGCCTTGCCGGGGCAGGCATTTTTGCAGATGGCACACCCCACGCACATCTTGGGCTGTACCCTGGGGGTTTGGGACAGCAGGCTCTTGCACAGCCGGCCTGCCGCGCCGGTGAGGGGCCCCAGGAACTCCATCAGGTTGCTCCGCACGTTGGCGGGAAATTTGTAGTCCGGGACGCGCAGATCCTCCAGACGGGCGCCGATAAGCTCCACATCCTCCCAGCGGGTGGGGAAAAGCCCCCGCGCCTCCGCCGCCAGCAGGACGGGGTTGCTGTTTCTGGGCAGACCCATGATCTCCCCGGCGATCACATCCAGGGCCAGCGGGTTGTCGGAGAGCAGCAGCAGCCCCACCTGCCGGGGGGTGCCCGACGCGCCGGGGCCCTCCCCCTCCATGGCCAGAACGGCGTCCATGACGCTGAGGCGGGGCTTCATAAAGCCGATGAGATCCAGCAGCACCTGGGCGAATTGGGCCTGATCCGGGTGGGAACCGTGAAATCCCACCTTGGTCAGGCCGGGGATCAGACCGAAGCTGTTTTTCACCGCGCCGGTCATGCCCATAAAGACATGGGTTTTCATCTTGCACAGATCAAAGATGCCGTCGCAGTCCAGAGCGGGGGAGATGATCTCGGCCTGACGCAGCACCTTTCCCTCCGGCAGCTCCACCAGACGGGCGGAGGGGTCCAGACAGACCTCCCCGCCGGACGCCCGGGCGGCCTGGGCCGCGCCGGTCTTTTCATACAGATTGCGGAGCACCGACTCCTTCTGTAAGGCGCCGCCGGGACTGTCGGCGATGAGGGCGGAACCTCCCGCCTCCCTGACCATCCCGGCAATGGCCCCCAGCACCGCCGGATGGGTACACACCGCCGCCTCCGGCGGGGAGGGGCGGAGCAGGTTGGCCTTGAGCAGAATACGCTCCCCCGGCCGGACAAAGCGCTCCATCCCGCCCATGGCCGCGATAGCCTGCCGCAGGGCGGCCTCCGCCCGGGCGTAGTCGGCGCAGGAGACAACGTAAACCTGGTTTCCCATTATGCCAGAGACTTGGGCCCGAAGCCGTGGGGGAGCAGCTCATGGAGGGGCAGGCGGACGAAGTCCCGGTCGGAGCGGCCCACCAGCACCGTCAGGTCGGGGGCAAATTCATAGAGCATCTGGCGGCAGGCGCCGCAGGGCCAGCAATAGTCGATGGAATTGCCCACCACAGCCAGCCGGACAAAGTCGTCCCGGTGGCCCTCGCTCACCGCCTTCACCAGAGCGGTGCGCTCGGCGCAGATGGTGGAGCCGTAGGCGGCGTTTTCCACATTACAGCCGGTGAAAACCGTCCCGTCGGCGCACAGCAGGGCGGCGCCCACAGGGAAGTGAGAGTAGGGGACATAGGAGCGTTCCAGCATGGTAAAGGCCAGATCCACCAGTTCCCGGTCGGTCATAGTAATCCCTCCTGACAAATGAAAAGGTGGTAAAATGAGATTGGGTTCTCATTTTACCACCTTTTTTCAGGTGTGACAACTCCCATTCAGACCTTTCCGGGGAAGGGGACCCGGTGGACCAGCAGAATGGAGGCGCCGCCCGTGACCGCGCCGGTGACCAGGGAGCACAGCAGCAGGGGAGGCAGATAGACCAGGGGGGCGGGGATGCCCAGCACCACCATGGCGGCCAGGATCTGGCCGGTGTTGTGGGCGGCGGCTCCGGCGATGGACACGCCGAACAGAGACAGGCCGGGCAGCCGCAGCAGCAGGGCCATGACCCCCAGGGCCAGCAGACCGCCGGTGAGGGAGAAGGCCAGGGCCATCAGGTTGCCTCCCAGCAGGGAGCCCAGCAGGCAGCGGGCAATGAGGATCAGCAGCGCCTCCCGCCCGGACAGACGGCACAGGGCGTACACGGTGACCAGGTTGGCCAGGCCCAGCCGCAGGCCGGGGAGGGGGAAGAGGATGGTCAGCGGCGCCAGACCCTCCGCCACGGAGAGAGCCAGGGCCAGGGCGGTCAAAACGGCCGAGCGGGTGAGCCGCTGGAGGGATACGGACACGGAGGGGCCTCCTTCCAGGAAAAAATAGGGGCAGGGTGGGAACTTTTCAGCCTGTTACCGCGTCAAAGGATTCAGGCTCTGTACCGGACAGAGAGATGACCAGCCGGTTGGGCAGACAGATGATCTGCTGTCCCGGACGGCTGATCCAGCCGGTGCGGACACAGTCCTGACTGGGACAGTCGCTGTGCTCGATACAGATCCGGCCCTGTTCCGCCCGAATGGTCAGGGGATAGGTCCCCTCATCCACGGTCAGGGTGACGGGCTGGGACAGCTGGTCCAGGCGGTACTGGGCTACCGTCTCTCCGTCCAGGGTGATGACGGCGGTGAGGTTGCTGCCCTCCGCCGGGCGCAGCAAAAACACCAGAAGCACCGCCAGGGCCACCACGGCCAGGGCCACCACACCGTCCCACAGAGTGGGACGGCGGCGGTCAGCGGCGGGCGATCTCATAGGTATACCCCCGATCCTCGGCGGCGGGGCGGTAGCCCGCCTCCAGGCCCTCGGTGACGATCACCCTGTTGTCCTGGGTACACAGCACCAGCTCAAAATCCTCCCGGCTCCGCCAGAAGTCCAGGGCCTCCTCCGGTCCGGCCACAAACAGGGTGGTGGAGAGGGCGTCGGCCAGCATAGGGTCGGAGGAGATCACCGTTACCGACAAAAGGCCGCTGCCGGCGGGATAGCCGGTTTCCGGATCGATGATGTGGTGATAGGTCTGGCCATTTTCCTCAAAATAGCGCTCGTACCCGCCGGAGGTGGAGGCGGTCTGGTCCTCCAGAGAGAGGACGCACAGGGCCTCAGAGGTGTTCTGGGGGTCCTTCACCGCCACCTGCCAGGCCGAGCCGTCCAGTTTGCTGCCGATGGTGGTGACGTTGCCGCCCAGATCCAGCAGGGCGGAGGTGACCCCCTGCTCCCGCAGCACGGCGTCCGCCCGGCCGGCGGCAAAGCCCTTGGCTACCGCGCCCAGGTCCACCTCCATGCCGGCCTGCTCCAGCCGGGCGGCAGAGGCGGCCTCATCCACGGTCAGTTTGCCGCTGTCCACCAGCGTCATGGCGGCGGCCAGGTCCTGGGCAGAGGGGACGTGGCGCTCCTCAGTGGTGAAGCCCCAGGCGTCCATCACAGGGGCGATGGTGATATCAAAGCAGCCGGGCACCAGCTGAGAGACCGATTTGGCAAAGGAGAGGAGCTGGACCACCTGGTCGTCCAGAGCGACCAGGGTGCCGTCGCCGGCATGGCTGTTGAGAAGCGAGATCTGGCTGTCCGGGTCGGTGCGGGAGAGAAGCTTGTCCAGCCCCTCAATCTCCTGCCGGGCGGCCTGAAGGGCATCCTCGCCCCCCTCGCTGTATACACGGATGGACATAACGGTGTCCATGGAAAAGAACTGGGCCTGGGCGGGTTCCGCGGCGTCAGGGGCGGCGGTGCAGCCGGCCAAAAACAGCAGGCAGCAAAGGAAAGGAAGGAAACGCTTCATGATCGACTCCATTCTGCATGGTGGGGCCCCGCCGGAGAGCGGCGCCGGGAATTGAGAATTTTGCAGACATTATTCTAGCATAGTTTTCCACGATTGAAAAGAGAAAAGGGATTCTTGACTTGCAATGTGCGGCAGATTCTGATAAACTATATGGGATTGATGATTCAGGGCTGTTCGGGGGTCTGCCGGACATTTTGCCACAGGAGATGGATACATGAATAAGAAAGAACAACAGAAGGCACAGCGCGCACGGGAAGAAGACGTAGTCCTGACCAAGGTCCTCTGGTGGATCCTGGGCGCGGTCGTGCTGGAGGCTCTGCTTCTTCTTCTGAACAAGGTATATGTTAAGTTTACCACCGAACAGGTCTATATTGCGGTAGCCCTTCAGGGAATGTTCAAGGTATTGGCCATCGTGCTGCCCATCTGTTTTGTGATTTTACTGCTCTGGACCTTGGTGTTCTGGCGGAGCGGCCGGTCCATTCGGTTGCCGGGCGTTTTGACCGGGATTTCTCTGGTGCTGGCTGTGTGCGCGGTGGTCATTCATGTTTTTTACGACCGGGGCATCAGCTTCCTGTACATCGCGGTGCCCGCCGTGACCGTGCTGGCCCTGATCTACTACCTCTATCAGCGGGAATTCTTTTTCTCCGCGGCGCTCAGCGCCCTGGGTCTGCTGGGCGTTAAGGTGGCGGCTCAGGCTGAGAGCAGCCCGCTGGTGGGCTACGGCTATCTGGCTGTGCTGGCGGTGCTGGTGCTGGCCGGGGCGGTGTGCTTCCGCCTGCTCCAGTCCCATAAGGGCTTTTGGAGCGTCAAGGGCAAGGCCAAGGAGATCCTGCCCAAGAACGCCAATTATGCCATGCTCTATGTGACCTGCATTCTGGTGGCCGCCGTGGTTATCGCGGCGCTGGTCCTGGGGGTGCTGGCGGTGCTGTACGGGGTACTGGTGGCCTGGCTGCTCATTCTGGCGGTCTATTACACTGTGCGCCTCATGTAACAGAAAAAGCATGATAATAGCCCGGTTCGGTAAAAAACCGAACCGGGCCTTTTGCTGCCTTAAAGCAGGGCCAGACCGTTGATTACCAGCTTGAACTGAAGGCCCAGGTGCTCCGCCGCCCGGCGGCAGAGGAGCATCCGCTCTAAGAAAATTTCAAAGTAATCCATCACCGCACAGAACTCCGTATTGATGGTCAGCGTCAGGGTGATGGTGCCGTCGTCCCTCTCCAGAGATAGGTCGGAGCGCTCGGCGGCGTAATTGACCCGGTCGTGGATGTCGAAGTGCTGGCGATCCTTGCTGCGGACCCGGCTGCGGCGCACATCGGTCTTATCCGCCAGGATCAGGGCGGCGGCCACCGGATTGACCGGGAAGGCGGTGGAGTCGTCATGATGGCCGATGGCGGTGATGACGGCGGCCACGTCCGCCGGGTCCATCCCCATCTTGTCCAGAATACGGAAGGCCATCACCGCGCCGGTCTGAGCATGGTCATGGCGATTGACCACGTTGCCGATGTAGTGCATGAAGCCGGCGATACGGGCCAGCTCCTGCTGGTGGGAGTCGTATCCCAGCTGTACCAGGATGTGGGCGGCCACCTCGGCGCAGCGGGTCACATGGGCAAAGCTGTGCTCGGTGAAGCCCAGCGCCGACAGGGAGTGATCGGCCTGGGTGATATAAGTGCGGATCTCCTCCGATTGACGGACCGTTTGATAACTGATTTTCATATGAGATCTCTCCTCCTCTGCCGGATGGCCTGCCCTCTCATCATAACCAAGGAGGGGCTGTTTTGCAAGTTGGGAAAAAATTTTTTTGGACTATGTAAAAAAGCGTTGACAAATAGAAAATGATATGCTACTATATTCTGGCTGACGTACTTAACGAGTGTCAGCGCCCATGCGGGTGTAGTTCAATGGTAGAATCCCAGCCTTCCAAGCTGGTCGCGTGGGTTCGATTCCCATCACCCGCTCCATACGCGCCTGTAGCTCAGGTGGATAGAGCAACTGCCTTCTAAG
>DWXO01000092.1 GCA_019119165.1 Candidatus Flavonifractor intestinigallinarum | reverse complement strand
TCAATCCAGTATCAAGAGCAGTATGGACGGGCAAAAAAGCCTGTATTCATGCGGGTTTTCGCCGTTTCGAGCGTCATTCCCACTCGATGGTGGCCGGGGGCTTACTGGTAATATCGTAGACGATACGATTGATGCCCTTGACCTCGTTGACAATGCGGGTGGAGATGCGGTCCAGCACATCGTAGGGGATGCGGGCCCAGTCGGCGGTCATGAAGTCGCTGGTGGTCACCGCCCGGAGGGCCAGGGTGTAATCGTAGGTCCGGCCGTCCCCCATGACACCCACGGAGCGGGTATTGGTGAGTACCGCAAAATACTGGTTGATGTTCTTATCCTCACCGGCGGCGGCAATCTCCTCCCGGTAGATGGCGTCGGCATCCCGCAGGGTATCCAGCTTCTCCTTGGTCAGGTCGCCGATGACCCGGATGGCCAGGCCGGGACCGGGGAAGGGCTGGCGCATGACCAGGTACTTGGGCAGGCCCAGCTCACGGCCCAGCTGCCGCACCTCGTCCTTGAACAGCAGCCGCAGAGGCTCGATGATCTCCTTGAAGTCCACATAGTCGGGCAGGCCGCCCACGTTGTGGTGGCTCTTGATCACGGCGGCGTCGCCGGCGCCCGACTCGATGACGTCGGGGTAGATGGTGCCCTGGACCAGGTAGTCCACCCGGCCGATCTTCTTGGCCTCTTCCTCAAAGACCCGGATGAACTCCTCGCCGATAATCTTGCGCTTGCGCTCAGGCTCGGCCTCACCGGCCAGCTTCAGCAGGAAGCGGGCCTCGGCGTCCACCCGGACAAAGTTGATATCCCAGCGGGCAAAGGCAGCCTCCACCTCGTCGCCCTCGTTTTTCCGCATGAGGCCGTGATCCACGAACACGCAGGTGAGCTGCTTGCCCACAGCCTCGGCCAGCAGGGCGGCGGCCACGGAGGAGTCCACGCCGCCGGACAGGGCCAGCAGCACCTTGCCGTCCCCCACCTTCTCCCGGATGTCCCGGATGGCGGTATTCTTGTAGTCTCCCATGGTCCAGTCGCCGGTGGCGCCGCACACCTCATAGAGGAAGTTGCGGATCATGTCCACACCGTGCTGGGTGTGGTTGACCTCGGGGTGGTACTGCACGCCGTAGAAGCCCCGCTTCTCGTCGGCAATGGCCACATTGGGGCAGGCGTCGGTATGGGCGGTGAGCGCAAAGCCCTCGGGCACCTTGGCCATATAGTCGCCGTGGCTCATCCAGGAGATGCCCTGCTGGGGCAGGCCCTTGAAGAGCTTGCAGGTGGTGTCGTAGTAGGTCTCGGTCTTGCCGTACTCCCGGGCGGTATCCTCCTGGGCGGCGGTGACCTGACCGCCAAGGGTGTGGGCCATCAGCTGGCAGCCGTAGCAGATACCCAGCACAGGCACTCCCAGTTCAAAGATGGCGGGGTCCACATGGGGGGCCTTCTCATCGTACACACTGTTGGGGCCGCCGGTGAAGATGAAGCCGATGGGCTCCATGGCTTTCAGCTGCTCCAGCGGGGTGGTATAGGGCTTAACCTCGCAGTACACGCCGCACTCACGGACCCGGCGGGCAATGAGCTGGTTGTACTGGCCGCCGAAGTCCAGAACGATCACGGTCTGATGGGACATTCAAGTTCCTTCTTTCTATGGAGTCTATGGTTTTCCGAAGAATCGCGCAACAATGATAGCTTAGAATATCATATTTTTTCCCCGGGCGCAATACTTCTCCCAGGTCCGCGCCGGGCCCGCAACCGGCGGTACCATCCCCCGCCCAGCAGGAAGGCGGTACACCGGCCCACAGCCGGATTGCCCAGCAGAAGCAGCAGCCCCGCCCACGCCAGCAGCACCTGCCAGGGCTGGGCCAGCAGCCAGGGGAATTTCAGCCGGAACAGATGGAAGAAAAATCCGTGGAGCAGGTAAATGGACAGGGTATTCTGTCCCAATACCGTCACCACCGGGATTTTGCGTTTAAGGTGAGGGGCAAGCCCGGCAAACAGGAGGAAGATCACCCCGGCGGCGCAGCACATGATCAGTGCCCGCACCTGCCAGCTGTAGCCCAGATCCTCATAGCCGTAGGCCCCCAGCATCATTTTCGCGGTCACGCCCTGCCGCAGCATCAACCACTCCAGCGCCACGCAGCAGACGGCCCCAAGGCCCAGGAGCATTCCCCGAAATGTCCGCCCCGCCCCGTTCCAACAGGCCCGCAGGCCCTCCGCCTGTCTGAAGTAATAACCCAGCAGAAACCAGGGCTGAAAGGCCACGATCCTGGAGGCGCTCCACTGGTAGTCGATGCTCTTGTCAAAGCCCGCCAACAGCGCCAGGGCCACCGAAGCGGCCACCATCAACCACCTTCCCGCAGGAGAGGGGGTATCATACACCGGCAACAGCAGGGTGTAGACCATCAGCACAAAGATGTACCACAAGATCCAGTAGGGTCTGGAAAACTGCACATGGACCCAAGGGTCTCCCAGTTTCTCCACAAAGGCGGTATACACCCACTGGAGGAGCAGATAGGGCAGCGCCATACCGAAGATCCATTTTCCCCGGTCAAACCGGGCAAACATCCCGCTGAGGAACAGGAAGGCAGGCATATGGAAGGAGTAAATCAGCGTGTACAGGATCTCTTTCTGGGGGAATTCCCCCGCAATCTCCAGCAGGTGACCCAGCACCACCAGCGCGATGAGCAGGAAGCGCAGATTGTCATACTGATATTCTCTTGCCTTCATATCCGGCGCGCCCTCTTTCCCCGACAGCCTGTTGCCCGCTTAGAATATCACGTTTTCTCCCCTGCCGCAACAGGGCAAAGGCCGTCAGGCTGTTCAGCGCTCCACCTCCGCGCCGCCCCACTCCACGGCGGTAAAGCCGGTGCGCTTCGGGGCGGTGAGGGTCTGAGGCTCCACCTCCACCGGCTGGTCCAGCCCCTGCCAGGCCATGAATACCCGGATCAGGGTGTCCGGGGCCGGGTCAATGGTCAGTTGGGCGCTGTCGGTATAGGTCTCCTGTTGGAAGGAGATCAGGTTATA
>DWXO01000091.1 GCA_019119165.1 Candidatus Flavonifractor intestinigallinarum | reverse complement strand
GTTTACGGGCGGCAAGTAACAGTCCTTACGCAGCTGGCAGACCGTATTACGCGTTGCACGCGTCTGCGAGGAACAAAGGGCTATGCCCGCATAGTGACAACCACCAGCTTCGCTGGTGGATGTGTTCATTTATGCCGGCGGAGGGAGCTGGGGTTCCGCCTCCCCCTCCGGCGGGGGAGCCAGCTGGAAGGTGACGGTGGCCTTGAACAGGTCGCCGTCGATGCTCAGATCGAACTGTCCGTGCTGCAGCTCGGTGAGGCTGCGGGCGATGGACAGCCCCAGGCCGGAGCCGTCGGTGGTGCGGGAGGTGTCTCCCCGGACAAAGCGCTCCATCAGCTGCTCGGGGGGGATGTTGAGCTGCTGCCGGGAGATGTTTTTCACCGCGAATACGGCGGCATTGTCCTGACGGGTGATCTCCAGATAGACCCGGGTACCCTCCAGGGCATACTTGTTGCAGTTGGACAGCAGGTTGTCAATGACCCGCCACAGGTGATGGCCGTCGGCCATGATCCACACCTCCTCCTCCGGGTAGAGGGTGACCACGGTCAGATTGCTCTGGGCAAACCGCTCCTCAAATTCGCCCAGGGCCTGCTGCACCAGCTGCACCATGCCCAGCCGCTCCAGATGGACGGGCAGGGTGCCGGTGGAGGCTTTGGAGGCCTCCACCAGATCCTCGGTCAGCTTTTTCAGCCGCTGGCTCTTCCGGGTGAGTACCTCAATATAGGACTGGACCTGGGGGTTGTCAATGGGCTGCTTTTTCAGCAGGTCCACATAGTTGATGATGGAGGTCAGAGGGGTTTTCAGGTCGTGGGACACGTTGGTGATGAGCTCCGCCCGGAAGCGCTCGCTGCGGATGCGCTCATCCACCGCCTGGCTGATGGTGCCGCCCAGGTCGTTGAGCTGCTTGGCGTGCTGGGCCAGATCGAGGTACAGGCCCCTGGTGTCGATCTTGAAACTGGGATCGCCCCCCAGAATGTGGTCGGCGCCTTGGCGGACCCGGTGCCACTGGATGGCCCACCGGCACAGCAGCCACAGCACCAACCCCTGATAGACCGGAACGAGCACCACGGTGAGGGCGGTGAGGAAGGTACCCACCAAGTAGAGCAGAAAGAGCACGATGACCCGCCCGGTAAGGGGCCAGCTGTGGGCGGCGTTGCGGACGGCCCGGCCCAGAACCTGGATGAGCCGCCATACCAGGGTATTGGTCCACAGGATCTTGGCCCGGATGCGGGTCATGAGGGTGAGCAGCAGGGAGAGGCCGCACAGGCCCACGCCGCTGGAGATGAGGGCCAGCCCCACCACCACGTCGGTGGACGGCCCGTTGGCGTTGAGAGCCACGGCCATGGGATCGCCGCCGGCCAGCAGGAGAATGACGATCCAGATCTCCAGCAGCACCAGCAGGTCCAGGGGGATGCGGTCAAACCGGCTGGGGACCACGCCCTCCCGGCCCGGACGGCGGCCCACCACCCGGCACAAAAAGACGCAGGTGAGCACACAGGAGACGTCCAGCACCACGGTGAGCACCGCCAGAGCGGGCAGATACCGGGCATATTCGCTGAAATCCAGGGAACTGTCCCAAAACTCGTCGTGGACCGTCAGGGGATAGGCCACGCCGTACTCAATGGCCAGATCCATGTAGAGCAGACGGCTGTCCTGGGCCTGATTATAGTCCCAGGAGTTGCCGTTGAAGGTGTAGCCGTACCGGGCGGCCGTGGCGGCGTCGGTGGGGGTGAGCAGCTGTTCGGTGCCGTCATCCAGCACCACGTAGAGCAGATAGAACTGCTTTTCTCCGTTCCATACAAAGTAATCCTTCCGGCGCTCGCTGCCGTCGTTGTAGGTGACGTCGATGGAGTCCCGCAGGACGGTGTGGACAGTGCTCTCCACCGTCTGGCCATCCTCCAGATTGGAGTAGACCAGCGCGCCGCTGTCGTTGCGCCGGATGGTGAAGCAGAAATTGGTGCGTTCGCTGTCCAGCGCGTATTCCAGGTCGCTGAGGCGCTGCTGGTCCAGGTAGGACAGGGGGGCCTCCCAGGCCTGATACTGGAGCAGCCGGGCCAGCTCCACCACCTGCACCATGCGGTTGTCCATATATTGGGAGCAGGAGTTGCTGGAGTAGTAGCCCACGCCGGTCCACAGGGTATCCCACTGGGAGAGGATGAACAGGGTGGCCCAGAAGCCCCCCACGCCGGTGCCCAGCGCCAGCAGAAAGGCGATGGCCTTCACCGCCAGCCGGGTCCCCAGTTGTTTCATGGTGTTTCCCCTCCTTATATACGGGTCAGAACTTTTCCATCTTGTAGCCCAGCCCCCACACCACCTTGATGTACCGGGGGTTGGCGGGATCGATCTCGATCTTTTCTCTCAGGTGGCGGATGTGGACCGCCACAGTGTTCTCCGAGCCCAGGGAGGGGTCGTTCCACACCAGCTCGTAAATCTGGCTGGTGGAAAAGACCCGGCCCGGATTCTTCAGCAGCAGAAACAGGATGTTGTACTCCAGGGGAGTCAGGTTCACCCGGTCCCCGTCCACCGTCACCGACTTGGCGTTGTCGTCCAGGGCGATGCCCCCGTTGGTGAGCAGCTGGGGGTTTTCGCTGGCCCCGTTTTTGCCCCCCAGGCTGGTGTACCGGCGCAGCTGGCTCTTCACCCGGGCGATGACTTCGATGGGGTTGAAGGGCTTGGTGATGTAGTCGTCGGCTCCGATGTTCAGCCCCAGCACCTTGTCGGCGTCCTCGCTTTTGGCGGTGAGCAGGATGATGGGGACGTTGCATTTTTCCCGCAGCTTGGCGGTGGCCCGGATACCGTCCAGGCCGGGCATCATAATGTCCATCAGAATCAGGTCCACCGGCTGGGCCTCCACGGCCTTGATGGCCTCCAGCCCGTCGTAGGCCTTGACGGTGCGGTAGCCCTCGCTGGTCAGGTAGATGTCCAGGGCGGAGACGATATCCCGATCGTCGTCACAGACGAGAATGGTATACATAGACTCACCTCATAAGAAGTCTTGAAAAGGGGACGCGGCCTGTCCCGGCCCATACGCGTTCTATTTTATTGTACCTCCAACCATCTGTAAAAGCAAATGCGGGAAGGAAAGATGCCCTCTCTTTTTCAAGGTAAAAGGAGGAAATTGTAAAAAATGGGTTGAAGCTGTGAAAGGACCTTGCGGATTGGGGGACGGGCAGATATAATGAGAAAAAAGCATAGACGGCGTCCCTGCCATACCGCCAGGCGGACAGCGGGCTCGCCGCCTTTTTGCAGAGGGAAGGAGGGAGCGGCCATGGTGCTCAAGCTGGCGGAGACGGACGCCTGGCAACTGCTTGCCCGCCTGCTGCGGCAGGAGCTGGACTGGGCGGAGCTGCCCCCGGTGTCCCGGACGGAGATGGGCAAGCCTTGGTTTCCCGACGCGCCCGGCCTGCACTTCAACCTGAGTCACAGCGGCGGCCTGGCCCTGTGCGGGGTGGGGGAGGCCCCCCTGGGGGTGGACGTGGAGCGGATGCGGCCCCGGCGGGCGGGGCTGGAGCGCTATGTACTCTCGGAGGAGGAATTTGCCTGGTTCCAGAGCCGGGGGGGAGACTGGGGAAGCCTGTATACCCTGTGGACCCTGAAGGAGGCCAAGGTCAAATGCCTGGGGACCGGCCTGCGGCAGGCCCCCAGGACCATCCAGGTGCCCCTGCTGGAGCCGGGCCAGACCGGGGAGCGGGACGGCCTGCGCTTCGGGGCATACGCCGGTCCCGACTGGCGGGCGGCGGTGTGTACTGCCGGGGAGGAGCCCCTGCCGGAGCGGGTTTGGATGGGAATGTGACAATCTGTTTCTTTTTCTTAATATCTTTTTAAGAAACAAGCTCTGATTTTCTAAAAGAACACCCGCTATACTTGACCATGAGAAAGAGTATCGTGAGGAGGGAGCGGCATGAATATCCTGATCGTGACCGGGAAGTTCGGTATGGGCCACTGGTCGGCCTCCCTGTCCCTGCGTCAGCAGCTGCTGCGGGCTTTCCCCGAGGCCCAGGTGGAGGTCATGGACCTGATCGCTTACACCAACCACAATTACGAGTCCATGTACAAATGGTTCAATGTCCTGGTGACCCGGGGCAGCGGACTGTTCAACCTTTATTATAAGTTCACCCAGAACAAGGATTCCGACGAGCGGCCCCTGAACGACGAGCAGTGCCCCGACCGGGTGGAGGAGCTCTTTGAGCGCAAGCGGCCCGATGTGATTATCGCCACCCATCCCATCTGCGCCCGCATCGTGGCCCGGTGGAAGAAGGAGACGGGGAGCAGTCTGCCCATGGTGACCTGCGTCACCGATCTGACCAGCCATTCCGAGTGGATTCACCGTGTCACCGACTGCTATCTGGTGGGCACCCAGGAGATCAAGGAGCGGCTGGTGTCCAAGGGCGTCAACCGGGACATCATCTATGTCACCGGTATCCCTGTCCGGGCGGAGTTCAAGCTGCCCGTCCACCGGGGGGACCGGCAGGAGCGCAATCTGCTGATTATGGGCGGCGGCCTGGGTATGATGCCCCGGAAGGACTCCTTCTATGAGGCGCTGGATACCATGCCCGGCGTACATACCACCATCATCACCGGCCGCAACCAGAAGCTGTACGACCGGCTGGTGGGCAAGTATGAAAACATCCGGGTGATCGGTTTTACCGACCGGGTCTATGAATATATGGCCTGGGCCGACCTGGTGCTCACCAAGCCCGGCGGTATCACCATGTTTGAGAGCATCTTCTCCGAGCTGCCCATTCTGGCCTGGGAGCCATTCCTGGAGCAGGAGAAGAACAACGCCCGTTTCCTGGTGAAGCGGGGGCTGGGCCGGGTGGCGGCCAAGGAGTCCGACGAGTGCCTTGCGGCCATCCGTGAACTGATTTATGACGACGATACGCTGGCGGATATGTCGGCCAGAATGCACGCGTTGAAAGAACAGCTGGAGCAGGAGAGCGTGACCCATATCCTGGCCCGGCTGACCGCGGGAAGAGGGGTGTGCGCCTGATGGACAAACGGAAGAGCTTGGTCGGTATCGGTCTGATTCTGGCCCTCATGGCCTTTACCGGCTATATGCTGCTCCGGGATATGTCCTTCTCGCGGCTGACCGATACCCTGCGGCAGCTCAACCCCCTGTGGCTGCTGGTGGGGCTGGCCATGATGTTTGTGTTTGTGGGCAGCGAGGCCCTGTGTTCCAGGATCGTTTTGGGGCGTCTGGGCCATAAGGTGCGCTACCGCCGCTGCCTGGGTTATTCCTTTGTGGGCTTTTACGTTAGCTCCATCACCCCCTCCTCCACCGGAGGACAGCCCGCCCAGGTCTACTATATGTCCAAGGACGGTATCCCGGCGGCCCACGGTGCCCTGAACATGATGCTCATTGCCGCGTGCTATCAGGCGGTGGTCATTGCCTACGCTCTGACGGCCGCCCTGACCCACTTCGATCTGGTGCAGAACCTGGGCGGCGGCCTGGGCCTGCTGCTGCTCTACGGCGTGGTGGTCAACGGCAGTCTGACGGTGGGAATGCTCTCCCTCATGTTCCTGCCCAACGCCGCCCGCAAGCTTACCGGCGGCGTGCTCAAGCTGCTGGTGAAGGTCCATATCATCCGCCATGAGGACAAGGCCCGCCAGCGGCTGGAAAAGCAGATGGAGGAGTACCACAAGGGCGCCCAGTGCGTCAAACAGAATCCGGGCATGATGGTGGGCCTGGTGCTCATCACCATCGTCCAGCTCACCGCCCTCTTCTCCGTTCCGGTGGCGGTGTACTACGCCTTCGGCCTGTCGGGCGCCAGCCCGCTGGAGATCATTGCCACCCAGGCCCTGGTGACCCTGGCGGTGGCCAATCTGCCTCTGCCCGGCGCCGTGGGAGCCTCCGAGGGAGGTTTCGTCACCGCTATGGCCCTGTTCTTCGGCTCCAGCCTGGTGACCCCCGCCGTGCTGGTGTCCCGGGGCATCAGCTTCTACTCCTTCCTGCTGCTCAGCGCCATTGTGGCGCTGACGGTCCACCTGCGGACCCGCCGCCAGCGGCGGGAGGAGGATTCCACCGCTTACCCTAAGCGGGCCCGGGGGCCTATCGTGACCTGAAAAACGGCGTCCGTGGGACGCCGTTTTTTCCTCTTGTGCCGCCGGGCCGGGTGCATTATAATCAGGGAGAAGAACAAAGGAGGCGGGATGATGTACTATTTGGGGATTGATCTGGGCGGCACCAACGTGGCCGCCGCAGTGGTGACTGAAAAGGGAGAACTGTTGGGCAAGGCCAGCCTGCCCACCCCCCGGGGCGTTCCGGCGGACCAGGTGGCCGATCAGATGGCGGCTGCTTCCCGGGCGGCAGTGGAGCAGATGGGCCTGTCCATGGACGATATCGCGTCGGTGGGCATCGGCTCCCCCGGCACCATTGAGCCGGATACCGGCGTGATCCGGTTCTGGTCCAACCTGGATTTTTCCAACGTGCCCCTCACCGCTCTGATGGCGGAGCGGCTGAACAAGGAGATCTATCTGGAGAACGACGCCAACGCCGCCGCTCTGGGCGAATTTGCCGCCGGGGCCGGCAAGGGCAGCAACTCCATGGTGGCCATTACCCTGGGCACCGGCGTGGGCGGCGGCGCCGTCCTCAACGGCAAGCTGTATACCGGCTTCAACTACGCCGGTATGGAGGTGGGCCACTTTGTCATCGAGCACGGCGGGCGGCTGTGTACCTGCGGCCGGAAGGGCTGCTTTGAGGCCTACTGCTCCGCCACCGCTCTCATCAAGCGCACCCGTGAGGTGATGCAGGACCACCCCGACTCCAAGCTGTGGGAGCTGGCCGGGTCTCTGGAGGCGGTCAACGGCCGCACCCCCTTTGACGCCGCGGCCCTGGGCGACGCCGCAGCCGGAATGGTCATTGACGAGTATGTGGATTACCTGGGCTGCGGCGTGGCCAGTCTGGTGAACATCTTCCAGCCCGAGGTATTCTGCATTGGCGGCGGGCCCTCCGCCCAGGGGGAGACCCTGATGGCCCCGGTGCGCTACATCCTCAACCGGGAGGACTATGCCCGCAACAGCGTCCACCGTACCCGGCTGGTGCGGGCGGCCCTGGGCAATGACGCCGGCATCATCGGCGCGGCCCTGCTGCCCCTGTTCCGATAACCTCCCCACAGGGCCCGCCTTCCGGCGGGCCCTGTGCTTTTGGGGCGGCTTACTCCACCGGCTCATAGCCGTCGCAGCAGTCGGGCGCCTCCTGCTCCTCTTCCACCGCCGGACGGGGAAAGGCCAGCAGGGACAGGCCGAACAGCCCCGCCGCTCCCAGGGCTATGACCTGGAGCCGGTGCTCCTCCAGCCAGGGGCGGCGGTCGGCCAGGGCGGGCAGCTTGAGAGCGCCCGCGTACAGCAGGGCGGCTCCGCCGCCGCACAGTGCCAGCCGGAGCAGGACGTGCATCTTGTCTGAAATGGGCTCCATGGATACCCCTCCTTTGGTTCCAGTATAGCGGAGAAGGAGGGGCTCCATGCCCCTGACTTAAGAAATTGTGGAGAATTGGTTAAGATTTATCCGGCGGCCTTGTATGTGCCGGAAAAATCGGCTATAATGTGACAAGATTTTGGAAATTATCCGCCTGACGGGCGGAATTTACAGTATTGAGGGCGAATACATGAAAGGCAAGCAGAAACAGCATCCATCACCCCAGAGCGTCCCCCGTCCCCGCCGGGACGTGCCCCGGGTGAGCCCGGACCCCAACCTGGGCCTCACCATGGCCCAGGTACGGGAGCGCCAGCAGAACGGCTGGGCCAACGATCCGGTGGAATCCCCCACCAAGACCGTGGGGCAGATCGTGCGGGCCAACGTCTTTACCTTCTTCAACTTCATCTTTGTGGTGCTGGCCGCTCTGCTGATCTTTGTGGGATCGGTGGAGGACCTTTTATTCCTGCTCATCGCCATGGCCAACACCGGCATCGGCATTTTGCAGCAGCTGCGCTCCAAGCAGACCATCGACAAGCTCAACCTGCTGGCCGCCCCCCGGGCCAACGTGGTGCGGGAGGGGCAGCTGGGCTCGGTGCCCGCCGCCCATCTGGTGCGGGACGACGTGGCGGAGCTGGCCTCCGGCGACCAGATCCCCGCCGACGCCACGGTACTGGCCGGTCAGGTCCAGGTCAACGAGGCCCTCATCACCGGCGAGGCCGACGCCATCGTCAAGCGGCCGGGAGACGCCCTGCTCTCCGGCTCCTTCGTGGTGGCGGGGCGCTGCCGGGCCCGGCTGGACCGGGTGGGGGCGGAGTCCTACGCCGCCCGCCTCACCCTGGAGGCCAAAAAGGACGTCACCGTGGGCAAGAGCGAGATGATGTCCTCTCTGGACAAGCTGATCCGGGTCATCGGTATCCTGCTCATTCCCATCGGCATCGCCCTGTTTGCCAAGGAATTTTTCATCGTGGGCCGTACCTTCCAGGAGACAGTGGTGTCCACGGTGGCCGCCCTCATCGGCATGATCCCCGAGGGCCTCTACCTGCTGACCAGCGTGGCCCTGGCGGTGAGCATGATCCGGCTGGCCCAGGGCAAGGTGCTGGCCCAGGATATGAACTGCATCGAGACCCTGGCCCGGGTGGACGTGCTGTGTGTGGACAAGACGGGCACCATCACCGAGCCCCGGATGGAGGTGGGGGAGGTGGTGTACCTGGACCCGGAGAAGTACGCCGAGACCGAGGTCACCGAGATTCTCAACGCCTTTTATCAGGTTTCCGAGGCAGACAACGATACCGCCCGGGCCATGCAGAAGAAGTTCCATGGCCGGTCGGCCTGGCACGCGGAAAAGACCATCCCCTTCACCTCCGCCACCAAGTGGAGCGCCGCCGTCTTTCCCGGCCACGGCGCCTATCTGGTGGGCGCCCCCGAGTTCATTCTGGGGCCCCGGTACGGGGATCTGAAGGAGCAGGTGGACCCCTGGTCCGCCAAGGGCTACCGGGTGCTGCTGGCCGCCGAGTACCAGGGGATGCCCGACCAGAAGGGGCTGGACCCCCGGCGGGTGTGCCCCATGGCCCTGGTGCTGCTGTCCAACCGGGTGCGGGAGTCGGCGCCCAAGACCTTCCAGTTCTTTGCCGAGCAGAAGGTGGCCGTCAAGGTCATTTCCGGCGATAACCCGGTGACGGTGGCCGAGGTGGCCCGTCAGGCGGGCATCCAGGGGGCGGACCGCTATGTGGACGCCGCCACCCTCCACTCCGACGCGGATATGGACCGGGCGGTGCGGGAATTTACCGTGTTCGGCCGGGTCACCCCCGACCAGAAGCGCAAGCTGGTCCAGGCCCTCCAGCGGGCGGGCCACACCGTGGCCATGACCGGCGACGGCGTCAACGACGTGCTGGCTCTGAAGGATGCCGACTGCGGCATTGCCATGGCCTCCGGCGCGGAGGCCGCCTGCCACGCCGCCCAGCTGGTGCTCCTCAACTCTGACTTTGCTGCCATGCCCAAGGTGGTGGCCGAGGGCCGGCGGGTCATCAACAACATCCAGCGGGCCGCCGCCCTCTATCTGGTGAAAAATATCTTCTCCTTCTTCCTGTCCATCATCTCCCTGTTTGCCACCTTCCCCTACCCGGTGACCCCGCTGCAGATTTCCTTCCTCAGCGCCGTCACCATCGGCGTGCCATCCCTCTTCCTGGCGCTGGAGCCCAACCACGCCCTGGTGAAGGGGAAATTCCTCACCAACGTGTTCCGGGCGGCCCTGCCCGGCGGCCTTACCGACCTGATCATTGTGCTGGGGCTGGAGGCCTTCTATCTGGTGTTCGGCTTTACCACCGACGAGCTGTCCACCATGTCCACCATTCTGCTGGTGGTCATCGGTCTGCTGGTGCTCTATCAGGTGTGTAAGCCCTTCGACTGGAAACGGCGGGTGCTGATGATCGCCATGAGCGCCTCCTCCACGGTGGCCATCATCTGGTTCGGCGCCAGCTTCGGCCTGAGCCAGCTGACCATCCAGTCCTTCCTGGTGCTGGTGGTGTTCCTGTGCCTGTCCTACCCGGTGATGAACGTGCTGCTGAAGGTGTGTCAGTACGGCGCCCTGCTGTGGGATAAGGCCAGATATATGGGGCATCGCACATGAGTCTGACGGTACGGCCCTACCGCCCGTCGGACTGCCCCATTCTGGCGGAGCTTTTTTACCAGACGGTTCATGGGGTGTGCGGACAGGACTACACCCCCGAGCAGCTGGACGCCTGGGCCGACGGACAGGTGGATCTGGCGGCCTGGGATGCCTCCTTTCAGGCCCACACCACCCTGGTGGCGGAGTGGGACGGCGTCATTGTGGGCTTTGCCGACCTGGCCGACGGCGGCTACCTGGACCGGCTGTATGTACACAGGGACTATCAGCGCCGGGGGATTGCCGCCGCTCTGTGCGACAGCCTGCCCGACGCCCGGCTGACCCACGCCTCCCTCACCGCCCGGCCCTTTTTTAAAAAACGGGGCTGGCAGGTGGAGCGGGAGCAGCAGGTGGAGCGCCACGGGGTCAAATTGACTAATTTTGTTGTGATACGGAAGCGGTCTGATGGGCTTCTATGACAAAAATCACCTTTACATTTCCCCTGGACCCTGATATAATGGGGCGAAGAATTAAATGGTATCCGCAGTTGCGGCAGTGCCGCCAAGGGGGAAGCCGGTGCAAATCCGGCGCAGTCTTACCTCTACTGTAAGCGTGGACGAAGGCGCGAACACCATTGGCCCGTTGGGCTGAGAAGGTGCGCCGGAGGAGGAAGCGCAAGCCAGGAGACCCGCTGCAGGGATACGGTCTTGCGTAGCTCTGAGGTGGAGAGGTGCGGCATTTTTTCATCGGAAAAAGGCCCTCCCCAGTTTGGGGAGGGCCTTTTTGTGTGGAAGGAGGCGGTGTGGTGCTGGAACTGTATATCCCGGTGGGGAATAAGAGGCTGCGCTGCGGCTATACCACCGGTACCTGCGCCGCCGCCGCCACGGTAGGGGCGGTCCGGCTGCTGCTCACCGGGGAGACCCTGCCCGCGGTGCGGGTGGACACCCCGGCGGGGATCGCGGTGGAGGCCCAGCTGCTGGAGCACGCCGCCGGAGCAAACTGGGCCAGTTGCGCCGTCCGGAAGGACGGCGGGGACGACCCGGACGTGACAAATGGCACCCTGATCGTTGCCCGGGTGGAGAAAACCGACACGCCCGGCGTGACCATCGACGGCGGTACCGGGGTGGGGCGGGTGACCCGGCCCGGTCTGGATCAGCCGGTGGGGGAGGCCGCCATCAACTCCACCCCCCGGCGTATGATCCGGCAGCAGGCGGAGGAGGAAGCCGCCCGGGCGGGCTATACCGGCGGGCTGCAAGTCACCATCTCCGTGCCCGAGGGGGAGGCCCTGGCAGAGCGAACCTTCAATCCCCGGCTGGGCATTGAGGGGGGCATCTCCATCCTGGGTACCAGCGGCATCGTCCGGCCCATGAGCGAGGCCGCCCTCATCGACTCCCTCTACCTGGAGCAGGACATGGCCAAAGCCGCGGGAGTGACCGACCTGCTGGTGACCCCAGGCAACTACGGGGACTCCTTCGCCCAGGGGACCCTGGGCCTGGACCTGACCCACCGCTGCACCTGCAGCAATTATCTGGGCCATGCCATCGACCACGCCGCCGGGTTGGGCTTCCGGTCCTTCCTGCTGGTGGGCCATCTGGGCAAGCTCATCAAAGTGGCGGCGGGAAGCATGAACACCCACTCCAAGGTGGCCGACGGCAGGCGGGAGACTCTTACCGCCCATGCCGCCCTGGCAGGAGGCAGTCCGGCGCTGCTGAAAGCCCTCTTTGCCTGCCCCACCACCGACGCCGGGGTGGAACTGCTGAAGGAGGCCGGGCTGCTGGAACCAGTGATGGCC
Source organism: Candidatus Flavonifractor intestinigallinarum (assembly GCA_019119165.1). Lineage (GTDB taxonomy): Bacteria > Bacillota > Clostridia > Oscillospirales > Oscillospiraceae > Flavonifractor > Flavonifractor intestinigallinarum. The sequence goes on along the minus strand of DWXO01000091.1, from coordinate 25,596 downwards.
TCCATTGCCCAGGCCCTGGAGGAAGTGCTGAAACACAGGGCCGGGCCGGAGCTGTCCATTGAGGCGGTGTTTTTCTCCAACCAGTACGGACTGCTGGGCAAAACCACTGGGGCGGACAAATTGCTGGCCCTCCACCGGAACGGGCGGATGTGGGCATCCGCCCCTACTGACCGCTGACATTTGTAGGGGCCGATGCCTACGTCGGCCCGCACTCATACAGACAGGAGAATGATTATGGTACATTTCATCGGCGCGGGCCCCGGCGGGGCCGACCTCATCACCGTGCGGGGGGCCAAGCTGCTGGGGGAGGCGGATGTGATCATCTACGCTGGTTCCCTGGTGAACCCCGCCCTGCTGGATTATAAAAAGGAAGGCTGCCAGGTCTATGACAGCGCCAAGATGACCCTGGAAGAGGTCATTGCGGTGATGAAGGATACCGAGGCCAGAGGGGGCACCACCGTCCGGCTCCATACCGGCGACCCCTCCCTGTACGGGGCCCACCGGGAGCAGATGGATGAGCTGGACAAACTGGGCATTGCCTACGATGTCACCCCCGGCGTGTCCTCCTTCTCCGGAGCGGCCGCCGCCCTCTGCGCGGAGTATACTCTGCCTGATGTATCACAGTCGGTAATCATTACCCGCATGGCGGGCCGCACTCCCGTGCCCGAGGGCGAGCAGCTGCGGAAGATGGCCTCCCACGGCTGCACCATGGTGCTCTTCCTGTCCACCGGCCTGCTGGAGCAGGTAGAGGAAGAGCTGATGGCGGGGGGCTATGCGCCCGATACCCCGGCGGCCATCGTGTACAAGGCCACCTGGCCGGAGGAGAAGGTGTACCGCTGCACCGTGTCCACCCTGGCCAAAACCGCCAAGGAGAACCAGGTCACCAAGACGGCCCTCATTACCATCGGTTATTTTCTGGGGGATGATTACAAACGCTCCAAGCTGTACGACCCCACCTTTACCCATGAATTCCGGGAGGCCAGCAAGTGACGGCGGCCATCATTGCCTTTACCCGGCGGGGGGCGGCTTTGGGCCGTACCCTGGCTGACGCGCTGGAGGCCACCCTTCATGTGCCAGCCCGGTTTGTCCCTGAGGTTGGGGCGGAGGCCTATGACAGCCTGGAGGGCTGGACGGAAAAGGCCTGGACCGAAGCGGATGCTTTGATCTTTGTGGGAGCGGCAGGCATCGCCGTCCGGGCCATTGCCCCCCATGTGAAGGATAAATTTACCGACCCCGCCGTGGTGAGCGTGGATGAGGCGGGGCGGTTTGCCATCCCCCTGCTGTCCGGCCATGTGGGAGGGGCCAATGAGCTGGCTGAGAAGGTGGCTGCCCTTACCGGCGGTCAGGCGGCGGTGTCCACTGCTACCGACGTGAACGGTATTTTCGCTGTGGACGTGTGGGCCAGGGAGCGGGGCATGGTCATTACCGACCGGGTCCTTGCCAAAGAGATCTCCGCCGCCCTGCTGGAGGGAAAGAGCGTGGGCTTTATCAGTGACTTCGGTCACCCCTGCCCGGCGGGACTGACCGGGGACCCGGCGGAGCTGGGTGTGTGGGTGACCTATCGGAAGGAAAAGGGCCCCTTTTCCCGCACCCTGCGGCTGGCTCCCAGGGGATTGATCCTGGGGATCGGCTGCCGGAGAGGCACCCCCATGGAGACCATCCGGGGGGCGGTGGAAGAGGCCCTGTCCGGCTATGAGTGCCAGGCGGTGGCCCAGGTGGCCACCATTGATCTGAAACAGGATGAGCCAGGCCTGCTGGCCTTCTGCTCCGCCCACCACCTGCCCCTGACCGTCTTTTCGGCGGCGGAGCTGGAACAGGCCCAGGGAACATTTACCCCATCCGCCTTTGTGGCCCATATCACCGGGGTGGATAATGTGTGCGAGCGGGCTGCAGTGCTGGCCGGAGGGACCATTCTGGTGCCCAAACAGGCGAAAAACGGCGTCACCGTGGCGGTGGCGGGAAGGAAGATCCTATGAAAAAAGTAACTGTGATCGGACTGGGCCCCGGCGGGGGCGCGGACTTGACCGGCCGTGCCCGGGCCGCTTTGGAGGGGTGCGACCTGATCGTGGGCTATACCGCCTATATCGAGCTGGTGCGTCCGGACTTCCCGGAGAAAGAGGTGCTGTCCACCGGGATGCGCCGGGAGGTGGACCGGTGCCGGGCCGCCGTGGAGGCCGCCCTCACCGGCAAGGACGTGGCGGTGGTGTGCTCCGGCGACTCCGGGGTGTACGGCATGGCGGGGCTCATCTATGAGGTGGCTCAGGAGTACGACCCCATCGAGATCGAAGTGGTGCCCGGCATCACCGCTGCCTGCGGCGGGGCCGCCGTGCTGGGGGCTCCCCTGACCCACGACTTCGCGGTGATCTCCCTGTCCGATCTGCTCACCCCCTGGGAGAAGATCGAAAAGCGGTTGACCGCCGCCGCTCAGGCGGACTTCGTGATCTGCCTCTACAACCCCTCCAGCCGGAACCGGCCCGACTATTTGCAGCGGGCCTGCGATATCCTGCTGCGGGACAAGGACCCCAACACCGTGTGCGGCACCGTCCGCAACATTGGCCGGGAGGGGGAGGAGGGCAAGCTCCTCACCCTGGCCCAGCTGCGGGACGCCCAGGTGGATATGTTTACCACCGTATTCATCGGCAACAGCCAGACCAAGGTGCTGGCCGATAAGATGGTCACCCCCCGTGGCTATCTCCAGCGGGGGGAGTAAGATGGAGGTTCTGCTCTTCGGCGGCACCGCCGAGGGAAGGGAGCTGGCCCTGTGGCTGGCGGAGCGGGGCTGGCAGGTGTACCTCTGCGTGGCCACGGACTATGGAGCCCAGCTGATCCCACAGCATCCCAACATCGCCCTCTCCGCCCGGCGGCTGACGGAAGAGGAGATGGAGGCCCTGATGGCCGGCCATCCCTTTGCCTGCGTGGTGGACGCTACCCACCCCTATGCGGTGGAGGTCACCGAGAACATCCGCTCCGCCGCCTGCAAGACCGGCCTGCCTTACCGGCGGCTGGTGCGGCAGTCCGACCGGGAGGACGGCTGCCTGAAGGCGGAGAGTATGGCTCAGGCGGCCCGGCGGCTGGAGGAGCTGCCGGGCAACATCCTGCTCACCACCGGCAGCAAGGAGCTGGACGCCTTTGCCCGGTCCGGCCTGGTGGAGCGGTGCTATCCCCGGGTGCTGCCCACCCTGGACTCCCTTGGCCGCTGCCTGGAGCTGGGCTTTCCGCCCAAGAATATTATCTGTATGCAGGGCCCTTTTACCAGAGCCATGAACGAGGCCACCATCGACCAGTATGCCATTCAGGTGCTGGTCACCAAGGATACCGGCGGCTACGGCGGCTTTCGGGAGAAGGCGGAGGCCGCCCGGGAAAAGGACTGCACCCTGCTGGTGGTGGAGCGCCCCCGGCGGGAGACCGGCATGGAGCTGGAGGGGCTGAAGAAGCTGCTGGAACGGGAGGGGAATACATGAAAGTCTATCTCATCGGCATGGGCATGGGCGCCCCCGAGACCATGACGGTGTGGGCGCTGGAGGCGGTCAAGGGGTGCGCCACCCTGGTGGGGGCCCCCCGGCTGCTGGAGCCCTTCCAGGAGAGCCACACCTGCGTGCCCCTCATCGCCGGGAGCGACATTGCCGAATACATCGAAAAGCAGCAGGAGGGCCCCATTGGGGTGCTCCTGTCCGGGGATACCGGCTTCTACAGCGGGGCCAAAAAGCTGTGGACCCTGCTGGGCAGCCATGAGGTAATTACCATCCCCGGCATCTCCTCCCTCAGTTATTTCTGCGCCAGGCTGCACACCAGCTGGCAGGACGTGAAGATCGTCAGCGCCCACGGCCGCAGCCACAACGTGGTGGGGGAGATCCAGCGCAACAGCCGCACCTTCGCCCTCACCGGCGGAGCCACCCGTGCGGAGGACATCTGCAAGGAGCTGACCCGGCGGGGGCTGGGCGGGGTCACAGTGTCGGTGGGGGAGCGGCTGAGCTACCCCGACGAGCGCATCGTCACCGGCACCGCGGCGGAGCTGGCGGAGCAGTCCTTTGCTGATCTATCTGTACTGCTGGCTGAGAATCCCGACCCGGTGGTGCGGCCCTTCAATTCTCCCGGCCTGCCCGACGGGGCCTTCCTCCGGGGGGATGTGCCCATGACCAAGGAGGAGGTGCGCGCCCTGGCCATCTCCAAGCTGCGGCTGGAGGAGCACCATGTGGTGTGGGACGTGGGGGCGGGCACCGGCTCGGTGTCGGTGGAGTGCGCCCTGGCCTGTCCCGCCGGGCAGGTGTACGCCGTGGAGAAAAAGGAGGAGGCCCTGGCTCTGCTGGCGGAGAACAAGGCCCGGTTCCACACCGGCAATCTGGTGGTGGTGCCCGGTAGCGCTCCGGCGGCGCTGGAGGACCTGCCTGCCCCCGACCGGGTCTTTCTGGGGGGCACCTCCGGGGAGCTGGAGGAGATTTTGCATCTCATCTTCCGGAAAAATCCCGCCGCCCGGGTGGTGTGTACCGCCGTCACCTTGGAGACGGTGGCCGAGGCCGCCCGGCTCTTCGCCTCTCTGGAGGGAGCGGATATGGTGCAGGTGTCCGCCACCCGTACCCGGCAAGCGGGGCGGTATCACCTGATGGACGCCCAGAATCCGGTGTGGATTTTCTCCGGGGAGGGTCGGCCATGAGCACGCCCCGGCTGCTGCTGTGCGCCCCCGCCAGCGGAGGGGGCAAGACCACCGTGACCTGCGCCCTGTTGCAGGCTATGATGGACCGAAAGATCAATCCCGTGGCCTTCAAGTGCGGTCCCGACTATATTGACCCCATGTTCCACAGCAAGGTCATCGGGGCCAAAAGCCGCAACCTGGACCTGTTCTTCCTGGGGGAGGACCGTACCCGGTCCCTGCTGGAGCAGAACAGCATCGGGTCCGGCCTGGCCCTCATCGAGGGGGTCATGGGCTACTATGACGGCATCGCCATGAGCCATGAGGCCAGCGCCTACCATCTGGCCAAAGCCACGAACACCCCGGCGGTGCTGGTGGTGGATGGCCGGGGGAGCGCCCTCACCCTGTCCGCCGTGGTCCACGGCCTGAAAACCTTTCGGCCGGACAGCGGCATCCAGGGTGTGATCCTCAACCGGGTGTCTCCCATGCTCTATCCCCGGCTGAAGGAATGTATCGAGGGGGAGACGGGTGTAAAGGTATATGGCTTCCTGCCCAGCCTGCCCGACTGCGCCCTGGAGAGCCGCCACCTGGGTCTGGTCACCGCCGACGAGGTGGCGGGCCTGAAGGAGAAACTGAAAAAGCTGGCCGCCCAGGCGGAGCAGACCATTGACCTCACCGGCCTGCTGGCCCTGGCCGCCTCCGCCCCCGACCTGAACGCCGGGCCTTTGGACCTGCCGGAGCCGGTGGAGGGCGGGCCGGTGATCGCCGTGGCCCGGGACAAGGCCTTCTGTTTTTACTACGCCGACGGCCTGGAGCTGCTGGAGCGGCTGGGGGCCAGGCTGGTGGAATTCTCCCCCCTGGAGGACAAAAATCTGCCGGAAGGCACCTGCGGCCTCTACCTGGGGGGCGGCTACCCGGAGCTGCTGGCGGAGCAGTTGAGTCAAAATAGCGCCATGTTGTCCGCCATCCGGAACGGGGTGGCGGGCGGCCTGCCCACCGTGGCCGAGTGCGGCGGCTTCCTCTACCTCCATGAGACGCTGGAGGATGCCGACGGAAGAGACTGGTCCATGGCGGGGGTGATCCCCGGCAGAGCCTGGAATACCGGCAGGCTGGGCCGGTTTGGCTATGTGACACTCACCGCCCGGACGAGCGGTCTGCTGTGTCAAGCGGGGGAGGAGCTGCCCGCCCACGAGTTCCACTACTGGGACAGCCAGCAGCCCGGCGACAGCTTCCGGGCCCAAAAGCCGCTGAGCGACAGGGGCTGGGACTGCGGTATTCATACCCCTACCCTGTACGCCGGATTTCCCCACTTCCATTTCTGGGCCAGACCTGAGATGGCCCGCAATTTCGTGGCGGCGGCCCGCCGCCGACAGGAGGCATTGCTATGACACTGGAAGAAGTGGTCCGTTCCATCACCCCCGCCGACCAAAACGCGGCGGCCCAGGCTAAGGCCCGCTGGGACTCCATCGCCAAGCCCCTGGGCAGCTTGGGGGCTCTGGAGAGCGCCATTATCCGCATTGCCGCCATTACCGGCAACCCCAACGTGGACATCTCCAAGCGGGCGGTGGTGGTGATGTGCGCCGACAATGGCGTAGTGGCCGACGGGGTCACCCAGACCGGCCAGGAGGTCACCGCCATTGTGGCGGAGAATATGTCCACCGGCGATACCAGCGTGTGCGCCATGGGCCGGGCTGCCGGGGTGGAGATCGTGCCGGTGGATATCGGTGTGGCCACCCCTCTCCACGGGGAACGGATCTTGCAGAAGAACATCCGCCGGGGCACCGCCAACCTGTCCCAGGGCCCCGCTATGACCTGGGAGGAGGCGGAGCGGGCCATCCTGGTTGGGGTGGAGGTGGCCCGTGACCTGTGTACCCAGGGCGTACGCCTGCTGGGCACTGGGGAAATGGGCATCGGCAACACCACCACCTCCTCCGCCGTGGCCTCGGTGTTTCTGAACCGCCCGCCGGTGGATATGACCGGCCGGGGGGCGGGCTTGTCCAGTGAGGGTTTGCGGCGGAAAATCCACGCCATTGAGCAGGGCATCGCCGTCAACCGTCCCGATCCCAACGATCCCCTGGACGTGCTCCATAAGGTGGGCGGTCTGGATCTGGCGGGTCTGGCCGGGGTGTTCCTGGGCGGGGCCATGTGCCATGTGCCGGTGCTGGTGGACGGCTTCATCTCCTCGGTGGCAGCCCTCATTGCCGCCCGGATCTGCCCGGACAGCCGCGACTATATGCTGGGGTCCCACGCCTCCGACGAGCCGGCCAGCAAGCTGGTGCTGGCGGATCTGGGCCTGGAGCCCTTCCTCTACGCCGGGATGCGGCTGGGGGAGGGCACCGGCGCGGTGGCGGTGATGCCCCTGCTGGACATGGGCCTGGCGGTGTACCGGGAGATGGCCACCTTTGAGGCCGTGGACATTGAGGCCTACCAGCCGTTAACGTGACGCGGGCCGATGTGGGCATCGGCCCCTACGGGGTTTGATTGTAGGGGCGGGTGCCCACACCCGCCCGTTTGAAGGGAGGAATCACCATGTTAATCCTGGTCTCCGGCGGCTCGGCCAGTGGGAAGTCGGAATTTGCCGAATCTCTGGTGACCTCCTCCGGCCTGGAGAACAGAATTTATCTGGCCACCATGCAGGTGTGGGACCGGGAGAGCGTCCGCCGGGTGGAGCGCCACCGGCAAATGCGCGCCGGCAAGGGGTTTGAGACGGTGGAGTGTCCCACCGGTCTAGCGGATATGGTGCTGCCCTCCGGCTGCGCCGTGCTGCTGGAGGACCTGTCCAACCTGTGCGCCAACGAGTATTTCTCTCCCGACGGGAAGGACGGGACCCTGGACCGGGTGCTGGCGGGGATACGCCGGGCGGCGGACCAGGCGGAGCTGCTGGTGGTGGTCACCAACGAGCTGTTTTCCGATGGGATGGACTACGATCCCGTCACCCTGGACTACCTGTCGGTGCTGGGGGAGCTGAACCGCCGGACAGCCGCCCTGGCGGGACAGGTCTATGAAGTGGTATGCGGTATCCCGGTGGCGTGGAAGGGAGTTTTTGCGTGAAAAGCCTCATCATTGCCTTTGCCATGTACTCCAAGGTCCCCATGCCCCGGGTGGACTGGGAGAAGAAGGCCCTGGCCTGGGCCCTGTGCTTCTTTCCCCTGGTGGGGGCGGTCATTGGGGCGGTGCTGTACGGTTGGATGGTTCTGGCCCGATATCTGGGCTTCGGCCCTCTCTTCTTTGCCGCCTTCGCCCTGCTCATTCCCATCGCCCTCAACGGCGGCATCCATCTGGATGGCTTCTGTGATACCTGCGACGCCCTGTCCTCCCACCAGAGCCGGGAGCGCAAGCTGGAGATTTTGAAGGACTCCCACACCGGGGCCTTTGCCATCATCTGCTGCGGGCTCTACCTGCTGGTGTTCTTCGCCTGCTGGTGCGAGGTGGCGGCGGTTGGACGGGCCGCCCTGGTGCTGGCGTTGGGGCCAGTGCTCTCCCGCAGTCTGTCCGGCCTGTTCGCCGTGACCCTGCCCAACGCCCGGGGCACCGGCCTGCTGGCCACTTTTACCGACACCATGGACACCGCCAAGGCCCGGGGCGTCATGGTGATCTGGGTGGTGGCCTGCGCCGCCGCCCTGCTGTGGCTGGACCTGTGGACCGGCGGGGCCGCCCTGCTGGGGGCGGGACTGGCCTGCCTCTACTACCGGGTGATGAGCGCCCGGCAATTCGGCGGCGTCACCGGCGATTTGGCCGGGTTCTTCCTCCAAATTTGTGAGCTGGCCATGGTGCTGGCGGTGGTACTTGCTCAGAAAATCGAGGTGCTGGTATGATCCTCATCATCGGCGGCGCGGGCCAGGGCAAGCTGGACTATGTGCTGCAAAAAACCGGATATGCCCCCGACCAGGTGGCCCATACGCCCGAGGAGGCCAGAAGCAAGCCGGTCTTTGACGGTCTGGAACAGTGGCCCCACCTGGACGAGGGGGCGCTGCTCTCCGTCAATCCCGACCTGATCCTCATCTGTGACGAGGTGGGCTGCGGCGTGGTGCCCATCGACCCGGCCCAGCGAGCCTGGCGGGAGGACGTGGGGCGGCTGTGCTGCCGTCTGGCCCAGCGGGCGGAGCGGGTGGAGCGCATTTTCTGCGGCCTGCCCATGATCCTGAAAGGAGACAAACCATGGAACTGATCCTCATCCGGCACGGAACCACCCAGGGCAACCTGGAGAAGCGGTTTATCGGCACCCTGGACGTGCCTCTGGCCCCCCAGGGGGAGGAGCTGGCCCGTCAGGTGGGGCCCACTCTGCCCCGTGTGGAGCACATCTACCGCTCTCCCCTGATGCGGTGCCGCCAGACGGCTCAGCTGTTGTGGCCAGGCGTGGCTATGACGGTGATTGACGAGCTGCGGGAGACCGACTTCGGCCCCTTTGAGGGGAAGAACCACGAGGAGCTGAAGGACGATCCCCTGTACCAGGCCTGGATTGGCCAGGGCGACCGGCTGAATTTCGCCGCCATGCCGGTGGGAGAGACGGCGGAGCAGGTGGTGGACCGGGTGTCCATCGGTCTGGAGAAACTGGTCAAAGACGCCGCCGCCCACGGCTTTGCGCGGGTGGGGGTGGTGTCCCACGGCGGGGCGCTGATGGGCCTGCTGTCCAAGTATGGCCGCCCGGAGCGGCAGTATTATGGCTGGATGTGCCCCAACTGCGGCGGCTTCCGCATGGAGCTGAATCCCCATACCCTGGAATTGACCGTATTGGAGGAATTTCCTGGATGAACTGGTGGATCAGTCATTTGACAGCCCTGCTCATCGGCTTCTGCCTGGACCTGCTGCTGGGGGACCCCCACTGGGCTCCCCACCCGGTGCGGGCCATCGGCGCCCTGATCTCCGGCCTGGAGAAACTGCTGCGGAAGCTCTTTCCCAAGTCTCATGGCGGCCAGCTGGCGGGTGGCGTGGTGCTGGTGCTCCTCACCCTGCTCATCCCCACCGGCCTGACGGTGCTGCTGCTGTGGGGATGCTGGCTGATCAGCCCCTGGCTGGCCCTGGGAGTGGAGAGCGTGGTGAGCTACCAGCTGCTGGCTACCAAGTCCCTGGCCGTCGAGAGCCGGAAGGTGTACGATGCCCTTAAGACCGGAGATCTGGACAAGGCCCGATACGCCGTGTCCATGATCGTGGGCCGGGACACCGACCGGCTGGACGAGGCGGGGGTGACGAAGGCCGCGGTGGAGACGGTGGCGGAAAATGCCTCCGACGGGGTGATCGCCCCCCTCATCTTCCTGGCCATCGGCGGGGCCCCCCTGGGGATGTTCTATAAGGCGGCCAACACCATGGACTCCATGGTGGGCTATAAAAACGACAAATACCTCTACTTTGGCCGGGCCGCCGCCAAGTGGGACGACATTCTGAACTTTATTCCCGCCCGTATCTCCGGGGTGCTCATGTGCCTGGGGGCGGTGGCGGCGGGGTACGATGGAAAAAACGCCTGGCGCATTTTCAGGCGGGACCGGAAAAAGCACAAGTCCCCCAACGCCGCCCACACCGAGGCCGCCTGCGCCGGGGCCCTCCAGCTCCGGCTGGTGGGACCCAGCTGGTACTTCGGCAAGCTGGTGGAGAAGCCCTACATTGGGGACGACCAGCGGTCCCCCGAGCCTCTGGATATCCTCCGGGCGGGCCGGATTCTGTATGCCACCGCTTTTTTTGCCCTGCTGCTCTTCTGCGGGGTGCCTCTGCTGATTTTATTGTTCCCACGCTAAATAAAACCTTCCCCCCTGTGGGGGGAAGGTGGCCCATAGGGCCGGATGAGGGGGCTTGAGTGAATGATTCAGGCCTTTTCACCGGGGATTTCACCAAGAATGGAGCGTTGTTATGCCAGTCTACACCCACGGCGGGGATATCCGCACCGCCCAGGCCGCCTACGGCGGGGAGGTCCTGGACTTTTCCGCCAATCTGAATCCCCTGGGGATGCCCGACCCGGTGCGTCAGGCGGCGGCGCAGGCCGACTGTGCCCCCTACCCCGACCCCCTGTGCCGGGACCTGCGACGGGCCATTGCCGCCCACGACGGGGTGGGGGCGGAGCAGGTGGTGTGCGGCAACGGGGCCGCCGACCTGATCTTCCGGCTGGTATTCGCGCTGAAACCGAAAAAGGCCCTGGTCACCGCCCCCACCTTCTCCGAGTATGAGGAGGCCCTCACCTGCGTGGGCTGTGAGGTGACCAGGTACACCTTGGATCAGGACAGGAACTTTGATCTGGATGAGGGCTTCGTGGATACCATCGGGCCGGATGTAGATCTGGTGTTCCTGTGTACCCCCAATAACCCCACCGGGCGGCTCATCGACCAGGATTTGCTGGAGTCGGTGGTGAAGCGGTGCGGCGCTGTGGGGGCGGTGCTGGTGGTGGACGAGTGCTTCCTGCCCCTGGCCACCGGCGGGCCGGGGCTGGCTCCATGGCTGGCCAGCCACCCCAATCTGGTGCTGCTGCGGGCCTTCACCAAGAGCTACGCCATGGCTGGGCTGCGGCTGGGTTACTGCCTGACGGCCAACCAGGACCTGCGGGAGCGGTTGGGCAAATTTGCCCAGCCCTGGAGCGTGTCCACTCCCGCCCAGGCGGCAGGTGTGGCCGCTCTGACCTGCTGCCCCCACTGGGCGGCGGAGGGCAGGGGCTTTGTGGAGGGGGTACGGCCCGGTCTGGCCGCCGGTCTGACGGCGGCGGGCTGTACCGTGATTCCCGGGCAGGCCAACTACCTGCTGTTCCGGCTGCCCGGCGTGGCCGATTTGAAAGAGAGACTGCTGACGCGGGGGGTACTCATCCGCTCCTGCGCCAACTACCACGGCCTGGGCCCCGACTGGTACCGGGTGTGCGTCAAAGGCGAGGCAGAAAACCGGCGGCTGCTGGCCGCCCTCAGGGAGGTGCTGTGATGGCAAAGGCAATTATGATCCAGGGCACCGCCTCCAATGCCGGCAAGTCCCTGCTGGCGGCGGGGCTGTGCCGCATCTTCAAGCAGGACGGCTACAAGGTGGCCCCCTTCAAGTCCCAGAACATGGCCCTCAACTCCGCCATTACCCCCGACGGGTTGGAGATGGGCCGGGCCCAGGTCATGCAGGCCCAGGCGGCGGGGGTGGCCCCCGATGTGCGGATGAACCCCATCCTCCTCAAGCCCACCAGCGACGTGGGCTCCCAGGTCATTGTCAACGGCATTCCCCGGGGTACTATGAAGGCGGGAGATTACTTTAAGTATAAGAAAAATCTCATTCCCGACGTGATGGAGGCCTATTCCTCTCTGTCGGAGGAGTATGATATCATCGTGATTGAGGGGGCGGGCAGCCCGGCGGAGATCAACCTGAAAGAGGACGACATCGTCAACATGGGCATGGCCCGTATGGCAAAGGCCCCGGTGCTGCTATGCGGCGACATCGACCGGGGGGGCGTGTTCGCCTCCCTCTACGGCACGGTGAAGCTGCTCTCCCCCGACGAGCAGGACATGATAAAGGGCCTCATCATCAACAAGTTCCGGGGGGATGTGGAGATTCTCCGCCCCGGCCTGACCCAGCTGGAGGAGCTGGCGGGCAAGCCGGTGTTGGGGGTGGTGCCCATGCTGGAGGTGGACGTGGACGATGAGGACTCCCTGTCTGCCCGTCTGTCCAAATCTGGTAAAGTGGGTCTGGTGGATGTGGCGGTGATCCGCCTGCCCCGGCTCAGTAACTTTACCGACTTCAACCCTCTGGAGCGGATGGAGGAGGTCTCCCTCCGCTATGTGGGGAGCGTGGGGGAGCTGGGCCACCCCGACCTCATCATTCTGCCCGGCACCAAGAACACCATGGACGACCTGCGGTGGCTGCGGCAGAGCGGCCTGGAGGGGGCCATTTTGAAGCACGCCGCCAAGGGCGGCGCGGTGGTGGGCATCTGCGGCGGCTACCAGATGCTGGGCAAGACCGTCTCCGACCCGGACGGGGTGGAGGGGGGCGGTACCCTGGCGGGGCTGGGTCTGCTGCCCTCTGAGACTGTGTTCCAGGGGGAAAAGACCCGCACCCAGGTGACCGGCACCTTTGCCGCTGCCGACGGTATCTTTGCTCCCATGGCCGGTGTGGCCTTTGAGGGCTATGAGATCCATATGGGCAAGACGGAGAGCGCCGCCGCCCCGCTGGTAAGCTTTTCCACCCAGACCGGGGAGGTCCGCACCGACGGCCTCAGCGCGGGCAACGTGTGGGGCTGCTACGTCCACGGCATCTTTGACAAGGCCGGGGCGGCCGCCGCTCTGGTGAATTGCCTGCTCAAGGCCAAGGGCCTGGAGGGCCAGGCCGCCAGCGTGGACTGGCAGGAGTATGCCCAGCGGCAGTATGACAAGCTGGCGGACGGCCTGCGGGCCAGTCTGGACATGGAGCGGATCTACCGCATCCTGAACGGGGAGGAATGACCCATGAAAAAAATCGAGTTACAGCGGGTGGCCCCCGCTGAGATTGAGGCCAGAAGCATGGAGATCATTACACAGGAGCTGGGCGAGCGGGTGTTTCCCGCCGACCAGCTGCCGGTGATCAAGCGGGCCATCCACACCAGCGCCGACTTTGACTATGCCGACAACCTGGTGTTCTCCCCCGACGCGGTGGCGGCTGGGATTGCCGCCATCAAGGAAGGGTGCACTATCGTCACCGATACCCAGATGGCCTTCTCCGGCGTCAACAAGAAGGTGCTGGAGAAGTTCGGCGGGAAAGCGGTATGCTTCATGTCCGACCCGGACGTGGCCGCTGAGGCCAAGGAGCGGGGGGAGACCCGGGCCACCGTGTCCATGGAGCGGGCGGCGCAATTGGAGGGCCCCCTGGTGCTGGCCATCGGCAACGCCCCCACCGCTCTGGTGCGGGCCTGTGAGCTGATCGAGGAGGGCAAGATGGCCCCCGCTCTGGTGATCGGCGTGCCGGTGGGCTTTGTCAACGTGGTGGAGAGCAAGGAGCTGCTGCTCACCATGGATGTCCCCCACATCGTAGCCCGGGGCCGCAAGGGGGGCAGCAATATCGCCGCCGCCATCTGCAACGCCCTGCTCTATCAGGCCAGCAACAACATACGGGAGTGAATGATATGAAACCACAAGCCCTTCTGGCGGTGTCCTTCGGCACCAGCCACCGGGACACCCTGGAAAAGACCATCGCCGCCATCGAGAAGGCCCTGGCCGCCGCCTTTCCGGCGCGCACCCTCCGCCGGGCCTTTACCAGCGGCATGATTTTAAAGAAGCTGCAGGGGGAGGGCACCCACATCGACGACGTGCCCGCCGCCCTGGAGAGACTGGCGGCGGAGGGGTACACCGACGTGCTGGTTCAGCCCACCCACATCATGAACGGCGACGAGTATGACAAGATGATGGCCCTGGCTACCCCCTTTGAGGGCCGGTTTGAAAAGCTGGCCTTTGGCCGTCCCCTCCTCACCGAGACGGGGGACTATCTGGACGCGGTACAGGCTCTGCTCCATGATCTGCCGGAGCGAGAGGAGGGCAAGGCCATCCTCTACATGGGCCACGGCACCGAGCACTTTGCCAACTCCTGCTACGCCCTGCTGGAGTATGTGTTCCGGGACCTGGGCCGGAAGGACGTGGTCATCGGCACGGTGGAGGGCTACCCTGGCTTTGGGGAGGCGGTGCGCCGCATCAAAGAACTGGGAGCAAGTCGAGTGGAGCTGCGTCCCCTGATGATCGTGGCGGGGGACCACGCCAAGAACGACCTGGCGGGGGAGGAGGAGGACTCCTGGAAGTCCCTGCTGGAACAGGAGGGCTACGCCGTCAACTGCGTGCTCCAGGGGCTGGGGGAGTTCCCCAGCATCCAGGCCCTCTTCGTCAAGCACGCCAAAGAGGGCGAACAACTCCAGGCATAAGCCTGTTTTGCATAGAGCGCCGGGAAAAGGGAAGTCGGGTGCAAGTCCCGCGCAGTCCCGCTGCCGTAAGAGAAGAGCCGCCGGGCACCATGTCACTGGGGAAACCTGGGAAGACGCGCGGCGGCAGAGAGACTCAAGCCGGAAAACCTTGCCCGGACCGGAAACCACCCGCCTACGAGTGATAGGAAAGGATGAAACAACCATGAAAACTGTAACTGCCAACAAAACCGTCCGAGCCGCGGCGGTGCTGGTGGGGCTGCTGGGTCTGATGACCATGAGCGTCTCCGCCATGCACATCGCCGAGGGTATGCTGCCGGTACCCTGGGCCATCGGTTGGGGCGCGGTGTGCGTGCCCTTCCTGGTGGCCGGCTTCTTCTCCATCAAGAAGAAGATCGACCAGGCTCCCCGGGCCAAGATCCTGCTGGCCATGTGCGGCGCCTTCGCCTTCGTGCTCTCCGCTCTGAAGATCCCCTCGGTGTCCGGCTCCTGCTCCCACCCCACCGGCGTGGGCCTGGGCGCCATCCTGTTCGGGCCGTTGGTCATGACGGTGCTGGGGCTCATCGTGCTGCTGTTCCAGGCCCTGCTGCTGGCCCACGGCGGCCTCACCACCCTGGGCGCCAACGTATTCTCCATGGCCATCGCCGGGCCCATCATGTCCTGGCTGGTCTACAAGCTGCTGCGAAAGGCCAAGGCCCCCGCCGCTGTGGCGGTGTTTGCCGCCGCCGCTCTGGGGGACCTGTTCACCTATGTGGTCACCTCGGTACAGCTGGGTGTGATCAACGGCGGTATGGTGAAGTTCCTCACCATCTTCGCCGTGACCCAGATCCCCCTGGCCATTGCCGAGGGTTTGCTCACCGTGGTCATCTTCAACGTGCTGGAGAAGTACAGCAAGACCGAGCTCCATGAGCTGCAGGTGCTGTAAGGAGGGGACGGATATGAAAGTTTGGCAGAAAAATTTGATTTTGATTCTGTTGGTGGTGGTCATTGCCGCAGTACCTCTGTGGCTGCTGCCCAATGCCGAGTTCGGCGGAGCCGACGGCCAGGCCGAGGAGGCCATTATGGAGCTCAACCCCGACTATGAGCCCTGGTTTGAGCCCATCCTGGAGCCCGCCAGCGGCGAGGTGGAGTCCATGCTCTTCGCCCTCCAGGCCGCCATCGGCGCGGGGGTGGTGGGCTTCATTCTGGGCCGCATCACCAAGAAGCCGGACGGGAAAGAGAAAGGAACGAACTGAATGGGCACCGACCGCTACGCCTACCAGTCCCGCCTGCGGCGGGTGTCTCCCATGCCCAAGCTGCTGCTGACGGCGGTTGCCCTGGTGCTCTGCCTGTGCTGCGACAGCGTGGCGGTGGGCCTGTTTACCCTGATCCTGATGGGGGTGCTCATTACCGCCCTGGGGGGACTGTCCCCCAGGGTGTACCTCCATTTTCTCAAGGTGCCTCTCATTTTCCTGGTCATCGGCTGTCTCACCATTGTGGCGGGGGCCTACCCCGCCGGGACCGAGATGGTGGCCGCCATTCCGGTGGGAGACAGTTTATGGGGCTTCACCGCCGACGGCCTGTGGCTGGGCGGGCGGATTTTTTGCAAGGCCCTGGGGGCGGTGGGGTGTATGTACTTTCTTTCCCTCAACACCCCCGTTACCGATCTGACCATGGCCCTGGAGAAGCTCCATGTGCCCAAGCTGCTGGTGGAGCTGATGGAGCTGATCTACCGCTTCATCTTTGTGCTGGCTGAGACGGCGTCCAACATCCGCACCGCCCAGGACTCCAGGCTGGGCTATCAGGGCTTCCGCCGGTCGGTGTCCTCCCTGGGGATGCTCTCCTCCATGGTGTTCCTGCGGGCATGGCGGAAGGCGGAGCGGATCTATACCGCCCTGGAGTCCCGGGGCTATACCGGCAGCCTCACCACCCTGACCGATGCCTACCGGCCGGGGTGGGGGCTGCTCCCCCTCACCGCCCTGGCGGCGGCGGGGCAGATCGCCATTTGGTTTGTGGAAGGGAGGCTGCTGGGATGAAGGCCATCCAGGCAGAAGATCTGTGTTATACTTATGAGGACGGCACCGTGGCCCTGGACCACATCACCTTTGCCGCCGAACAGGGCAAGGTCACCGGCATCCTGGGGGCCAACGGGGCGGGCAAGTCCACCCTGTTCCTCAGCCTCAACGGGGTACTCACCCCCAAGAGCGGCAAAGTGCTGCTGGGGGGGCAGCCGGTGCGCTACGATAAAAAGGGCCTGCTGGAGCTGCGTCGCCGGGTGGGCATCGTGTTTCAGGACCCGGACGCCCAGCTCTTCTCCGCCGACGTATACCGGGACGTGTCCTTCGGCGGGGTGAACCTGGGCCTGCCGGCGGAGGAGGTCCGCCGCCGGGTGGAGGGGGCCCTGGACCGTACCGGGGTGTCCCATCTGCGGGACAAACCCACTCACGCCCTGTCCTACGGCCAGAAAAAGCGGGTGGCCATCGCCGGTGTGCTGGTGATGGAGCCGGAGGTGCTCATTCTGGATGAGCCCACCGCCGGGCTGGACCCCCAGGGAGTGAGCGAC
This sequence comes from Candidatus Flavonifractor intestinigallinarum, assembly GCA_019119165.1. Taxonomy (GTDB): domain Bacteria; phylum Bacillota; class Clostridia; order Oscillospirales; family Oscillospiraceae; genus Flavonifractor; species Flavonifractor intestinigallinarum. The sequence goes on along the minus strand of DWXO01000091.1, from coordinate 8,601 downwards.
ATCATGCGCCTGCTTACCCGGCTGCGGGACGAGCTGGGCATGACGGTGCTCATCGCCACCCACGATATGGACATCGTGCCCCTGTACTGCGACTACGCCTACCTGCTGGGGGGCGGCAAGGTACTGCTGGAGGGGACACCGGAGCAGCTTTTTGCCGACCCGGCGGCCCTGCGGGCCAATCATCTCCGTCTGCCCCGCATCGCCCACCTGATGGAGGTGCTGCGGGATGTGGACGGTCTGGACGCCGACCGGTCCGCCGCCACCATCGGGGCGGCCCGGCGGGAGATCCTGCGAATGCTCAAGGAGGAAAACCAATGAGAGGAATGTTGTACGGCGTGGGGGTTGGCCCCGGCGATCCCGAGCTCATCACCAAGAAGGCCGAGCGCATCATCCGCCAGGCGGCGGTGCTGGCCGTGCCCGACGCGGGCCGAGGGGAAAAGACCGCCCTCAATATCGTAGGGGAGCTGGCCGACGGTAAGGAACTGCTCACCTGCGAGGCCCCCATGGTGCGGGACCATGCCGCTCTGGACGGGGCCTATGAGCGCAACGCCGACCGGGTGTGCGCCGCCCTGGACGCGGGCAAGGACGTGGCCTTCATCACCCTGGGGGACCCCACGGTGTACTCCACCTACCTCTACCTCCACAAAAAAGTGGTGGCCCGGGGGTATGATGCCCAGATCATCCCCGGCGTGCCCTCCTTCTGTGCCGTTGCCGCCAAGCTGAATATGGCCCTGTGCGAGAAGAGCGAGCGGCTGCTCATCGTCCCCGCCTCCCATAAGGATGTGTCCGACTGCCTGGACCTGGACGCCAACCTGGTGTTCATGAAGGCGGGCAAGGAGATCGGCGCTTTGAAGGAGACTCTGGCCTCCCACGGCCTGCTGGACAAGGCCAGCCTGGTGGCCAACTGCGGCATGGAGGGGGAGCTGGTGTGTCCCCGCTTTGCCGACCTGGAGGAGGGCAGCGGCTACTTCTCGGTGGTGCTGGTGAAAAAGGGGGAACAGGCGTGAAGCTCATCATGACCGGCCTGGACTGGCACAAGGCTCCCATCGACCTGCGGGAACAGCTGTCCTTTACCCGCAACCAGGTGTTGGAGCTGGACCGCCGCCTGTCCCGCCGGAGCGGGGTGGAGGGCTGCGTGCTGCTGTCCACCTGCAACCGCACCGAGCTGTACCTCTCCTGCGGAGAGGGGCCTCTCCCCGATCCGGGGCGGCTGCTGTGTACCGAGGCGGGGGTGGAATATGCCCCCTTTGAGGCCGCTTTTGTCACCCGGACGGGGGAGGAGGCGGCCCGCCATCTGATGGAGGTGGCCGGCGGTCTGCGCTCCCAGATCTGGGGGGAGGATCAGATCGTTACCCAGGTGAAGGGGGCCGTTCAGGCCGCCCGTGAGGTTGGCACGGCGGACGGAGTGCTGGAGACCCTGTTCCGCAATGCCGCCGCCGCCGGTAAGGAGATCAAGACAAAGGTCCGCTTCATCGGGGTGCCCCGGTCGGCGGCCCGGTCTGCTGTGGACCGGCTGGAAGCCCATCTGGGGGGCCTGAAGGGCCGGAAGGCCCTGGTCATCGGCAACGGGGAGATGGGCCGTCTGGCCGCCTCTCTCCTTTACGAGGCGGGGTGCGCCGTCACTGTGACCCTCCGCAGCTACCACCACGGGGAGACCGTGGTGCCCGCCGGGTGCGCCGTCACCCCCTATGAGGAGCGGTATCAGGCCATGGAGGGCATGGACCTGGTGCTCTCCGCCACCACCAGCCCCCACTATACCGTGACGGCCTGGGAGCTGGCGGAGCTGTCCCACCCGCCCAGGGTGCTGGCCGACCTGGCCATCCCCCGGGATATCGAGCCTCAGGTGGCCACCCTGCCCGGCTTCACCCTCTACAATGTGGACGACCTGGGGGTGGAGACCAGCCGGGAACTTCCACCGGAGGCGGCGGCCATTGTGGAAAAGTATCTGGACCGGCTGAACCAGTGGGAGAACTATAAGAACTGCCTGCCCGGCCTGGAGCGGGTGAAGCAGGCGGTGGCCGCCCGGGTGCTGTCCACCGACCTGGAGGGCCCGGAGGCCCGGGAATTGGTGGAGCTGGCGGTGAGTCGGGCGGTGGATCTGCTGTCCGGCGGGCTGAAGGACAACCTGACCCCGGAGGACCTGGAGCGGTGCGCCGCCAAGATCGAGGTCCACACCGCCGCCAAGCCCCGGTGGACCTTGCCGCCGGAAAAGCACTTCCGTTTTCCACTTTTCATCGACCTGATGGGGAAAACTGCCGTGGTCATCGGCGGCGGCGTGGTGGCCTGCCGCCGGGCGGAGGTATTATCCCGCTTCGGCGCGGAGGTCACCGTCATTGCCCCCAGATGTAAACCGCTGGACGGGCGCATACAGTGGGAAGGACGGCCCTATGCCCCCGGCGATCTGGCGGGAGCCGCCATTGCGGTGGCCGCCACCGACGACCGCTCGGTGAACCGGGCGGTGGGGGAGGAGGCCCGTGCCCTGGGTATCCCGGTGAGCGTGGCTGACGCCCCGGAGGAGTGTACCTTCTTTTTCCCCGCCATCTGCACCGGGGACAACATTGTGGCCGGGGTGGCCGGGCGGGGGGACGACCACGCCCGCACCGCTCGGGCCGCCAAGGCCATCCGGGCCGTACTGGAGGAATTGGAATGAAAACCATACGGGTGGGCAGCCGGGAGAGCAAGCTGGCTGTCATTCAGTCGGAGCTGGTGATGGAGGCCATCCGGGCCCATCACTCGGAGATTGCGTTAGAGCTGGTGACCATGAAAACCACCGGCGACAAGATCCTGGACCGCACCCTGGACAAGATCGGCGGCAAGGGTCTCTTTGTGAAGGAGCTGGACGCCGCCCTGCTGGACGGCCGGGTGGATCTGACGGTACACAGCTGTAAGGACCTGCCCATGGAGGAGAATCCGGCCATCCCCCTGGCGGGCTTCTCCAAACGGGAGGACCCCCGGGACGTGCTGGTGCTCCCTGAGGGAGTCACCGAGCTGGACCCCGCCAAGCCCATTGGCTGCGCCTCCGCCCGGCGGGCGGTGCAGCTCAAAGACCTGTTCCCCCACATGGAGGTGGCTCCGGTGCGGGGCAACGTGCTCACCCGGCTGCGCAAGCTGGACGAGGGCGGGTATGCCGCCCTGGTGCTGGCCGCCGCCGGTCTGAAACGGCTGGGGCTGGAGGGGCGCATCACCCGATATTTTACTGTGGAGGAGATGATTCCGGCGGCGGGCCAGGGCATTATGGCCCTCCAGACCCGGGCCGGGGAGGACCTGCGCTATCTCACCGGCGTGGTGGATGAGGAGGGCACCCTGTGCGCCCAGGCCGAGCGGGCCTTTGTCCGGGCCCTGGATGGGGGTTGCTCCTCTCCCATTGCCGCCCACGCCGTGCTCCAGGGGGAGACCATCACCCTCACCGGCCTCTATGTGGATGAGGCCGGGCAGGGGTTCCGGGACAGAATTTCCGGACCGAAGGAGCAGGGGATCGCGCTGGCGGAGACGCTGGCAAACCGCATGAAGGAGGGAAGTCCATGCCTGGAAAAGTGACCTTGGTGGGGGCGGGTCCGGGAGACCCCGGCCTGCTGACCCGGAAGGGGCTGGAGGCCCTTCAGAAGGCGGAGGTGGTGGTGTACGACCGGCTGGTCAGTCCCGCCATTCTGGCCATGATGCCCGAGAAGGCCGAGCATATTGACGTGGGCAAGCAGGCCGCCCGCCATCCGGTACCCCAGGACCAGATCAACCAGATTTTGCTGGATAAGGCTCTGGAGGGCAAGAACGTGGTACGCCTCAAGGGGGGCGACCCCTTCCTCTTCGGCCGGGGAGGCGAGGAGCTGGAGCTGCTGGCCCAGCACGGCGTTTCCTTTGAGGAGGTGCCTGGCATCACCTCGGCCATTGCCGCCCCCGCCTACGGCGGTGTTCCGGTGACCCACCGGGACTGCTGCTCCTCCCTCCACATTGTCACCGGCCACCAGCGGGCGGGGAAGGAGCTGGACATCGACTTTGAGGCCCTGGTGCGCACAAAGGGCACCCTGGTCTTTTTGATGGGGGTGTCCGCTCTGCCCCAGATCTGCCGGGGCCTGCTGGACGCGGGCATGGAGCCAGATATGCCCGCCGCCGTGGTGGAGCGGGGCACCACCCCTGCCCAGCGGCGCATATCCGCCACCCTGGGCACCCTGCCCGCCGTGGCGGAGGAGGCCCAGGTGGTCAGTCCCGCCGTCATTGTGGTGGGCAAGGTGTGTGCCCTGGCGGAGGACTTCGACTGGTTCGACAAGCTGCCCCTGAAGGGGAAACGGGTGGTGGTCACAAGGCCCCGGGAGCGGGCGGGCACCCTGTCCGCCCGGCTGCGTGCCCTGGGGGCCGACGTGTGGGAGTACCCCTGCATCGCCACCGTGCCCCTGGACCCCTGTCCCGCTGTGGACAGTGCCATGGAGCGGCTTTATGACTATGAGTGGCTGGCCCTCACCAGCCCCGCCGGGGTGGAGGCCCTGTGGCGGTGGCTGGAGGGCCACGGCAAGGACGCCCGTGCTCTGGGAGCCGTGAAGCTGGCCGCCATCGGCCCCGGCACCGCCCGCGCCCTGTCTGCCCACGGGTTAAAGGCCGACTATGTGCCGGAGGTGTACGACGCCGCCCATCTGGGGGCGGGCCTGCCCGCCGCCGGCAAGGTGCTGGCTCTCCGGGCGGAGGAGGGTTCCCCTGCCTTGACAGAGGAGCTGGCAAGGCGTAACATTGCCTGTGACGACGTGGCCAGCTACCGCACGGTGTATGAAAATCCCCGCTCTCAGGAGCTGCGGGCGGCGGTGGAGGAGACGGAGGGCCTGCTGGTGACCTTCACCTCCGCCTCCACCGTGAAGGGCTTTGTCTCCTCCGTGGGGGAGGATGCAGACTTCTCCCGCATGGTGGGGATGTGCATCGGGGCTCAGACCGCCAACCAAGCGCAGAAGTATGGCATTCCGGTGCGGGTGGCCCGTGAAGCCACCATGGACGCGCTGACAGACATGATTGTGGAAGGTGTTTGATATGGAATTGATCCAACGGCCCCGCCGCCTGCGGGGCAATGACGCGGTGCGCCGCCTGTGCCGAGAGACCCGGATGTCCCCCGACAGCCTGATCTACCCCATTTTTGTGGACGAGACCCTCCAGGGGGTACGGCCCATCGAGGCCCTGCCCGGCCAGAATCACTATGGCATCGACAGCGTGTGCCAGGCGGTGGAGGAGTGCCTGGCCGCCGGTGTGAACCACTGCATCCTCTTCGGCCTGCCCGCCCACAAGGACGCCATCGGCTCCTCCGCCTGGGACGAGCACGGCGTGGTCCAGGAGGCCATCCGGGCCATCAAAGCCCAATACCCCGACTTCTATATCATCACCGACGTGTGTATGTGCGAATACACCGACCACGGCCACTGCGGTATCCTCTGCGGCCATGAGGTGGACAACGACCAGACTCTGGAGGTGCTGGCCAAAACCGCCCTGTCCCACGTCCAGGCCGGGGCCGACATGGTGGCTCCCTCCGACATGATGGACGGCCGGGTGGCCGCCATCCGGGCCATTCTGGACGAGCACGGCTATCAGACCACCCCCATCATGGCCTACTCCGCCAAGTACGCCTCCGCCTTCTACGGCCCCTTCCGGTCGGCGGCAGGCTCCGCCCCCTCCTTCGGGGACCGGAAGGGCTACCAGATGGACCCCCACAACCGGAAGGAGGCCCTGAAGGAGTGTGCCCTGGACATTGAGGAAGGGGCCGACATCATCATGGTCAAGCCCGCCCTCAGCTATTTGGACGTGATCCGGGAGTGCTCCGACGCCTATGATCTGCCCATGTGCGCCTACTCCGTGTCCGGTGAGTACGCCATGATCAAGGCCACCGCCGCCGCGGGCCTCATCGACGAGTACCGCATCATGTGCGAGTCCGCCCTGTCCGTGTTCCGGGCGGGGGCCAATATGCTCATCACCTACTACGCCAAGGAACTGGCGCAGGCCATTCAGAAAGGGGACATCGGCTGATGGGACGCTCGGAAGAACTGTTTGAGCAGGCCGTGAAGGTACTGCCCGGCGGGGTCAACTCCCCGGTGCGGGCCTACCGGGCGGTGGGCATGGCCCCCCGCTTCATTACCCGTGCCGACGGCCCCTTCATCTGGGACGAGGACGGCCGGAAGTATATCGACTATGTGTGCTCCTGGGGTCCCATGATCCTGGGTCACAACCACCCGGTGATCCGGGAGGCGGTGGAGAAGGCCGTCAAGGACGGCCTGTCCTTCGGCGCTCCCACCCGCCGGGAGGTGGAGATCGCCCAGCTGATGATCGACCTGGTGCCTAATATCGAGATGGTGCGCATGGTCAACTCGGGCACCGAGGCGGTGATGTCCGCCGTCCGTCTGGCCCGGGGGGCCACCGGCCGGGACAAGATTATCAAGTTTGAGGGCTGCTACCACGGCCACTCCGACTGCCTGCTGGTGAACGCCGGTTCCTCCGCCCTGGCGGGAGGCCATCCCTCTTCCGCCGGTGTGCCCGAGGACATTGTGAAGCACACCCTCACCGCCCAGTTCAACGACCTCTCCTCGGTGGAGGCCCTGCTGGACGCCTATCCCGGCCAGATCGCCTGCATCATTGTGGAGCCGGTGGCCGCCAACATGGGCGTGGTGGGTCCCGCCCCCGGCTTTTTGGAGGGTCTGCGGGCCCTGTGCGACAAGAGCGGCGCCCTGCTCATCTTCGACGAGGTCATCACCGGTTTCCGGCTGGCCCTGGGGGGCGCTCAGGAATATTTCGGCGTGAAAGCCGACCTCATTACCTTCGGCAAGATCATCGGCGGCGGTATGCCGGTGGGCGCCTACTGCGGCAGCCGTGCCCTGATGGAGCAGGTGGCCCCCTACGGCCCGGTGTACCAGGCGGGCACCCTCAGCGGCAACCCGGTGGCCATGGCCGCCGGTCTGGCCCAGCTCAACTACCTGAAGGACCACCCGGAGGTGTATACCGACATCGCCGCCAAGGGCGAGAAGCTGGCCGACGGTCTGCGGCAGGCCATTGCCAAGACCGGCGCGCCGGTGGTGGTCAACCAGATCGGGTCTCTGCTGGCCCCCTTCTTCACCCCCACCGCCGTCACCACCTTCGTGGACGCCAAGGGCAGCGACGTGGGCAAGTACGCCCGCTACTTCCAGGGGATGATGGAGCGGGGTGTGGCTCTGGCCCCCGCCCAGTTCGAGGCCATGTTTGTCTCCGCCGCCCATGGGGAGGAGGAGCTCCAGGCCACGCTGGCCGCCGCGGAAGCGGTATTCGCCGGACTGTAACCACAAAGCCGCTGCATCAGCAGCGGCTTTGTCTTTGTGCGTTCTTGACATATACCGGAAATCTGCTACACTGAGAGCAGGAACAGGAGGGAGCGCCCATGGCAAGACCCAAGAAATGCCGCCGCATCTGCGCCCTGCCCCGGCACGATACCTTCGGGCCGCTGACCGGGGGCGGAGGGACCACGGTGGAGATGGCGGTGGAGGAATATGAGGCCATCCGCCTGATGGACCTGCTGGGCTGCACCCAGGAGGAGTGCGCCGCCCAGATGGGGGTGGCCCGGTCCACGGTGCAGCAGGTGTACGACACCGCCCGCAGGAAGCTGGCGCTGGCCCTGGTGGAGGGGCGGCGGCTGACCATCACCGGCGGGGACTACGCCCTGTGTCCACAGGGGGAGGTCTGTCCGGGCCGGAATTGTGCGCGGCGGGACTGCGGCGGAGGCCGCTGTGGCTGCGGGGTGTGCTCCCACCCGGAGGGTCCGGAATGCGATGGGCAAAATTCACAAAAACTTTTGAAATAAGTTGTGACAATCTGCGTACGACGTGGTATAATCAAAGCAGGGAACCGGTCCTGACCGGCGACCCAATCCCTCCTCGGAGGGTGGAAGGAGTTGAAAACGATGAAGTTCGTATTTACTGACAAGAAGATCAATCTGCCCAACAAGGTCCATGCCTATGCCGAGAAAAAGGTGGGCAAGTTAGACCGTTACTTTAAGGCGGATACGGAGGCCGCCATCGTCTTCAGCGTGGAAAAGGACCGCAACAACGTAGAGCTGACCATCCGCTCCGGCGGCACCATCATCCGCGTGGCCGAGAGTACCTCCGATATGTTTGCCACCATCGACGCGGCGGTCTCCTCCGTGGAGCGCCAGCTGCGTAAGAATAAGAGCCGCCTGGAGAAGCGGCTGCGTCAGGACGCCTTCTCCCGCAGCGTGGACGTGGAGGAGATCTCCTCCTTCGCCCCCGAGACCGACGAGGAGGAGTTCAAGATCGTCCGCACCAAGCGCTTCCCCATCAAGCCCATGACGGTGGACGAGGCGGTACTCCAGATGAATCTGGTGGACCACACCTTCTTCGCCTTCAAGGACGTGGATCAGGACGGGCGGTTTGCCGTGGTCTACAAGCGCAACGACGGCGGCTACGGCCTCATCGTGGACGAGGATTGACCTGAAACATAAAAAAAGGAGCGGCGTGAGCCGCTCCTTTTTTGTATAAAGAAAACCACTCGCTAGGCGAGTGGTTCAAAAAAGCCTATGGCGATGAAAAAGCTAAAGAAACTCCCTTTGCTATAATTTGAAGTGCGGTCTGCCAACTGCACTAGAAATAGCAAAGG
>DWXO01000090.1 GCA_019119165.1 Candidatus Flavonifractor intestinigallinarum | reverse complement strand
AATCAGATTGATGCTTTATCCCGGCTGGCGAAGCTCTTTCTCCAGCTTGTTTTGTCATGCCCTTTTTCAGTCGCGCAATTTTTGCGGGACTTTTTTATTTCAGCTATTGACTTTTGTTTGCAGGACTCCTTGTATTGAATGGGTGGTCAAAAAACTGGTCCGAAGCCTGATTAGGCGTTGGGGTAGTTGATGATGACCAGCATACGGGCGGGCAGGTTGCTCTCGTTCTTCAGGCCGCGGCCCTCGTTGGGGGGGAAGGAGATGGACTCGTTCTTGTGGATGACATACTTCTTGCCGTCCTTATCGGTGACGGTCATCTCGCCCTCCAGGACGTAGTAGACCTTCTCCAGCGGGTTGTCCTCGTAAGCCCACTCAGCGCCGCCGCCGGGCAGGAAGGTGGAAACGCCCACCCAGAACTTCTCAGCACCGGTCTCCTCCTTGCCGTGGATGCGCATGGCGACGCAGCCGAAGTGGCCGGCGGCCTCATAAGTCTTGAGTTCCTCAACAGTACGCTTAACCATTTGAAATCCGCTCCTTTAAATAAATATATTTAATGTTTTGGGATCTCCGCCGGGCTCTTTGGCCCAGCACTTTGTCTGGTTATAGTGTAGTCACGCATTGGCTTTTGTGCAATACGCACAATTATGTAAGTAGGTAACTTGCGGGTTTGCACCCACCGAATGGTAAGTATCGGAAAATCGTAAAAATGGACAAAAGAAGAAAGAATAAAATGTGCAAAAAGGCTAAAACAGAGGGCGGTTTGAAGCCCGGTTGTCGAAGATGCACAAATTCTTTGTTAAAATTTTGGCATAGATAACGCGGAAGCGTGGATTGCCGTCTTGTGGTGAACTGACGGCTGTGTTATCATGGTAACAGCGGAGCCAAACCGGCTCATTTGCGCAAATCCGGGAAGAGAAAGAGGTAACTGCTTGTGTGGAACGATCATTTTGACACACCGACAAATCCCTACCACTATGTGCTGCACTGCATCGGCGGGAAGTGGAAGATGACCATCCTCCATGAGATCCACACCTACGGGAGCATTCGCTTCAATCAGACGTTGAAGGCTCTGCCCATTTCCGAGAAAGTGTTCAGCCAGCAGCTGAGGGAGTTGGTGGAGGCGGGACTGATCCGCCGCATCTCCTACGACACCATTCCGCCCAAGGTGGAGTATGTGCTCACCCCCAGCGGTGAGCAGCTCATCCCCGCGCTGGACGCCCTGTATATCTGGAGCATCCGGCAGATGGACGAACGGGGCATTCCCATTGATTCCGACGCCTTCGTGGTCCATACCTCCAGCAAGTACACCGAGGAGCTCCAGGACATTATGGCGGCCAATGACTTTAATCCGGACCGGAAACGCCAGGGGCGGGACCGGAGCGAGAACCGGGACTGAGAGGTCCCACCCATTTACAAAGACCCTGCCGAAGCCGGACTTTGCCGGTATGCGGCAGGGTTTTGTTTGTCCCGGCCGGTCAGACGTTGCAATCGGGGCCGGTTTGGGGTATCATATTCGCTAGAAAAAGATCCTGAGCGAAGGAGGCGCGTGATATGCGCGATGGATTTGTCAAAGTAGCCGCCGGCACCCCCAAGATCCGGGTAGCCGACTGCCGCTATAACGCGGAGCAGATCTTTACTCTCATGCGGGAGGCCGACAAGCAGGGGGTCAAGGTGCTGGCCCTGCCCGAGCTGTGCCTCACCGGCTACACCTGCGCCGACCTGTTCCTCCAGCCCACCCTGCTGCGGGGAGCGGAGGAGGGGCTGGCCACCATTCTGGAGGCCACCAAGAATCTGGATATGGTGACCGCCATCGGCCTGCCCGTGTGGAACAAATGGGACAACAAACTGTATAATTGCGCTGCGGTAATCCAAAGCGGAGAGATTTTGGGTCTGGTGCCCAAGACCTATCTACCCAATTATGGGGAGTTCTATGAGGGGCGGTGGTTTGCCTCCGGGGCCGGGGTGGAGACCAGAATTCCCCTGTGCGGCCAGGAGGTCTCCCTGTCCAACACCGATTTGTTTGCCTGCGCGGATATGCCCAACCTGGTCATCGGCGTGGAGATCTGCGAGGACCTGTGGGCCCCCGAGCCCCCCTCCATCCGCCTGGCCCGGGCGGGGGCCACCATTATCCTGAACCTGTCGGCCTCCAACGAGCTGGCGGGCAAGGCGGCCTACCGCCGGGGGCTGGTGTCCGGCCAGAGCGGCCGGCTGGTGTGCGGCTATGTATACGCTGACGCCGGAGAGGGGGAGTCCACCACCGACCTGGTCTTTGCCGGCCACAACATTGTGGCGGAGAACGGCGCCATCCTGGCCGAGCGCCGGTTTGCCACCGGCCTCACCATCAGCGAGATCGACGTGGACCGGCTGGTCTACGAGCGGCAGCGGATGAACACCTATCAGGCCGATCCCTCCCAGGAGTGCTGGCGGATGTCCTTTGAGCTGGAGTTGACCGACACCCGGCTCACCCGGCCCGTGTCCCCCACTCCCTTTGTGCCCCAGGACCAAAACGACCGGGCGGAGCGGTGCAACGAGATCCTGTATACCGCCGCCCTGGGCCTGAAGAAGCGGCTGGAGCACACCCACGCCAAGACGGCGGTGGTGGGACTGTCCGGCGGATTGGACTCCACCCTGGCGGTGCTCATTACGGCGGTGTCCATGCAGATGCTGGACCGGCCTGCCAGCGACATTATCGCGGTGACCATGCCCTGCTTCGGTACCACCGACCGCACCAAGTCCAACGCGGTGCTGCTGGCCGAGCGGCTGGGCTGCACCCTCAAGACCATCGACATCGGGGAGGCGGTGCGCCGCCACTTTAAAGATATCGGCCAGTCCATGGAGGATCACGACGTGACCTTTGAGAACGGCCAGGCCAGAGAGCGGACCCAGGTGCTCATGGACATTGCCAACCAGACCGGGGGCCTGGTCATCGGCACCGGCGACCTCTCCGAGCTGGCCCTGGGCTGGTGTACCTACAACGGCGACCATATGAGCAACTACGCCGTCAACGCCGGTATCCCCAAGACCCTGGTGCGCCATCTGGTCAGCTTCATCTCCGACGACAAGGAGGCGGAGGACCCCCAGCTGTCCACCGTGCTGGCTGATATTCTGGACACCCCCGTGTCCCCCGAGCTGCTCCCCGCCATTGAGGGGCAGATCGCCCAAAAGACCGAGGATCTGGTGGGGCCCTACGAGCTCCACGACTTCTACCTCTACTACGCCGTCCGCTGGGGCTTTATGCCCAGGAAGGTGCTGCGGCTGGCGGAGCAGGCCATGGGCCAGCGGTATGACCGCTCCACCCTCCTCAAGTGGCTGAAAAACTTCTACCGCCGGTTCTTCTCCCAGCAGTTCAAGCGCTCCTGCCTGCCCGACGGTCCCAAGGTGGGCTCGGTGGCCCTGTCGCCCCGTGGCGACTGGCGGATGCCTTCCGACGCCGTGGCCTCTCTCTGGCTGGAGGAGCTGGAGGGCCTGGAGTAACGTGAGCCTCTTATTTGAACTGTTCTGGCTGTTCGCCAAAATCGGTGTGTGTACCTTCGGCGGCGGCTACGCCATGCTGCCCATCCTCCAGCGGGAGCTGGTGGAGAAGCGCAGCTGGGTCACCGAGGGGGAGTTGTCCGACTACTTTGCCATCGGCCAGTGTACCCCCGGCATCATCGCCGTCAACACCGCCACCTTCGTGGGCCACAAGCTGAAAGGGCCGGTGGGGGGCGTGGTGGCCACCTTGGGAGTGGTCTTTCCCTGCCTGGTCATCATCATGCTCATTGCCGCCTTTTTGCAGAACTTTGCCCAGCTGCCGGTGGTGATCCACGCCTTTAACGGCGTACGGGCCTGTGTGTGCGCCCTCATCCTGTCCAGCGTCCTCAAGCTGCGGAAGAGCACGGTGGTGGACCTGCCCACCGTCCTCATCTTCGCGGCGGTGGTGGCGCTGGCGGTGGTGGGCAACTTTGTCACCTTCCCCGCCGGTACCGCCCTGGCGGCGGTGATGGGCTTTGTCACCTCTCCCATCGTGCTGGTGGTGCTGGCCGGAGTGGCCGGGCTGTGTGTCCGGGCCGCCAAGGGAGGGCTGAAAGCATGATCTACCTCCAGCTGTTCTTTGAATTTTTCAAGGCGGGTCTGTTCGCCATCGGCGGCGGCCTTGCCACCATCCCCTTCCTCACCGACATCGGCAGCCGCACCGGCTGGTTTTCCGCCGGGGATCTGGCCAATATGATCGCCATTTCTGAGTCCACCCCCGGTCCCATGGGGGTGAACATGGCCACCTATGTGGGCTTCCAAACCGGCGGCGTTTCGGGGGGCATTATCGCCACCCTGGGGCTGGTGTGTCCCTCCATCATTGTTATCCTCATCATCGCCGGATTTTTGAAGAAGTTCCGGGAGAGCCGGGGGGTGGACGCGGTGTTTTACGGCATCCGCCCCGCCTCCACCGCCCTCATCACCGCTGCCCTGGTGGAGGTGTGCGCCATTGCCCTGGTGAATACCGGCGCCGCCTTCGGCACGGCGGACTTCTTCCAGTGGAAGGGAATCCTTCTGGCGGCGGCGGTCTTTGTCTGCCTCCAGATCAAACCCCTGAAAAAGCTCCACCCCATCGTATTTATTGCCGCCTCGGCGGTGGTGGGGGTCGTGTTCCAATTTTAACATCAAAGGAAAGCGGGGGCTGCTGCGCCCTGGTGCAGCAGCCCCCGCTTTACAGGAGAACTGATATGCGTATTGCCAATGTGGTGTCCGACTCCATTGTGGACGGTCTCGGCCTGCGGTTCACCGTCTTTACCCAGGGATGTCCCCACCGCTGCCCCGGCTGCCACAACCCGGAGACCCACGATCCCGCCGGTGGGCGGGCGGTCACGGTGGAGGAGCTGGCGGAACAGATGCTGTCCAACCCTCTCACCGACGGGCTGACCCTCTCCGGCGGGGAGCCCTTCGACCAGGCGGGGGAGTGCGCCGCCCTGGCCGCCAGGGCCAAAGAAAAGGGCCTCAATGTGTGGGCCTATACCGGCTATTGCTATGAAACCCTGCTGGAGCAGGAAAACCCGGATGTGCTGGCCCTGCTGGAGCAGGTGGATGTGCTGGTGGACGGGCCCTTTGTGGAGAGCCTCAAGTCCTACGACGCCCTCTTCCGGGGGAGTACCAACCAGCGGCTCATCGATGTGGCCCAAAGCCGGGCGTCGGGGGCGGTGGTGCTGTGGAGCCGTCCCGATCCCCTGGCCCATTTTACCCGGCCGGAGTCATAGGGCTCCGCTCTGGCGCAGCCCTGCCCCGGTGCGTACCCCCAGCAGGAAGGCGTGGGCGGCGGCGAAGGCCACCACCGCATCCACATCCTTTTGGGTCTCCTCCGTCTGGTTGCCCTCACAGAGGGAGTGGCGGAAGGTATCCCCGTCGTCCTTGCTCTGGCGGTCCAGATAGGGCTTGATGTATCCCTCATAGAGGAAGGTCAGAAAATCGCTCATAACACCACCTCAAACACGAAATTTCATGATGTTATTATACACGAATTATAATAATGTGTCAAGGGGATTTGTGATATGGAATTGATTTTGCCCAGCCTGGCGGAACGGCTGAAACCGCTCCGAAAGGGGAAAGGAAAGACCCAGAAAGAAATGGCGGAACTTTTGCAGGTGACCGAGCGCCACTATCAAAAGATCGAATATGGTCATATCAACATATCCGCTACCATGCTTCTGGCTCTGGCCGACTACTTTGGGGTGACCACCGACTACCTGCTGGGACGGGAGGGCTGATATGACACAGGAGATCGATCTGGAGACCTGGGACCGAAGGGAGCACTATGCCTTTTTTGCCCCCATGTCTCATCCCTTTTACAGCCTGACCTTCCCGGTGGATGTGACGGCCCTGCGGCGGCGGTGCAAGGAGGAGGGGCTGCCCTTCTATCCCGCCATGGTCTTTGGGGTGACCAAGGCCATGGAGGGGGTGGAGGCCTTCCTCTACAAGGACCGAAACGGCAGGATCGTGCGCCACGACCGGCTGGTGCCCAGCTTTACCGACCTGCGGCAGGGCAGCGACCTCTTCCACATCGTCACCCTGGAGGCGGGGGAGGAGCTGGCCGACTTCTGCCGCCGGGCCAAGGCAGCCTCGGCGGCCCAGACGGAATTTCTTACCGCCGGACCCTGGGCGGAGGATGAGCTGATCTACTTCACCTGCCTGCCCTGGTTTCCCGTCACCGCCCTCACCAACGAGCGGGACGTGGTGCCCTGGGACTCGGTGCCCCGGGTGAGCTGGGGCCGCTGGGAGGAGCGGGGGGACAGGACCATGCTTAGTCTCAGCCTGGAGCTGAACCACCGCCTGCTGGACGGGGTACACGTTGGAAAATTCTATGAGCGCCTTTGCGATTGGATGGAGAAGCTATGACCCTGAACGACTTCCGGACCCGCTGGACGGGCCACGAACCTGGGATACAGGATGTCAAGCAGCAGTACGCCGTGCTGGTCCCCCTGGTGGAGGGGCCGGAGGGGCCCAGCCTGCTCTTTGAGGTGCGGGCCAGCACATTGGTCCACCAGCCTGGAGAGGTGTGTTTTCCCGGCGGCAGGGTGGAGCCGGGGGAGTCCCCCAAGGACTGCGCTCTGCGGGAGACCTTTGAGGAGCTGGCCATCCCGCCCGGTGAGGTGGAGCTGATCGCTCCTCTGGACCGGCTGGTGCAGCAGGGCAAGTTCGTCATGCACCCCTTTCTGGGGATTGTGAGCCCGGCGGGCATGGCCGCCATGACCCCCAGCCCCGCCGAGGTGGACAGCACCTTCCTGGTGCCGGTGGAGTGGCTGCTGGCCCACCCGCCCCAGGTCTACTCCTACGAGCTCAAGCCCCAGGTGGCTCCCGATTTCCCCTATGACAGCATCGGCTTCCCCAGGGGCTACCGCTGGCGCAGCGGGGAGACCACCGTGCCCGTCTATCCCTGGCCGGACCGGCCCATCTGGGGCCTTACCGGCCGCATCGTCCGCCACCTGATGGAGGAAATGGCATGAGAGCGCCGGAGCAGCTGGGGCCTTACCGCTATACGCAGTCGGACACCAGCTTTCCCCTGGGACAGGACAGTCTGGCCCTGGCCTCCTTCGCCACCCTGCGGCGGGGGGATCGGGTGTGCGACCTGGGCTGCGGCGGGGGCGCTCTGCTCCTGCTGCTGGCGGCCCGGCAATCCACATTGACCCTGTCTGGTGTGGAACTCTCCCCCGAGGACAGCGCCCTGGCCCGCAGAAATCTGTCGGAAAACGGCCTGACAGGGGAAATTTACACCGGCGACATCCGGCGGGTGTGCAAAACCCTGCCGGCGGGAGGCTTCTCCCTGGTGATCTCCAACCCGCCCTATTTTAAGGCGGGCAGCGGGGGAGACGGTGGGACGGCCCGGATGGAAGAGGCTGCCCTGACCGACTGGTGCGCCGCCGCCGGGCGGCTGACCAAAAACGGCGGCCGGTTTGCCCTGGTCCACCGGCCGGAGCGGCTGACGGAGCTGTTTTTGGCCCTCTCCCGCAGCGGCCTGGAGCCCAAGCGGCTCCAGCTGATCCAGCACGACGCCCACACGCCCCCCTCCGCTGTTCTGGTGGAGGCGGTGCGCCAGGGCAGGCCGGGCCTGGAGGTCCTGCCCACATTACTGATGAACCGGAGGCAATCCTATGGCCGGCATTTTATATCTGGTACCCACCCCCATCGGCAACCTGGGGGACATCTCCCAGCGGATGGCGGACACTCTGGCTGAGGTGGATTTCATCGCCGCCGAGGACACCCGGGTGACCCTCAAGCTGCTTAACCACCTGGGCCTGAAAAAGCCCCTGATCTCCTACTACCGCCACAACACCGAGGCGGGAGGCCAGGCGGTGCTGGGCCGCCTGCTGGCGGGGGAGAGCTGCGCCCTGGTCACCGACGCCGGCACCCCGGCGGTGTCCGATCCGGGGGAGGACCTGGTTCGGCTGTGCGCCCAGAGCGGGGTGGAGGTGGTGGCCATCCCCGGCCCCTGCGCCCTCATCACCGCCCTGTCGGTGTCCGGCCTGCCCACCGGCCGCTTCACCTTCGAGGGGTTTCTGGCCATGAACAAGAAAAACCGCCGTTCCCACCTGGAGGAGCTGCGGCAGGAACAGCGGACCATGATCTTCTACGAGGCCCCCCACAAGCTGACCGCCACCCTGGCCGATCTGGCGGAGGCCTTCGGGCCGGACCGGCGGATCTCCCTGTGCCGGGAGCTGACAAAGCTTCATGAGGAGGTGCGCCGCACCACCCTGGGGGAGGCTGTGGCCTGGTATGAGGAAAACCCGCCCCGGGGTGAGTTTGTCCTGGTGGTGGAGGGAGCGGCTGAGCGGGCCAGGGAGACCCCCACCCTGGAGCAGGGCCTGGAGCGGGTGGCCCAGCTGCGGGCCGAGGGGCTGTCCCTGAAGGATGCCGCCCGGCAGGCCGCCAAGGAGACCGGTCTGCCCAAGAACGAACTGTATGGAAGGGCAATGAATGAAAAAACACCGTTATGTTAATGAAGGGAATTGAATATTACAAAACGTATATTATTTGGGCCGTTGAAAAAGGTTGAAACCGCAATAAAACAGGCGATTCTTCGGGAAAATAGGGAAAAAGATGGGAAAAAGCAACACAAAATTGAAGAATTCAGTTAACCTGTGTTAATTGCATAATTATTAGAAATAATGGGAAAAGAAAGGGACTCCCCGGCGAAAACGCCAGAGGAGTCCCGCTTTCTTTCAACTTGGATTACTTCAGCTGGAGCTCACGAATGCAGTTGGTGCAGACGTTCTTTCCCTTGAAGTTGATGACATCCTTTGCATCATCGCAGAAAATGCAGGCAGGCTGATACTTTTTCAGCACAATGGACGCACCGTCCACATAGATCTCCAGAGAATCCTTCTCTGCGATATCCAGTGTGCGGCGAAGCTCGATGGGCAGAACGATGCGGCCCAATTCATCTACTTTACGTACGATCCCGGTTGACTTCATATATGCTACTTCCTTTCCCTATTAGCTTCCAATTATTCCCTTCATTAACTAGAAACTGACACAATTATAACACAACGTATTCTCCTGTCAAGCAATGTTACAAAAACTTCATATATCATCTGCCAATTTTTGCCCTGGAATTGGGTATCTTTTCCTCAGCTGGATCGTATAGATAGCCTGATCTGGAAATTTGGACTGGGAAAGGGGCGGAACGTATGGCAATGGCGGCGATCTGGACGGGTATGGTGGTGATTTCCATCCTGTGCGGCCTGGCCACGGGCAACGGTCCGGCGGTTGGGGCGGCGGCTCTGGAGGGAGCCGGGGCGGCGGTGGATCTGTGCCTGGCCATGGCGGGGGTGCTCTGCCTGTGGATGGGGGTCATGGAGATCATGAAGCGCTCCGGCCTGTCGGCGGGGCTGTCCAGGCTGCTGCGGCCCCTGCTGAGGCGGCTCTACCCGGAGTTTGCCCGGGACCGGGAGGTGATGGACTGCATTTCGGCCAACGTGTCGGCCAACCTGCTGGGGCTGGGCAACGCCGCCACCCCCCTGGGCATTCAGGCCGCCCAGAAGATGAGCCGCCGCAGGCCGGGGGTGGCCTGCGACGGGATGTGTATGCTGGTGGTGTGCAATACCGCCTCCATCCAGCTGATCCCCACCACCGTGGCCGGGGTGCGGCTGGCCGCCGGGTGTGAGACCCCCTTTGACATTCTGCCGGCGGTGTGGCTGGCCTCCGCCCTTTCGGTGTGCGTGGGGATTCTGGCGGCCAAGGTGCTGGCCAGGCTGTGGAGGGATTGAGCGTGGATACCTTTTTCACCATGCTGGTGCCCCTCATCATCGGGGCGGTGGCCCTGTGGGGCATGGCCCGGAAGGTGGACGTGTACAGCGCCATGCTTTCGGGGGCCGGGGAGGGGCTGGGGGTGCTCATCCGGATTGTCCCCGCCCTGGTGGGACTGCTGACGGCGGTCTATATGCTGCGGGCGTCGGGCGCGTTGGAACTAGCCGCCCAGGCGCTGGCCCCCCTGCTTACTGCCGTGGGCATCCCGCCGGAGACGGTGGGCCTGATGCTGGTGCGGCCGGTGAGCGGCTCGGCGGCTCTGGGGGTGGGAGCGGAGCTCATTGCCACCTATGGGCCTGATTCGGAGATCGGCCGCACCGCTGCCGTCATGCTGGGGTCCACCGAGACCACCTTTTACACCATTGCCGTCTACTTCGGCGCGGCGGGCATCGTGAAAACCCGCTATGCCGTCCCCGCCGCTCTGTGTGCCGATCTGGCGGGCTTTCTGGCCGCCGCCTGGGCGGTGCGGCTGATCTTCTGAGACAAAAACCGGGGCCCGCTGCTCAGGCAGCGGGCCCCGGTCTGTTACAGGGAAAAATCCTCGTCCTTCAATTTGCCCAGATCCAGCGTCACCGGCGGGGTGGGCACCCGCTTCAGCGGGTCGTACCGGAAGGAGCGGCAGCTGCTCCCGGGGGAGACCACGCCCTTCTTGACGCAGAGGATCTGCTCCTCGTCCAGCTGGGTACCCCGTTGGCAGTAGCAGCAGCGGGGCTCAATGTCCTTTTGAAACAGCATACCATCCTTCCTGTCCTTGCATAAATTCATTACTTATTATTATACCACGGGTTTGCGGCGTTTGCCAAGTTTTTTTCGGGAACCCAGGGCGGCTGCCAGCAGAAAGCCCAGGAAAATCATCCAGGCGGCCAGGATGGAGGCGGTGAGGGCGCCGTGGAACTCCATACCGGCGATGCCCGCCACCTGATCGGCCAGGTAGTTGGAGACGGGGGCGTTGAGAGGGACAAATCGGACCAACACGCCGATGAAAAGGGCGGACAGACCGCCATGGAGCAGCTTGCCCACCAGGTAGGTGCCCACCGACAGGCCGCTGCCCCCGATGAAGGAGAGCACCTGACAGTGGACCGACAGCCCAGCCCAGCCCAGCATGAAGGCGGCCATGGTCAGACGGCTGCTGAGGGCGCCCCCTTCCGACAGGGTGGACACCCCGGAGGAGATCTCCAGCGCACCGGTGAGCAGCCGCTGGGCCCATTCCGGCGTCAGGCCGAAGGGGGCCAGCACCGTGCCCAGCATCCGGGCCAGACCGGGCAGAAAGCCGGAGCGGATGAGCAATTGGATGACCACCGTAAAAAAGACCACAAAGGCGCAGATGTTCAAGGTGGAGAGGAAGGCGCTCTTCACCGAACCGGTAAAGGCGACCGAGAAGCGCTGGGCCTGAAACTGGGGGGCGGGAGGGCGCTTTTTCCCGCCATATCCATCTTCTCCGGCCTTGTAAAAGCGGAACATCAGCCCCACGCACACCGACGCCAGGGCGTGGGCCAGGTAGAGAAGCACCCCCACCGTGCTGCTGGCAAAGATCCCCGCGCCCACCACCCCCAGGATGAAGGCGGGGCCGGAGTTGTTGCAGAAGGCCAGCAGCCGCTCCGCCTCGGTGCGGGTACACATCCCCTTTTCATAGAGGCTGATGGCGGTCTTGGCCCCCACCGGGTAGCCCCCCACAAAGCCCAGGGCGAAGGCGGAGGCGCAGGCCCCGCTGACGTGGAACAGGGGGCGCATGACCCCCTCCAGCAGCCGCCCCAGGTAGCGGGCCAGGCCCAGCTCCACCACCAGGGAGGAGAGCACGAAAAAGGGAAAGAGCGACGGGATGATCACGTTGTAGCACAGCTGGAGGCCGGTGCGGGCCGCCTCCATGGAAGGTTTGGGGTAGAGCATCAGCGCCAGTGTGGCGCACAACAGGACAAGGCCCAGAATGAGATCGCGGACTCTGGCCTTGGACAGCAGCCGGGACATGGCACACACCTCCTTCACAGATGGGTATGCGCCGCAGCCTCAAAAGTTGCCTGTCCCCCTCAGCCGGTGCGAAATACATGGCTGAACAGGGTGTAATCCTGCTCCAGCTTGGACAGCAGCTGGTAGGAGCCCCGGTGGAGGGTCCAGTCGATGACCACGCCCCGGAAGTGGCGGAGCAGGAAGTCGGCGGTCCACTCCGCCGACCAGCCGGGCAGCAGCCCCCCCTCCGCCTCCGCCTGGGCCAGGCAGCCGGCCATGGCCCGGAGGGTGAACCGGCTGGAGTCCATGGAGGAGGTGTCGTCGGGGGCGTCCAGCCGCCGCTGATAGTACCGGGCCACCAGCTCCCAGCCCAGATTCTCCAGAAATCCCGCGTAGTTGGTGAGAATACGCCGCAGCCGCAGGGCGGGCGGGTCGTCCTCATGGCCGGCAAGGCACTGCTCCAGGTAGGTGTCCAGGGGAGCGAAACCCCGGGAGAGCAGGTCCTCCTTGGAGCGGAAGTGGTGGTAGAAGGCCC
Source organism: Candidatus Flavonifractor intestinigallinarum (assembly GCA_019119165.1). Classification (GTDB taxonomy): domain Bacteria; phylum Bacillota; class Clostridia; order Oscillospirales; family Oscillospiraceae; genus Flavonifractor; species Flavonifractor intestinigallinarum. Next base: position 3,909 of record DWXO01000090.1, on the reverse strand, counting down.
CGGTGGTGATTCCCGCCTGCTGGCAGATCTCCCGGATGGATACCTTGTCGAAGCTCTGCTTCCGGGACAGGTCCATGGCGGCCTGTAAAATGGCCTGCTCGGTCTGTTTGGCCTGCTCTTTTCTACGGGTCCGATAGTCCTCCATTGGCTTCCACCTCTTGACAGCGGCAGCGCTTTGCCGCTATAATTTAGGTAAGTCACATAACATCGTTATGTCAGTCTTGCAAGATTGATTATAAGGTAGGAGGATCAACTTGTCAAACGTACAGAAGATCGCGCTGCTGACCGACTCCACCGCCGATCTGTCCCCCGCCCTGCGGGAGGGCAAGCCCATCTATACCGTACCTCTGAAGATCGTGTGCGACGACGGAGACTACTCCGACGGGGTGGACATCTTTGCCGAGGATGTGTATACCCGTCTCCGCCGGGGGGAGCTGCCCCGCACCTCCCTGCCCGACGGCGGCAGCATCAGCGACGCCCTGGACCGCATCAAGGCCGACGGCTATGAGAAGGTGCTGGCCGTCATGCTCTCCTCCGGGCTGTCGGGCACCTATAATATGGTGCGCCTCCAGGCGGAGAGCCGGAAGGACCTGGACATCGCCGTGTTCGACTCCAAGAGTGGGTCCCTGGGCATGGGGATCATGGTGCTCCAGCTGTGGGAGGACATTCTGGCCGGGATGGACTGGGATACTTTGGTGAGCCACCGGGTACCCAAGCTGATCGAAAATACCTTCCCCTTCTTCTCGGTGGATACCCTGGAGTACCTCAGCAAGGGCGGGCGCATCGGAAAGGTGGCCGCCTTCGCCGGTACCCTGCTGAGCATCAAGCCGGTGATCTCCTTTGCCTCCGACGGCCAGCTCCAGAGCGTGGCCAAGGTACGGGGCCGCCGGCAGGTCCAGGACAAGATCCTGGAGCTGATGGCCCAGCACGTCCGGCCCGGCGTCCGCTACAATCTGGGTATTGCCAACGGCGGCGCGCGGTCGGAGATGGCGGAGTTTGCCGTGCGGATGAAGGAACGCTTCCCCGACGCCGTCCATATGTGGGAGGGGGAGATTGACGCCACCCTCAGCGTGTACATCGGCGACGGTGTGCTGGGAGGCGGCATCCAGATCCTGGAGGATTGACAAGTGCAAAAAAGCCTGCTGCCGCGGCAGCAGGCTTTTTTGATTTTTAGGCTTGGTCCGGGGGACCCAGCCGCTTGTGGATGTCCCGGCGGAGCAGGGTGTAGATCACCGAGGCGATGGGTACGCTGATGAGCACACCCACCAGACCCAGCAGGCTGCCGCCCACCGTGACGGCGGCCAGCACCCAGATGCCGGGCAGCCCCAGGGAGGTACCCACCACCCGGGGATAAATCACGCTGCCCTCCACCTGCTGGAGGATGATGAGGAAGATCACAAAAATGAGGGCCTTCAGCGGGGAGACCATCAACAGCAGAATGGCGGACACGATGGCGCCGATGTAGGCGCCCGCCACCGGGATGAGGGCGGCGGCCCCCACCGTAACGCCGATGAGGGGGGCGTAGTCCGGCTGGATGAAGAGCATCCCGATGGTACACAGGCTGCCCAGGATGCAGGCCTCAATGCACTGGCCGGTGACGAATTTGGTAAAGGTGGCGGCGGTGAGGGAAACCACGTCCGAGATGGGGCCGGACACCTTGGCGGGCACATAGGCCTGCAGCAGGCGGCGGCACTGGCCCAGCAGTTTGTCCCGTCCGGAGAGCATATAGATGGAAAAGACCAGGGCCAGCACGCCGGTGATCAGAATGGACACCAGACCGGTGGTAAACTCCACCAGACGGGGGCCCAGGTTGGACAGGATGTTCAGGGCGTTTTTCAGCACGCCCTCCAGGGTGGTGTTCAGGCTGGACAGGTCCAGCTGCTTGATATCCAGGTGCAGATACTCCAGCAGATGGTTGATGGAGTTCTGGGCGTTGGTGATGTAGCCGCCCAGGTTGAGCACAAAGGTCTGGATGCTCTCCACCAGCTTGGGCAGCACGAAGGAGAACAACGCCACGATCAGGAGGATGAGGGCCAGATAGGCGGTAAGCACCGCCAGCGGGCGGGCGGCCCCCCGGGCGGGTGTTTTGTCCAGCCCCCGGCTGTACAGCCGGTAAAAGAACTGACAGGGCCGGTTGAGGATAAAGGCCAGACAGAAGCCGATGATCAGCGGCTTAAAGACCGCCAGTAAAGTGCCCAGCACACCGCCGATCACATCCAGACGGGCCAGGACCATAACCAGCAGGACTGCGTATGTAATAATGAGCAGGATACTGCGGAAGAGTTTCTTATCCATGTGAAACCTCGATTTCTTTACAGGAACTGGTGACTCCACTATAGCACCCTCGCCGCATACCGTCAACGGGAAAGCAGGATCTTTAAGAAAATTTAATTAGCGGCCGAATCAAATGCGGCCGGAAGATTTTGCTTGACAAACAAAGTGAGATTTCGTATAATCTAGTAAACAGATAGGAATTAAGTAGATTCCGGAAAGGAGCCACCGATGTCTGAAAAATTTGTCTACGCCGATCATGCGGCTACTACAGCCGTTACCGATACCGCTCTTGCCGCCATGCTGCCCCACTTCACCCGGGACTATGGCAATCCCTCCAGCCTGTATCGCTTCGCCCAGGAGGGCAAGACCCATCTGGAGCAGGCCCGGGCCCAGGTGGCCGCCTGCCTCAACGCCAGGCCGGAGGAGATCTACTTTACCTCCGGCGGCACCGAGGCCGATAACTGGGCCCTGCGGGGTGTGGCCGAGCTGATGGCCCTCAAGGGGAAAAAGACCGGCCACATCATCACCACCGCCATCGAGCACCACGCCATTCTTCACACCGCCCAGTACCTGGAAAAGCAGGGCTATGAGGTGACCTACCTGCCGGTGGACGGGGACGGTCTGGTGGACCCCGCCGCTGTGGAAGGGGCCATCCGGCCGGATACCATCCTGATCTCCGTTATGGCTGCCAACAACGAGATCGGCACCATCCAGCCCATCGCTGAGATCGGCGCCATCGCCAAGGCCCACAAGGTGCTGTTCCACACCGACGCCGTTCAGGCGGTGGGCCACATCCCGGTGGATGTGGAGGCGTGGAACGTGGACCTGCTCTCCCTGTCCGGCCACAAGTTCGGCGGACCCAAGGGGATCGGGGCCCTGTATATGAGAAAGCCCCTCCGGCTGCCCGCCCTCATCCAGGGCGGCGGACAGGAGAAGGGCCGCCGCTCCGGCACCGAGAACGTGCCCGGCGCCGCCGGTATGGCCGCCGCTTTGAAGGAGGCGGTGGACCATCTGCCGGAGGAGTCTACCCGGCTGGCCGCTCTGCGGGACAAGCTCATCGCCGGGCTGTCCAAGCTGCCCTACACCCGCCTCACCGGCCACCCGGCCAAGCGGCTGCCCGGCACCGCCTCCTTTGTGTTTGAAGGGGTGGAGGGGGAGGCCCTGCTGCTTCACCTGGACGCCAAAGGAATCTGCGCCTCCTCCGGTTCGGCCTGTTCCTCCGCCTCCCTGGACCCCTCCCATGTGCTGCTGTCCATCGGCCTGCCCCACGCCATTGCCCATGGGTCCCTGCGGCTCTCTCTGGGGTCGGACAACACGGAGGCGGACGTGGACTATATCTTGAAGGAAGTGCCCGCAGTGGTGGCCTACCTGCGGGAGATGTCCCCGGTGTGGGACAAGGACGCCCAGAAACCCACCTGGGAGCTTTGAAAGGAGCAACTGCTATGCTGTATTCGGATAAAGTAATGGACCATTTTGAGCATCCCCGCAACGTGGGGGAGATCGAGAACGCCGACGGGGTGGGCCAGGTGGGCAATCCCAAGTGCGGCGATATCATGAAGATGTATCTGAAGATCGACGGCGACGTTATTACCGACGTGAAGTTCAAGACCTTCGGCTGCGGCTCCGCCATCGCCA
>DWXO01000089.1 GCA_019119165.1 Candidatus Flavonifractor intestinigallinarum | reverse complement strand
AACGACTCCATGGACACCTGCAACAAGATCTCCAAGTATATGCAGAAGGTGGGCTATGAGTGCCGCATCATGGGCGTGCCCAAGACCATCGACAACGACCTGAACGGCACCGACCACTGCCCCGGCTTCGCTTCCGCCGCCAAGTATATCGCCACCTCCTGCGCCGAGGTGTGGCAGGACGCCCACGTCTATGACACCGGCATGGTCACCGTCATCGAGATCATGGGCCGTCACGCCGGTTGGCTGGCCGGCTCCGCCGCTCTGGCTTCCGTGGCCGGCTGCGGCCCCGACCTGGTCTACCTGCCCGAGGTGGACTTCGATATGGATCAGTTCGTCAAGGACGTGACCGACATCTACAACAAGACCGGCAAGTGCATGGTGGCCGTGTCCGAGGGTATCCACTACGCCGACGGCCGCTTCGTGTCCGAGGCCGAGACCTCCGCCACCGACGGCTTCGGTCACGCTCAGCTGGGCGGCCTGGCTGTCAAGCTGGCCGACATCATCAAGAACAAGACCGGCGCCAAGGTCCGCGGCATCGAGCTGTCCCTGCTCCAGCGCTGCGGCTCTCATGTGGGCTCCAAGACCGACATCGACGAGGCCTTCCTGGCCGGCAAGACCGCCGTGGAGGCCGCTGTGGCCGGCACCACCGACAAGATGGTGGCCTTCCAGTGCAGCCGTGAGGGCGGCTACAAGTGCGAGACCGTGCTGCAGCCTCTGGACATCGTGGCCAACTTCGAGAAGAAGGTGCCCCGCGAGTGGATCAACGAGGCCGGCAACGGTGTGAAGCAGGAGTTCATCGACTATGTCCTGCCCCTCATCCAGGGCGAGGCCAACGGCCCCAAGGAGCACTCCCTGCCCCGCTTTGCCCGCCTGAAGAAGGTCCTCACCACCGATATGTAAGACCAGACCCCAACAAAAGGGGCTGCTGCATGATTTTGCAGCAGCCCCTTTCCTTTCCGGGTCGTAGGGGCCGATGCCCACATCGGCCCGTCCAGTGAAATGCCCCACAGCACAAAACCCGCCGCCGGAGCATCCGGCGGCGGGTTTTTCGTTATTCCTGTTGTGCCAGCAGCGCCAGCAGCTCCTCCTCGGAGAGCACCGGGATGCCCAGGTCGTTGGCCTTTTGCAGCTTGGACCCGGCGGCCTCCCCCGCCACCACATAGCTGGTCTTTTTGGACACCGAGCCGCTGACCTTGCCCCCCTGGGCCTCGATGAGGGCGGCGGCCTCCTTCCGGTCCATGGTGGGCAGGGTGCCGGTGAGCACGAAGGTCTTGCCCGCCAGCTTGTCCCCCACCGGGGCCTCGGTGCTGTCGAAGGATACCCCCGCCTGCCGGAGGGCTTCGATGAGGTGGCGGCTCTGGTCGCTGGCGAACCAGTCCAGCAGACTTTTGGCCGTGATGCCGCCGATGTCGGGCACGGCGGTGAGCTCCTCCTCGGTGGCGGCCATGAGGGCGTCAAGGGTGCCGAAGCGGCTTGCCAGGACCTTGCCCGCCTTCTGCCCCACCTGCCGGATGCCGAAGGCGAAGAGCAGCCGCCCCAGTCCGGCGGACTTGGACTTCTCGATGGCGGCCATGAGATTTTCCGCGCTCTTTTTGCCCATCCGCTCCAGAGGCTCCACCTGATCGGCAGTGAGGCTGTACAGGTCGCCGGGCCCCTTTACCAGTCCCGCACCCACCAGGCTCTCCACCACGGCGGGGCCCAGGCCCTCAATGTCCATGGCGTCCCGGCTGGCAAAGTGAACCAGGTGCCGCAGCCGCTGGGCGGGGCACTCGGCACCGGTGCAGCGGATGTGGGCTCCGTCCTCGTCCCGGGCCACAGGAGCCCCGCACACCGGACAGTGGTCGGGCAGATGGTAGGGCTGGGTGCCCTCCGGCCGCTTGTCCTTGATAACTGACACGATCTCGGGGATGATCTCCCCCGCCTTCTGGACCAGCACCGTGTCCCCGATGCGGATGTCCTTCTCAGTGATGAAGTCCTGGTTGTGAAGGGTGGCGTTGGTGACGGTGGTGCCCGCAAGGCGCACCGCCTTGACCACGGCTTTGGGGGTCAGCACACCGGTGCGTCCCACCTGCACCACAATGTCCTCCACCACGCTCTCATTCTGCTCGGGGGGATATTTGTAGGCGGCGGCCCACCGGGGGAATTTGGCGGTAGAGCCTAGAACGGTGCGGTCTGCAAGGTTATTTACCTTTACAACTGCGCCGTCGATGTCAAAGGGAAACTCCTCCCGTCCGTCCCCCAGGGCGGCAATGCGCTCCGCCGCCTCCTGGATGGAATGACAGGTGTAATGGGGAATTACTTTAAAGCGCTGTTCCTGCAAGTACTCCAGGGTTTCGGTGTGGGTGGTGAAGGTCTTGCCCTCGGCCCACTGGACGTTGAACACCCGGATGTCCAGCTTGCGGGAGGCGGCGATTTTGGGGTCCAGCTGCCGCAGGGAGCCGGCGGCGGCGTTGCGGGGGTTGGCGAAGAGGGCCTCCCCATTCAGCTCCCGGTCGGCATTGAGCTGCTCAAAGCTCTTCTTGGGCATGAACACCTCGCCCCGGACGATGAGGGAGGGCAGCGCCTCGGGCAGGCGCAGCGGGATGGAGGGGATGGTTTTCAGATTCTCGGTCACGTCCTCCCCCACCTGGCCGTCTCCACGGGTAGCGCCCCGGACGAAGAGGCCGTTTTCGTACTCCAAAGCCACCGACAGCCCGTCCACCTTGGGCTCCACGTCGTACTCCACCCCGCCTGTCAGGGCGTCCTGGACCCGCTGGCCGAAGTCGGCCAGCTCCTCAAAGGAAAACACGTCCTGGAGGCTCTCCAGGGGGACCCGGTGGTGGACCTCGGCAAAACCGTCCGCCACCTTGCCCCCCACCCGCTGGGTGGGAGAATCGGGGGTCGCCAGCTCGGGGTACTTGGCCTCCAGCTCCTCCAGGCGGCGCAGCTTGTGGTCGAAGTCATAGTCGCTCATGCTGGGGTTGTCCAGCACATAATATTCATAGTTGGCCTGCTCCAGCTCCCGGCGCAGGCTTTGGATCTCCTGTTTCTCGTCCATGGCGGACCTCCACTTGGAATTTTCGGGTGAGTTTGGGGGCCAGCTTACCCAGCAGCAGGGCGATCATCCCGCCCAGGAAGGCCCCCGTGGTGTTGAGGATCAGGTCGTCCACATCGGTGGAGCGGTTGACAAAGAGCTGTAAAAATTCAATGGTAAAGGACACGCAGAAGCCCACCGCCAGACCCTTCCACCACCGGGGCTTCCGCCACAGCAGGTTGACAAAGAAGCCTATGGGCACAAAGATCAGGGCGTTGGCCAGCACCATATAGAAGCCCCACGCACCCAGTCTGTCTCCCCGGAACAGGGTGGGCACCCAGCCGATGTACTGGACTGACTGGCTCAGGGGCGTGATGGGGAAAAAGGGCCGCAGCCCCTGAAAGGCCTCCTGCCAGTGGGATACCGTCCAGAAGTTGGACGGAAACACCGTCAGGGCCGCCAGCCCGGCGCAAAAAAGCACAAACACAAAGAGGCCGATCTCCCGCACCACGCCGCTTTGCAGTCCCCGGCGGTACAGTCCCCGCCTTCTGTGGTGCAGCAGGGCCAGAAAGCCGCCCGCACCGATGGCCATACAGGGCAGCATCTGTTTGATATAATCCAGCGTGATCTCCAGATACCACAGCAGGGTTTCCATAAGACCGCCTCCTTTTTCCCTATCATACCACAGAAAAAAGAGGGCGTGTCTTACGCTTTTCTTACGAACCAGTGGCGGGCAGCCCCAGATAGGTGTCGGGCACCTCCCCTACCAGCAAGGTCTCGGCCACGCACACCTGGGCGGTGACGTTCGTCTCCGCCCGCCCGCCGGGTATGAGGAGGGTGACATCCACCGTGATGTCCAGCATGATCTGATGCAGGGTCTGGTTGATGCCCTGGGCGGTAAACTGGTTGGAGAATTCCGCTTTGGGCACCGCCGCCGTCAGCACGCCCACCGGCAGCATAGGCCCCCAGTCGGAGGCGGTGGCAAAGCCGGTCAGGCTGCCCAGCGGCACTCCCAGCTCCTGGGCGTCCAGGCCCTCCACCTGCTCCAGAACTTCTTGCAGGATCTGAGTGCGCAAGGTATTTAACTTTACAGAATCCACCGCCAGCAGGGACACCTTGCCGCTCTCGTCCCGCTCCACCGTCACCAGGTCGGCGTAGGCGATCCCCTGGTCGGCCAGGGTGTCGGAGACCGCGTCGTTGACGATGCCTGTGATCTTGTTCTGAGCCTGAACGGTGGCCAGCGTGGTGACGGCGGGCCGCAGGGCGGCGTCCACCAGAAAGATCACCAGCAGCGCCAGACCGACCCCCACAGCAGCCGCCAGCAGCAGACCTCTTCCCCGCCGCCGGATACGGATTCTGCGGCGGGGGGACCACATCCGCAAGGACCGTTTCACAGCCTCACCCCCCACAGGGCAGGCTATGCGGCAGAGGGATCGTCCTATGCCCGGAGCAGCTCCTCCACCGCCAGCATGACGCCGGCCTTGCCGCTCTCATAGGTAAGGCCGCCCTGGAAATAGGCGGTGTAGGGCTCCCGCATGGGGGCGTCGCAGGATAGCTCGATGGAAGCGCCCTGGATGAAGGCCCCGGCGGCCATGATGACCGGGCAGTCGTAGCCCGGCATATCCCAGGGCTCGGGGGTGACGTAGGAGTCCACGGGGGCGCCGAACTGGATACCCTTGCAGAACTTCTTCAAAGGCTCGGGAGAGCCGAAGTGGACCATCTGGATGATGTCGTGGCGCACCGCGTCGGAGGCGGGCTCCACCTGGTAGCCCAGCAGCTCCATGATCCGGGCGGCAAAGACGGCGGTCTTGACGGCCTGAGCGGTGGTGTGGGGGGCAAGGAAAAGTCCTTGATAGAGGCTGCGGTTGGCCCCGAAGGTGGAGCCGCACTCCTTGCCGATGCCGGGGGTGGTGAGCCGCATGGCGGCCCCTTCGATGAGGTCGTGCCGTCCGGCAATGTAGCCGCCGGTGGGGGCCAGACCGCCGCCGGGATTCTTGATGAGGGAGCCCACCACCAGATCGGCCCCCACCTGGGTGGGCTCGATGGTCTCCACGAACTCGCCGTAGCAGTTGTCCACCAGCACGGCGGCGCCCGGGTTGTTGTCCTTGACTACCTTGGCCAGCGCGCCGATCTCGGCCACCGACAGCGAGGCCCGGGTGGCGTAGCCACGGGAGCGCTGGATGAGCACCGCCTTCACCCGGGGATCCTTCACGGCCTCCGCCAGACCCACCGGGTCGGGAGCGTTGTCAACCAAATCTACTTGCCTGTACTCGATGCCGTAGCTTTTCAGGGAGCCGGGCCCCTTGTCCACCACGCCGATAACCCCCAGCATGGTGTCATAGGGAGCGCCCACAGCGGACACCAGAATGTCGCCGGGCTTGAGGGCCCCGAAGAGGGCGCAGGAGATGGCATGGGTGCCGTTGACGAACTGTACCCGCACCAGGGCGTCCTCGGTGTGGAAGAGGTCGGCGAAGATCAGGTCCAGGGTATCCCGGCCCAGATCGTCGTAGCCGTAGCCAGTGGTGCCGGCGAAGTGGGCTTCCGCCACCCGGTGCTTCTGGAAAGCGGCCAGCACCTTCTGGGTGTTCTCCTCGGCAATGGCGTCGATGCGGGCGAACTGCTCCGTCAGGTCGGCCTGGGCCTGAGCCGCCAGGGCTTTTACTTTGTCGCTGATCTGTAAAGACATTTTCCTTGATCCATCCTGTTCTATCAATGGTTTGTGGGTTTGAAATTACGCCTCCAGCTTGGCCTGAGCAAAGGCGGCGGTCAGGGCCACGCAGGCCTCGATGTCGTCCAGGTCGGCCACCTCCAGGGGAGTGTGGATGTACCGGGTGGCAACTGAGATGCCGCCGGTATACACCCCCGCCCGGCTCTGGTGGATGGTGCCGGCGTCGGTGCCGCCGAAACGGAGGATATCCCGCTGGTAAGGAATATTCCTTGCCTGTGCCAGATCTTCCAGGGTTTTCACCACCGCCGGGTGGCAGATCACCGAGCTGTCCATCACTTTGATGGCAGCCCCCTTCCCCGCCGCGCTGGAGCACTCATGGGGGGCGTCGGGGATGTCGTCGGAGTCGGTCACGTCCACGGCGATACCGTAGTCGGGGGCAATGCCGTAGGCGGCGGTACGAGCGCCCCGCAGGCCCACCTCCTCCTGAACGGTAAAGACGAAATATAGGTCGTTGTCGGCCCGCTTGATGCGCTCCATGGCGGAGAGCAGGATGGCGCAGGCGATGCGGTCGTCCAGATAGGGGGAAAACAGCTTGCGGCCGCTGACGAAGGGAGTGGTGTCAAATACGGCGGTGTCCCCCACCTGCACCATGGTCTTGGCCTCGGCCTGATCCTTAGCGCCAATGTCAATGTAAAGGTGATCCAGTTTCCAGTCCTTGGGCTCCACCTTCCCCTGGACCGCCACCACGCCCCGGGTACCGTTGCGGAACCGGACGGGGGTGCCGGGCAGGTCGTGGGCGGACAGGCCGCCCACCTGGCCGAAGCGCAGGTAGCCATGCTCGTCGATATGGGTGATGATGAAGCCGATGGAGTCCATGTGGGCGGCAAACATCACCCGGGGGCCGGTGCCCTGCTTGTGGCAGATCAGGTTGCCCAGGGCGTCGGTGGTGATCTCGTCCACATAGGGGGCGGCCAGGGTCCGAATGGCGGCGGCCACCTGGCCCTCGTTGCCCGAGGGGCCGTGGCAGGCGTTGAGGGCCTGCATGATCTCTAAGATATCCATATGGTCAGTCCTCCTTGGACAGATGGTTGATAAATGCCCGGGTCAGCTGGAGCATCGCCTCGATGTCCTCGGCGCTGGCCAGGGTGGCGGGGGTGTGGGGATAGCGCACCGGGGCGGCGATCACCGCCGTACGCACGCCGGAGGCCGTCCGCTGGACCGCCCCGGCGTCGCCGGAGCCGGTGGTGGCCTCCCGGAGCTGCCAGGGGATATTTCGCTCCTCCGCCAGGGTCCGCAGGGTCTCGAAGAGCTTCCGGTCCACAATGATCCCCTTGTCCATCACGGGAAGCACCGCGCCCTTGCCCAGGGCGCAGGCCTTTTTGTGGGCGGGCACCCCGGCCAGATCGGCGGCGGGGGCTCCCTCCAGCACCAGGGCAATCTCCGGCTGCACCGAGAAGGCGGCGCCGAAGGCACCTCTTGCTCCCACCTCCTGCTGGGCGGTGAACACAAAGGTGCAGTCCATGGGCAGTTCCTCCCGCATGAGCCACAGCAGCACGGCGCAGCCGATGCGGCTGTCCAGGGCCCGGCCCTTCAGCAGGCCGTTCCCAAAGATCTCGGGGGTGCTGTCAAAGGCGGCCACGTCTCCCAGACGGACCAGCTTTTCCGCCTCTTCCTTGCTCTTGGCGCCAATGTCCAGGTAGTAGTCGTCCAGCTTGGGCACGTTCTTCTCCTCGTCCCGGCTCACCAGATGGTAGGCCTTCAGGCCCACCACGGCGGGCAGCAGCTTGGGACCCACCAGCACCCGCTTGCCCAGCAGTACCCGGCGGTCGATGCGGCCCACGGTGTCAAATTTCAGATAGCCCTCGTCGGTGATGGAGCGCACCATCAGCCCCACCTCGTCCATATGGGCGGTGAGCAGCAGCTTGCTGCCCGTATCCCTGGCCCCTTCCTTGAAGGCGATCACGTTGCCCATGGCGTCCACCCGCAGCTCGGTGGCGTACTGGCCGGCCACCTCCATCACGCAATCCCGCACCTGGTCCTCCCAGCTGGACACGCCGGGCAGGGCGCACAGTCGTCTCAGCAGTTCCTTCACAGCTGCCCCTCCTTTCCCAGATCCTCCACAAAGGCGGCCAGCAGGGCCGCGGTGTGCTCCAGATCGGTGAGAGAGAGCACCTCAATGGGGCTGTGCATATATTTCAGGGGCAGAGAGAGCACCGCCGTGGCCACGCCCTCCCGGCTGATCTGCATTTCCCAGCCGTTGGTGCCGGTGTGGCCGCTCATGACCTCCTGCTGGAAAGGAATTTCCCTTTCCTGTGCCTTATCCAGCAGCCTTTGGGTCATCCACCGGGCCATGTTGGGGCCCACACCGATGGCGGGTCCCCCTCCCAGCACGAAGGTCTTGTCAGCGGGGCCATCGGGGGTGCGGCCGTGGGTCACGTCTACGGCGATGCAGCAGTCGGGCTGTACCGCCCAGGTACCCACGGTGGCGCCCACCCCGGAGACCTCCTCCCGGGTGGAGCCCATGACGTATACGTCCACGTCCAGCGCCTTGTCCTTGAGCAGCTCCATGCAGCGCAGCAGGGCGGCGAAGCAGGACCGGTCGTCCATGGCCTTGCCGCACATCTGATCCTCCCCCAGGGGGAAGCAGGAGCCCCGGTACACCATGGGGGTGCCCACCAGTTTTTCCGCCTGCTCCTGGGTCAGACCGGCGTCCACCACCAGTTCGGCGATGGGTACCGCCTTGTCCTGATCCTCATGACCGGGGCAGGGGCTGGCCACCATGCCCACCATGGGGGGCTGGGTCAGGATGGTCACCTCCCGGCCGGGCAGCATCCGGGGGTCCACCCCGCCGATGGTGCGGAACCGGAGATAACCTTCCTCCGCCCCGGTGACGATGAGACCGATCTCATCCAGATGGGCGTCCAGCAGGATGGTTCTGGCCCCCTCCCGGCCGCAGCGGCGCACACCGATCAGGTTGCCCATGCGGTCGATGCTGGTCTCATCCACCAGGGGGGCTAGCAGGGCCTGGGCGGCCTGAGCCGCCGGGTTCTCAAAGCCGGAGGGCGCCGTGCAGCCGCACAGCTTCTCCAGCACAGTTTTCATATCCAAATGTAACTCCTCCTTATGAGGGTATTTTGCTATGCAAAAGCATAGCAAAATTGCCATGTGCCGCCTCCGGCGGCACGGCATGAGATCTCAGCGCGTGGGCCGGGGACGGCCCACATACGCAAAAACTTCATGCGCACGTCTTTTGCACTGTTTTCTTGGTGTACCCCCAGGCGCATGAAGTTTTACGCCAATCCATAAATGATCTTCTTGAAGGCGGCGCCCCGCTCCATAAAGTTCTTGAACTTGTCAAAGGAGGCGCAGGCGGGAGACAGGATCACCACGTCACCGGGTTTGGCGGCCTTGTGGGCGGCCAGAACCGCCTCCTCGAAACCGTCGATGACGGTGATGGGCAGGGCGGCGGAGAGATAATCCGGGCAGGCCTCCACGGCGGCCTTGATTTTCTCCGCTGTATCGCCTGTGAGGAACAATTCCTTTACATGAGCTATAATCTCAGGGCCCAGCACGTCGAAGGGGATATGCTTGTCGTAGCCGCCGGCGATGAGGATCACCTTCTGGTGGAAGGAGCGCAGCCCGGCGATGGTGCGGGAGGGGCTGGAGGCGATGGAGTCGTTGTAGTATTTTACACCGTTGAGGGTGCGTACCAGCTCGATGCGGTGCTCCACCCCGGCGAACTTCTGGGCAAAGGCCCGCACCACCGGGTCGGGCACCAGGCCGTCCAGGGCGGCAATGGCGGCCATATAGTTCTCCACGTTGTGGGTGCCGGGGAGCAGGATATCGCTGACCGGCAGCACCGGGCACTCGTGCATCTCATTGCGGACCCAGATCACCCCGTCCCGCAGGAAGGCCCCCCGGGCTGGCTCGGACAGGCGGCTGAACATGGACACCCGGCCCTGGGCCTCTCCGGCAAAGCCGTGGGTGATCTCATTGTCGGCGTTGACCACCAGCAGATCCTGTTCGCTCTGGTGGAGGAAGATGTTCTCCTTGGCCTCAATGTACTCCTCCATGGACTTGTGGACGTCCAGGTGGTTGGGGGCCAGGTTGGTGACCACGGCGATGTTGGGGCTTCGGTCCATGGTCATCAGCTGGAAGGAGGACAGCTCCAGCACGGCAATGTCCCCCGGCTCCATGCCGTCCACGTCGGGCAGCAGGGGCTTGCCGATGTTGCCCCCCACATATACCGTCTCCCCTGCCGCCTTGAGCAGCTCGGCGATGATGGTGGTGGTGGTGGTTTTTCCGTCGCTGCCGGTGACGGCGATGGTGCGGCAGGGGCAGACCTGGAAAAAGACCTCCATCTCAGAGGTAAGGATGGCGCCCTTCTGCTGGGCGGCCACCAGCTGGGGCAGGTCGGGCCGCATACCGGGTGTGCGGAAGATGACCTCAAAGTCCAGATCCTCCAGGTAGTCCTCCCCCAGCTTCAGCTTGGCGCCCAGGCTCTCCAGCTCCTCGGCCAGACCGGCGAAGGCGTTCATGGGCTTTTTGTCACAGGCGGTGACCTTCACCCCCGCCCGCAGCAGCATTTTGATCAGTGGGGTGTTGGACACGCCGATGCCGATGACGGCCACCCGCTTGCCCTTCAGACCCGCCAGATATTCCTGTATGGTGGAACGCTTCATAACAGTTCCTCCCTTTTCATAGTTTAACCAATTTATTATATCCCACCTGAGTGGAAAATGCAAACGCTGAGCGCTTTTGATTTGACAATCCGGGCAAGATAGCGTAAAATAGTTGGGCAAGCAAGCTGGACAGCCGCGCCTGCGGGGCGAAAGGCCCGTGGGTGAGGAAAGTCCGGGCTCCATAGGGCAAGGATAACGGATAACATCCGCCGGGGGCGACCCTAGGAAAAGTGCAACAGAGATATACCGCTGGCAGCCTTCGGCTGCCAGTAAGGGTGGAAAGGCGAGGTAAGAGCTCACCCGATGGCGTGCCAAGCGTCCATCGCTGTAAACTCTATCCGGAGCAACGCCGTGGAGGGACATGAGGCCGGCCCGGCCGTCCCGGGGAGGCGGCTTGAGCGTACCGGCAACGGTGCGTCGAGATAGATGGCTGTCTTAAAGGACAGAACCCGGCTTACAGGCTTACTTGCAGATACGGCGGCCCGGAGCGTGCAGCTCCGGGCCGTCTTTTTTTGCAAAATCCCTTGACTCTTCCCTTACGTCAGATGGTATATTGTCCTTACCCAAGGAGGGATGGCCCATGAAAATGAAGGAAGTATGCGCCCAGACCGGGCTGACGGAGCGTGCGGTGCGGTTCTATGTCCAGGAGAAGCTGGTGGTTCCCCTGGCCCAGCGCCGGGGCGGACGGACCTGGCTGGACTTCTCCCCCGCCGACGTGGACCGGCTGAAAGCCATCTCCACCCTGCGGAAGGCGGGCTTCACTCTGGAGGAGATCCGCTCCATGATCACGGATTTTTCAAAGAACGCCTCCGGGGCGGCCTTCGCCCTCCGGCAGCGGCTCCAGGCGGCTATAGACGCCTATGACAAGCTGCGCTTCACCGACACCGCCCAGGCCAACGGCCTGGAGGATTACGCCGCCCTGCTGGAGCGGGAGGTCAAGGGCCGTCCCATCCCGGAGTCCGACCGGGTCCACGGAAATCCGGACGGCTGGTTTGCCGGCGCAGAGGCCTTCTGCATGGTGTGGGCAGTATATTTCATGTTTCGGCTCTACGTCTTTTTACTGGATCACTTCTCTGATTACTCTGCCCTGCTGCAAGCCGCCGCCTGGAATCCGCTGGTCTTTGTCCTGCTCTTTGTAGTGATTCCACTGCCCATCGCCCTGGTGCTGGGCAGCAAGGCGGGCAAATGGATCTGCAGGCATTTGGAATATATTCCATAAGAAAAGGAGCCTGCCGCAAATGCGGCAGGCTCCTTCTTTGCATAAACTCAGCCCTGATCCCAGTTGTGCCAGACGTTCTGCACGTCGTCGTTGTCCTCCAGCAGGTCAATGAGCTTCTCCATGTTCTTGATGTCGTCCTCATTTTCCAGCTTGACGTAGTTCTGGGGCACCATCTCCACGGCGGCCTGAACGAAGGTGTAGCCCTTCTCTTCCATGGCGGCCAGCACGGTGCCGAAGGAATCGGGGTCGGTGTACACCTCAAAGACCTCGTCCTCCACCTGCATATCGTCGGCGCCGCAGTCCAGGGCGTCCATCATGACGGTATCCTCGTCCAGGTCCTCTTTCTCGATGATGATGACGCCCTTGCGGTCGAAGGACCAGGACACGCAGCCGGTGGCGCCCAGGCCCTTGCCGTACTTGTCCAGCAGGTGACGGACCTCGGGGGCGGTGCGGTTGCGGTTATCGGTGAGGGCGTCCACGATGACGGCCACGCCGGAGGGGCCGTAGCCCTCATACACCACGTTCTCGTAGCTGTCGGTGTTGCCGGAGCCCAGAGCCTTGTCGATGGTGCGCTTGATGTTGTCGTTGGGCATATTGGCCGCCTTGGCCTTGGCGATGACGGTGGCCAGGCGGGAGTTGTTGTTGGGGTCGCCGCTGCCGCCGGTCTTGACGGCCACGATCATCTCGCGGGCGATCTTGGTGAAGATCTGAGAGCGCTTGGCGTCGGCCGCGCCCTTGGTCTTTTGAATATTATGCCACTTGGAATGTCCTGACATTGGTACTCGTTCCCTTCTCGTCGAAAATCAGCGCAACTAGTTTATCACTTTTTTCGTGGCTTGACAAGCCCTCACAGGTAGGAAAACACCTCTTTATGGGTCTGGGTGGTGAGCACCTCCACCTTGGCAAAGCCGTCGGCCAGCCACTTGGCCAGCACGGGCACCACCACCTGCTCGGTGGGATAGTGTCCGGCGTCGATGAGGTTGACCCCCAGAGCCTTGGCGTCCAGGAAGCCGTTGTACTTCACATCGGCGGTGACGAAGGTATCGCAGCCCAGGGCCAGAGCGTCCTTGAGCATATCTGCGCAGGCTCCGCCCCCCACGGCCACCCGGCGCACCGGGCGGCGGGCGTCCACGAAGCGCACCCCGTTTGCCCCCAGGGCCTCCTTCACGAAGGCGGCAAAGGCGGGAGCGTACATGGGTACCCCGGCGGTGTTGCCCACCCGGCCGATGCCGTAGGGCCGTCCGGAGGCGTCCACCCCGTCCTGCTTGAGCTGTTCGATGTTGGTCAGTCCCAATTTGCGGGCCAAAGCGTCGTTGACCCCGCCGCTCACCGCGTCCAGGTTGGTGTGGGCACAGATGGCGGCGATATTATGCTCCACCAGGGAGAGCAGAATACGCCCGTCGGGGGTGGCGTCGGTCACCGACTTGGCGGGGAAAAAGATCACCGGATGGTGGGACACAATAAGCTGGCACCCCAGCTGGGCGGCCTCGGCCACCACCTCTTCGGTGATGTCCAGGCTCACCAGGATTTTATCCACCTGCCGGTCTCCCCGGCCCACCAGGAAGCCCGCGTTGTCAAAGTCCATCTGGAGGGAAAAGGGAGCCAGCCCATCCAGATACTGATAGATCTCTCTTACGGTTGCCATGACAGCCACTCCTCTCGCAGTTCCAGCAGGCCCCGGTGGGCCCGCTCCATTTCGTCCAGACGCCCGGCGTCGGCGGCACGGGTGGAGCGGCGCAGCCCCTCTACCGCTCGGCCGGTCTGGTCAATGAGCCGGTTTAAGTATTCGCCCCGCAGGGGGTCGGCCTCTCCCCTGCTCTGCCGGCCCGCCCACAGCTCACCGGCAGTCAGCTCCGGCATAGGTCCGGCCTCCACCTGGAAGGCGGTGTAAATGGTATCCCCCTCCCGGCTCAACAGCTCTCGGACGATGGTATAGCCGTGCTCCTGGAGCCACAGCCGCAGCTGGGGCTGGGCGCTCATGGGCTGGAGCAGCAGCAGGCAGTTCTCCCGCCACACCCAGGGGGCGGCGGAGAGGATGGCGGCGATGGTCTCCCCCCCCATACCGGCGATGGCGATGGTGTCCGCCTCGCCGGGGCCCACTCCGGCAAGGCCGTCGCACAGCCGGAAGTCCATCTGCTCCGTCAGGCCGTATTTCTCTGCCGTGGCCCGGGCCCGGTCCAGAGGACCCTGCCGCAGGTCACAGGCCAGGGCCTTTGTGATGATCCCCCGCTGGAGGAGCCACACCGGCAGATAGGCGTGGTCGGTGCCGATGTCGGCAAATTTGGCCCCCTGGGGCACCAGCTGGGCCACTGAGCGCAGCCGGGGAGTCAGTTCCATGGGACGCATCCCTTCACCTCCTACGAAAAAAGGAGCGGTTTGACCGCTCCTTTTTTACGGTTGTTACTGAGCAGCGCCCACGCTGGCGTTGATCTTGGCCAGCAGCTCGTCCACGTCCACGCCGTGGACCATGCAGGCCTCCTCCACGGTCTCGCTGCGGGAAGAGGGGCAGCCCAGGCAGTGCATACCGATGGACAGGAAGATGGGAGCGGTCTCGGGAGCGATGTCCAGGATATCGCCGATGATGGTATCTTTGGTAATCTGAGCCATAAAGGGAATACCTCCAAATTTCTAGGATATCGGTAGTATATCCGATTTCCCGACATTTTGCAAGAGGAGATGAAAAAAGAGTTTGGAGTTAGGAGATATGAGATAGGAGTTGTGGTGTCCGGCTCCGCCGGACTGTTTTATCTCCTATCTTCTATCTCCTCACTCCTATCTCACAAAAAAGCCAGGGCCTCCCGAATGTTGCGGACCTTGATGAGCTGGAGCCCGTCGGGCACCTCCAGCCGGGCCCCGGTGCGCTGGGGCACCAGGCATTTGGTGAAGCCCAGCCGGTGGACCTCGCTGAGCCGCTGGCCCAGGGCGTTCACCGACCGCAGCTCGCCGGTGAGGCCCACTTCCCCAATGGCGGCCAGGTCGCCGGGCACCGGCCGGTCCCGGAAGGAGGAGGCCAGGGCCACCACCATGGCAAGGTCGGCGGCTGGCTCGTCCAGGTTGAGGCCGCCGATGACGTTGATGTAGGCGTCGCAGGAGCTGACCATCAGCCCGCCCCGCTTCTCCAGCACCGCCAGCAGCAGGTTGGCCCGGTTGAAGTCAAAGCCGTTGCAGGTGCGCCGGGGCACGTTGAAGCTGGTGGGGGCCAGCAGGGCCTGGACCTCCGCCAGCACCGGCCGCACCCCCTCCATGACGCAGGTGACGCAGGTTCCGGGGGTGTCCTGAGGCCGCCCGGCCAGCAGCATCTCCGAGGGGTTGGGCACCTCGGTGAGACCGGCGTCCCCCATCTCGAACACGCCGATCTCATTAGTAGCCCCAAATCGGTTCTTGGCCGCCCGGAGGATACGGTAGGAGTTCTGCTGCTCCCCCTCAAAGTAGAGCACGCAGTCCACCATATGCTCCAGCACCTTGGGCCCGGCGATGGAGCCCTCCTTATTGACGTGGCCGATGACGAACACCGTCACTCCCCTGCCCTTGGCCAGATTCATCAGGGCCATGGTGCAGTCCTTCACCTGGCCGATGCTGCCGGGGGCGGCTGACAGCTCCCCGTTGTACATGGTCTGGATGGAGTCCACAATGAGTACGTCGGGCTGGAGCTGGGTCACAGCCTCGGCCACGTCGTCCATGCTGGTCTCGGCCAGCAGGTAGAGCTGCTGGCCGCTCACCCCCAGCCGCTCGGCCCGCAGCTTGATCTGCCGCTCGGATTCCTCGCCGGAGACATAGAGCACCTTGGCAAACCGGCATAAATTCTGGCAGATCTGGAGCATGAGGGTGGACTTGCCGATGCCCGGCGCGCCCCCCACCAGCACCAGGGAGCCCTGGACGGCGCCGCCCCCCAGCACCCGGTCCAGCTCGTTCATGCCGGTCTGGAACCGCAGCTCCCGTGTGGTCTCCACCTCGTCCATCAGCCTGGGCTTGGACCTTCCCTGCCGCTCCCCTGCCGTGGCGGCGGCCATGGAGCTCTTCCGCTTGGTCTCGGCGGGCTGCTCCACAATGGTATTCCACGCCTTGCAGGCGGGGCACTGGCCCGCCCACTTGGGCAGCTCGTTGCCGCATTCGGTACAGTAAAACATGGTCTTGGCTTTCATGGGTGGATATCCCCCTTATCATTTGCGTTAGGAGTTATGAGATAGAAGATAGGAGATAAAATGGTCCGGCGGAGCCGGATACCACAACTCCTATCTCATATCTCCTAACTCCTCACTGTACTGGAGCCACGCCCCTGCCAGGGCGGCGGCCAGCTGGAGCTGATAGCCCTCCGAGCGCAGCTTGCCCTCCTCCTCCGGGTTGGACAAAAAGCCGCACTCCACCAGAATGGCGGGGCGGGTGATGTGGTTCATGAGGTAGACGGTGTCCGGGATGGGCTTGGCCTGGCGCTCGTTGGCTTGGTCCACCGCCTGCCGCAGCACCTCCTGGGTAAACACGGCAAACTCCTGGCTCCCCTGGGTGGGGGCGTAAAACACCTGGGCCCCGTGGTACTTGGCGTCGGTGAACATATTCTGATGGATGCTCAGCAGCACCCCGTTTTCTGTTCCCTCCACCATCGCCACCCGGTTTTTCAGGTCGGAGGCCTTCTTTTCTCTCAATGTGTCCGCCGACGGGTCATGGAGGGACACGTCCTCCTGCCGCAGCACCACCGGCGACTGGCCGCACAGCCCCAGCAGCAGGTCCAGCTTCTGCACGATGGCCAGATTGATCTGGCTCTCGGGCACGCCGGTGAGAGACACCGCACCCCCGTCCTCCCCGCCGTGGCCCGCGTCCAGCACCAGAACAGGCTGTCCGCTGTCCACAGGCCCCACGGTCTGTATTGACCCGCTCGGCCAGAACACCAGATAACCGGCGGTGGCCAGGGCCAGCACCCACAGCAGAGCCCACTGTCCGATCCGCTTCATACCGCTCCCCCCTTTTCAAGGAAGAATATGCGGCGGCGGTGCGGGTTAGAAGAAACTGTCCCTGCTATTCTACCATGAAGCGCCCCGCTTGTCCAAATTTCTGTTGCCTTTTTGGCGGTCAGGGGCTAAGATGGAAACAACAACCATGGAGGTGAGAGCAATGGTTATTGACAAGCTCAAAAATGCGCCCCTGTACTACGGTCTGGGCCAACGGTTCCAGCAGGCTCTGGAGTGGCTGGCAAAGGTGGACCCGGACAGCCTGACCCCCGGCCAGCGGGTGGACATCGACGGCGACAACGTGTACGCCACCCGGTTCGACGTGGACACCAAGCTTCCCGCCAACTGCAAGCTGGAGTGCCACCGCAACTACGCCGACATCCAGTATGTGGTGTCCGGCACCGAGGGCATGGGCTATTCCCTGCCCGACGCCCCTCTGAAGCAGCTCAGTGAGTACACGCCCGACATCCAGTTCTTTACCACCGACTGGGACACCGTCACCGTCCGGCCCGGCACCTTCTACATCGTCTGGCCCCAGGACCTCCACGCCCCCCGCGTGGCGCTGGAGTCCCCCGCGCCGGTGAAGGTCATTGTGGCAAAGGTGAAGCTGAACTGACCGGCAGAACAAGGCCGCCCGATACGGGCGGCCTTTTGTCATAGGCTGGGACGGTGAAAAAATATTCATCGTTATATGAAAAAATATTTGATTTGTGGGGCGGGCTGTGCTATACTCAGATTCGCGTCTGAGAAAAGACGGGAATTCAGCAAGCAAAAGGGATGAAGCAAATGAAACAGAAACGGATCAAACAGCTTGGAACGGCACTGCTGGCCGGTTCCCTGGTGGTAAGCAGCGGCGTCAGCGCCAGTGCGTGCTGCGGCCTGTATGTGGGCAGCGGCCAGTCGGCCAACGGTTCCACCTATGTGGGCCGCTCGGAGGACATCGGCAAGCTGTATGACAAGGTGTTTGAGGTGCGCCCGGCGGCCGATCACGCCGAGGGCGAGGTGTATGAGGATACATATGGATTCTCTATGCCCTATCCCGCCCATACCTACCGTTACACCGTGATGCGGGACTCCATCGAGCAGGGCGAATCGGTGCTGGACGAGGACGGCAACCTGGTGCGTGAGGCCTACGGCGAGGTGGGCATGAATGAGAAGGGCGTGTCCGTCAGCGCCACGGTGTCCACCTCCTATAACGCCAATGCCAAAGCCGCCGATCCCCTGGTGGGTACCGGCATCTGTGAGATCTCCCTGGCTTCGGTGATCCTGATGTCGGCGGACTCCGCCCGGGACGGCGTGGAGAAGCTGGCCGCCATCATCGACACCTATGGCTCTGGCGAGTGTAACTCCTTCACCATCAGCGACGCCAACGAGGTGTGGGACTTTGAGACCCTGTCCGGCTATCAGTATGTGGCGGTGAAGATGCCCGACGACAAGGTGTCCGTCAACCCCAATATGGTGGTGATGAACGAGATCGACGTGTCCGATACGGAGAATGTCATTGCCTCCGAGAACCTGATCTCCCTCCCTCTGGAGCACGGCTTCCTGGTGTCCTCCCAACTGGGTGAGGTAGCCGACGAGGAGATCACCAAGATCGACATCCAGAAGACCTACGGCTCCACCGACTTCGGCGACGGCCAGTATATCCGCTACTGGCAGGGCGTCAACTATCTGAACGAAGAGCTGTCCCAGTCCGTCTCCGTGGAGCGGGTGGACGGCGCCGCCCCCGAGGGCCCCTTCAATATGCTCTTTGAGGCCGACCGCCAGCTGACCACCTACGAGGTGCTGCGGCTGCCGGCCTACCGGGGCGAGGGTACCGACCATGCCGCAGGCGACAACGGCACCGCCATCGGCAACGAGCGCCAGGCCGAGTGCCATGTGTTCGAGATCCGCAGCGATATGCCCGAGGCTCTGGCCACCATCCAGTGGCAGACCATGTCCCGGGCTGAGTTCTCCGTCTATCTGCCCTACTACACCAATCTGCTGACCGATACTTCCGACATCTTTAAGACCGAGTACAGCCCCAGCGTCCGGAACATCGAGGATATCATTGACAATGAGGACTTCCCCGCCGAGACCTCCGCCTACTGGGTCTTTGCCGCCATCAACGATCTGTGCGACAACGACCGGGATCGCTACGGCGTCAACGTGAAGCTGTACTGGGAGAACTACCAGAAGACCCTTATTGAGCAGCAGGAGGCGGTGGACGCCGCCATGGAGCGCATCTACGCCTACAGCCCCGCTCTGGCCGAGGAAAAGGCCACCGCTCTGGCCAAGGCTGTCTCCGAGGAGGCCTTTGAGAATGCCAAGAGCATCCTCACCGAGCTGCGGGCCTTCATTGCCGCCGATCAGGCTGGTGAGCTGACCGAGGAAGATGTGTTCACCCCCACCGTGCTCACCGAGAACAAGATGCCCACCTATTCCATCGACATGGAGGGCGTGGGCGGTACCGGTATCCCCTCCGGCGGTTCCTCTTCTTCCTCCTCCACCACCAAGTACAAGCTGACCTTTGAGACCAACGGCGGCACCGCTGTGGACCCGGTGTCCATGAAGGCGGGCAGCGTGGTGGATCTGGCCGGGTACGAGACCACCCGGGATGGCTATGTCTTTGACGGCTGGTATGCCGACAGCGACCTGACCGAGCAGGTGACCTCCGTCAAGCTCAACCGCAATCAGACTGTATACGCCAAGTGGACCGAGGAGATCCGCTTTGACGATGTGGACGCCTCCGCCTGGTATGCCGACGGGGTGTACTATGCGGCCGGGCAGGGCATCATGAACGGCTCCGGCAACGGCGCCTTCTCCCCCGACACTGTTATGTCCCGGGCCATGCTGGTGCAGGTGCTGTACAATCTGGAGGGCCAGCCTGAGACGGACGCCTCCGCGTTTACCGATGTTGCGGCGGACGCCTGGTATGCCGACGCTGTGGCCTGGGCTGCCGACGCCGGCATCGTCACCGGCGTGTCCGACACCACCTTTGCCCCCGATGTGACTATGACCCGGGAGCAGATCGCCACCATCCTCTACCGCTATGCCGCCTACAAGGGCTACGATATGACCGCCTCCAACGATCTGAGCGGCTATGCCGATGCCGGTGAGATCGGCTCCTATGCCGTTGAGGCCATGGGATGGGCCAACGGCGCGGGCCTGATCACCGGCAGCACCGCCACCACCCTGAATCCCCTTGGCAGCGCCACCCGGGCGGAAGTGGCCACCATTCTGATGCGCTTCCTGGAAAGCGTGGCGTAACCCAAATCTCCTGACAGGACAAGAGGCCAGCCCGTATGGGCCGGCCTCTTCCTTTGTTATGGGACCTCCTTGTCAGCTGCCGCATAGGATGGTCTGGACGGGGCTCCCGTCCCGTCCCAATCCATAGGAGGAGGAACACCCCTTGTATCCCGAGAACAACCCTCAGAACAATCCCGGCATCTGTGACGACAGCTGCGGCACGCTCCCTGAGTGCGCGCCACTGGCCGTCCCCTATGTGCCGTTTCAGCCCAATAACCCCAAGCGCTACTCCCAGCAGGAGGCCCTGGCCAACGGCACCCTGTTTCCCGGCCTGAACCTGCCCTTCCGCATCAAGGCGGAGGCGGTGAAGGTGCTGGGCACCCAGCTGGCGGAGCTCCAGGCCCTGGAGTTCATGCTCCAGGAGCTGGGCCTCTACCTGGACACCCACCAGGACGACGCCGAGGCCTTCCAGCTCTTCCGGAAGTACGCCGCCCTGGAGGCCGAGGCCCGCAAAAAGTATGAGGCCGCCCACGGCCCCCTGACCCAGAATGCCGCCGCCAGCGCCGACAGCTGGGCCGCCTGGCTGGAGGGCGACTGGCCCTGGAACTACACCGCGGAAGGAGGGGCCAAGTAATGTTCCAGTACGAGAAGAAGCTGCAATACCCCGTGCGCATCAAGACCCCCAACCCCAAGCTGGCCGCCTGGGTCATCAGCCAGTACGGCGGCCCCGACGGGGAGCTGGGCGCCTCCCTGCGCTACCTGTCCCAGCGCTACGCCATGCCCTATCCCGAGCTCAAGGGCCTGCTCACCGACATCGGCACCGAGGAGCTGGGCCACCTGGAGATGATCGGGGCCATCGTCCATCAGCTCACCCGGGGGCTCACCCAGGAGCAGCTGAAGGAGGGGGGCTTCGCCCCCTACTTTGTGGACCACACCGCCGGGGTCTATCCCACCGCCGCCTCCGGCGCCCCCTGGAACGCCGCCAGCATCGGCGTCAAGGGGGATGTGATCTGCGACCTCACCGAGGATATGGCCGCCGAGCAGAAGGCCCGGGTCACCTATGACAACATCCTGCGCCTCAGCGACGACCCCGACGTCAGCGACGTGATCCGCTTCCTGCGGGAGCGGGAGATCGTCCACTTCCAGCGCTTCGGCGAGGCGGTGCGGCTGGCCAAGGAGAAGATGGACCAGAAGAATGTCTACTTCACCAATCCCGCCTTCGATTCCGCCAAGAAATGACAGAAAAAGGCCGCCCCAAACGGGGCGGCCTTTTGACGTTGCAGATTAGTTCTGCTCGCCGCGCATACGGGCGAAGCAGTCGCTGCAGTAGACGGGACGATCGGACTTGGGCTCGAAGGGCACCTTGGCCTCGCCGCCGCAGGCAGCGCAGGTAGCGGTGAAGTACTCGCGGGGGCCGCGGGAGGCAGCCTTGCGGGCGTCACGGCAAGCCTTGCAGCGCTGGGGCTCGTTCTGGAAGCCGCGCTCGGCGTAGAACTCCTGCTCACCGGCGGTGAACACGAACTCCTGGCCACATTCCTTACATACCAGAGTCTTGTCTTCGTACATGATGTTACCCTCTCTTTGCTTCTTTGCCCAGGTCCGGATGATCCATGTGCTGGGTCAGTGTAATATTGCGATCAGCCTTTGCTGATGTCGCCGGAAGAAGTTTGCTGCGCCAGCTTGCGCCGGATACGCTGCACCGCGTTGTCCACCGATTTGGGGGACTTGTTTACCTCGGCTGCAATCTCGGAGTAGGACAGACCGTTCAGATACAACCGGAGTACGCTTGCCTCGAAGCCGGACAGCTGACCGATCAGCGCCTCCAGACGTTCCTTGAAGGACTCCCGGCTGAGGAAGATCTCCTCCGGGTCGGTCCCCTGACCGTCAGGTGCGCTGAACGCCAATGGATCGCCGTTCCCACTAAAAAGAGGGGTTCCGAACGAGACGGAGTTGTTCAGCGGTATGTGCTTATCTCTTGCTGCTGCTTTGATAACGGAGAACAAACGGTTTTTGATGCACACCTCCGCATAGGTGCGGAAGGAGGCGGCCTTTTCCGGGTCATATTCCCGGATGGCGGCCAGCAGACCCACCATTCCCTCCTGGATCAGATCCTCGCTGTCCCCGCCGGCCAGAAAATAGGGGCGGGCGCAGATACGGACCAGGCGGTTATAGCGCACCACCAGATCCTCCTCGGCCTGACGGTCGCCGGACGCGGCCAGGGCGCACAGCCTTTCGTCGCTGGGCTCCAGCGGCTGGAAATGGTCCTCTTTCATGCCGTTTCTCCTTGCACATTATAAGCGTTGATCCCTGAATTTGTCAAGTGTTTGACAGAAATATTTCGGTTTCAGCCCCGATTTTTTATGACATTTGCCAAGAGCTGTGCAACCTTCTCTGCATCGTCCTGGCTCTGGGCCTCCACCATGACCCGCACCAGGGCCTCGGTGCCGGAGGGACGCACCAGCACACGGCCGGTACCTGCCAGCAGCTTCTCCTGCTCGGCCACGGCGTCCATAATGGAGGTGTCGCTCATAATGGCCTCCTTGGCGGCGTTGTCGGCCACAGGCACATTGATCAGGGTCTGAGGATAGCGCTTGCACCCCTCCACCAGCTGGGAGGCCTTCTTGCCGGAGCGGTGGAGCAGAGCCAAAAACTGCAGCGCGGTGAGCTGGCCGTCGCCGGTGGTGGCGTATTTGCGGAAGATGGTGTGGCCGGACTGCTCGCCGCCCAGGACCCAACCCTGCTCCTCCATCTTCTCCAGCACGTTGCGGTCGCCCACGGTGGTGCAGAACAGCTCCATGTTGTGCTCCCGGCAGAAAACGTGCAGGCCCAGGTTGCTCATGACGGTGCCCACAATGGCGTTGCCGGGCAGCTTGCCCTGACCCATCAGCTCCAGACCGCAGGCGGCAATGACCTGATCGCCGTCGATCTCCTCGCCGGTCTCGTCCACCATGAGGCAGCGGTCGGCGTCGCCGTCAAAGGCGATGCCCAGGTCGTACTTCCCTGCCGTCACCATGGCCTTCAGGCTGTCCAGATGGGTGGAGCCGCAGCCGTTGTTGATGTTCACACCGTCGGGGTCGGCGTTGATGATGTCGGAGTGCAGATCGGGGAAGGAGTCGAAGAGGGTGCCGGCGGTGGCGGAGGAAGCGCCGTTGGCGCAGTCCACCAGAATCTTCAGGCCGGAGAGATCGGAGTCGATGGTGGACACCAGGTGGTCGATATAGTCCTGGCGCTCCTTGGTATCGGCGTAGGTCACCCGGCCGATGTCGCCGCCGGTCTTGCGGGGCACGGGCACCTTGTTGAGGATGATGTCCTCAATCTTGCCCTCCAGCTCGTCGGACAGCTTGAAGCCCTGGCTGTTGAAGATCTTGATGCCGTTGTGCTCAAAGGGATTGTGGGAGGCGGAGATAACGATACCGGCGTCACAGCCGCTGTCCACCGTCACCCAGGCCACGCCGGGGGTGGGGATCACGCCCAGGTGGAGCACGTCGGCCCCGGCGGAACACAGGCCCGCCATCAGCGCTCCCTCCAGCAGGTCGGAGGAGATGCGGGTGTCCTTGCCGATGGCGAACCGGGGACGGCCCTCCCCTTTTGCCTGAGCCAGCACATAGGCTGCCGCCACGCCCACATCGTAGGCCAGTTCCGCGTCCAGACCGGCGTTGACCACGCCGCGGATACCATCGGTTCCAAACAGTTTGCCCATAGTAATTACCTCTTTCTGTCGAAATCATCAAAATTCTTATCCATTCGTAGGGGCGGCCTTTATGGTCGCCCGCTAGAAGCTCAATTGCTCCATCCCCACCCCGCCGGGGACGGCCAGGCCCAGGTGTTCATAGGCCCGCCGGGTGACGCACCGGCCTCTGGGGGTGCGGGTGAGGAAGCCCATCTGCATCAGATAGGGCTCGTACACGTCCTCCAGGGTGACGGCCTCCTCGTTGATGGTGGCCGCCAGGGTCTCCAGACCCACCGGGCCGCCGCCGTAGTGCTCGATGATGGAACTTAGCATCCGCCGGTCGATGGCGTCCAGCCCCAGGTGGTCCACCTCCAGAGCGGACAGGGCCACGTCGGCCACCTCCTGGGTGATAACGCCCCCCGCCTTCACCTGGGCGAAGTCCCGCACCCGGCGCAGCATCCGGTTGGCGATACGGGGGGTGCCCCGGCTGCGCTTGGCGATCTCCATGGCGCCGTCGGCCTCGATGGGCACATCCAAAATGCCCGCCGACCGGGTGACGATGAGGGCCAGCTCCTCCGGGGTGTACAGCTCCAGCCGCAAAGTCACACCAAACCGGTCCCGCAGAGGGGCGGACAACTGCCCCGCCCGGGTGGTGGCCCCGATGAGGGTGAATTTGGGCAGGTCCAGCCGGATGGAGTTGGCGGAAGGCCCCTTGCCGATGATGATATCGATGGCGAAGTCCTCCATGGCCGGGTACAGGATCTCCTCCACTGACCGGTTGAGCCGGTGGATCTCGTCCACGAACAGGATGTCGTTCTCCGCCAGATTGGTGAGCAGGGCCGCCAGATCGCCTGGCTTTTCAATGGCCGGGCCGGAGGTGATGCGGATGTTGACCCCCATCTCGTTGGCGATGATGTTGGAGAGGGTGGTCTTGCCCAGGCCCGGAGGGCCGTGGAGCAGCACATGGTCCAACGGCTCGCCCCGCATCTTGGCGGCCTGGATGAACACCTCCAGGTTGCCCTTGGCCTTGGCCTGGCCGATGTATTCGTTTAAGGTTTTGGGCCGCAGGGAGCCCTCGTTCTCGTCATCCCGGGTAAGGGATGTGGTCACCAGAGGCTCCTCGGTCTCAAAGCCTTCCTCAGAAAATGCAATGCTCAAAGTCTCACTTCCTTATCCCTTCCACCCGTTCAGCAGCGCCTCCACCTTGTCCAGGAAGGCCTCCTCCCCCAGGGTGTTGATCTTGAACAGCATGGCCTGACTGCCGCCGGCGGTGATGGCGGACAGGAACAGGCGGGGGCCGTTACCCACCAGGGTCAGGTTGAGGCTTACCCGGTTGCCCCCCATGAAGCTGTACCGCTCATACACCCGGACGGCCATCCGAAAGGAGCCGCTGCGATAATCGCTGCCGTCCTCCCAGCTGGCGGAGGAGCTGCCGCTGAGAATGCCGTCGTGCAGATAATCCAGCAGCCGGTCAAAGCTGCCGGACAGGTCGCGTTCCAGTTTGGCCATGGTGGTTCCTCCTTCCGGGGGATTACCCCTTCATCATTTTCTTGAGGGCCTGCTTGATGATGTCCTCCAGACTGAGGGCATCCACGTCGATTCCCTTCAAAGCCATGCCGATCTCGGTCTGGGAGTAGCCCAGCACCGCCAAGGCGGCGGCGGCCTCGGAGGACTTGTTCTCCGGGATCACCGTGACCCCGGTTCCACCGTAGCTCTCGCCGCCCGGGCTGATCTGGCCCTTTGCCAGCTTGTCCTTCAGCTCCAGGATGATGCGCTGGGCGATCTTCTTGCCGATGCCCTGGGCCACGGTGAGGGCCTTCTCATCTCCGGTGATGATGCTCATGGCCAGAGACTCGGGGGTGGCGGAGGACAGGATGGACAGAGCCGCCTTGGGTCCCACGCCGGACACCGAGATCAAGAGCTGAAAGCAGTTGAGCTCGTTCTCGGTGGCGAAGCCGTACAGCTCCATGGCGTCCTCCCGGACGTTCAGGTGGGTGAACAGCTTGGCGCTCTCCCCTTTTTTCAGCCGTGAGAGGGTGTTGTTGGTGGTGCGGCAGGCGTAGCCCACCCCGCCGCAGTCGATCACCGCCAGATAGGGGGCGGTGTGGGCCACGGTTCCTTTCACATAGTAAAACATAATGGTATTACTCCTAATCCTTGCGTACGGCGTACCGGCCGCTGCCCGGCCGGTTGGCGTCGGGGCTCTGGAGCCGGGAGGTATACGAGCGGGCGTGGCACAGGGCGATGGCCACCGCGTCGGCGGCGTCGTCCGGCTTGGGCACGGCTTTCAGGTTCAAAAGCCGCTTTGTCATGTCCATGACCTGCCGCTTTTCCGCCTTGCCGTAGCCCACCACCGCCTGCTTCACCTGGCTGGGGGTATATTCGTAGATGGGCACACCATGCCGCTCCGCCGCCAGCAGCAGCACACCCCGGGCCTGGGCCACGCCGATGCCGGTGGTGATGTTGTTGTTAAAGAAGAGCTCCTCGATGGCCATGGCCTCCGGCTTGAATTGTTCCAGCAGCAGGTCCATGTCATTGGAGATCTGGAGGAGCCGGGCGGGCAGGCTCTCCCCCGCCGGGGTGGTGATGGCGCCGCACTGGACCAGCCGGGCCCTCCCCCCTGCCGACTCCACCAGACCGAAGCCCACGATGGCAAAGCCGGGGTCGATCCCTAAAATCAGCATAGCGTCGGTCTCCTCCCTGTTTTCCATACGGAGAATATTGTATCACGGCCACAGAACGGGCGCAAGGAGGAAATGTTCCGCCGTGGGACGCAAAAAACCGGCCGCGGAGTGAACCGCGGCCGGTTTGGCTTACGCTCTCGGATGGGCTTTGTTGTACACGTCCTTCAGCTTCTGACTAACCACCTGGGTATAGATCTGGGTGGAGGAGATATCGGCGTGGCCCAGCATCTCCTGAATGGAGTGGAGGTCGGCGCCGTTTTCCAGCAGATGGGCGGCAAAGGAGTGGCGGAGAGTGTGAGGGGTGATGTCCTTCTGGATGCCCGCCTTCTCCTGGTAGTGCTTGATGATCTTCCAGAACCCCTGGCGGCTCATCCGCTCCCCGCTCATGTTGACAAAGAGGGCCTTCTCGTCGGGGTGCTCCACCATCTGGGGCCGCACCCGGTCCAGATAGTTCTGCAAGGCCCGCACCGCCGCCTGGTACAGGGGGATGATCCGCTCCTTCCCCCGGTTGGCACACCGGATGAACCCGGCGGACAGGTTGATGTTGTCCAGATCCAGGCCGATGAGCTCGCTGACCCGGATGCCGGTGGCGTAGAGCAGCTCCAGCATGGCTTTGTCCCGGCAGCCCTTGGCGTCGGAGGGGTCCGGCTGCTCCAGGAAAAGCTCCACCTCCCGGGAGGTGAGAATGTGGGGCAGCTTGCGCTCCACCTTGGTCTGAGACAGGCCCCGGGCGGGGTTTTCGCTGATCTGCCCGATCTGTATCAGCCAGGAGTAGAAGGACTTGAGGGACGCCTGGCACCGTGTGACGGTGGCGGCGGATTTTCCCTTGGCGGTCATGCTGCGGGTATAGGCCTCCACGTCGGCGTGGAGGGCCTGGGTGGGAGAGATCCCCTCCTCCTCCAGCCAATCCAGGTATTGACGCACGTCACGCAAATAGGAACTCAGCGTGTTGGGGGACGCCTTTTTTTCTTCGGTCAGAAATCGTTCATAGCCACTGAGATATTCCATCCAACCAACACCTTCCCGTTTCTCTCTCTATCGGTTCAAAAGAGCGCCCGCGGCGCCGGACAACAGAGCGGGCACCACGGTCCGCTCCAGCAGAATACACACACAAACCGCGCCAAGACACAGCGCGCATCGGACCAGACAGTCCCGGCCCCACAGGACCCTGCCCTTTCCTTCCCCCCGGACCCGGGCGGCCAGGGCACGGGCGGACAGGATGCTTTGTACCCCCAGCACGAAGAGAGCGGGCAGGGACAGCACCCCGCCGATGCCGAACACCAGGCAGGCCAGCAGCCAGCCGGCGCCGCCGAAGGCCCGTACAAAGGAGGCGATGGAAAAGGCCAGCAAAAACCCCCGCAGGGTAAAGAGCACCGGCAGCCCCAGCACCCCAAGGGCGGTAAAACCCAGCAGCAGGGCGAAGAGGGGCCAGCGCAGCGTGTCCCAAATCTGAGCCCACAGGGCGGGGACATCCACAGCGCCCTCATGGGCGGCCAGCAGGAAGGCCTCCAGATACTGATTGAGGCTGGCCTCACCGGCGCCGCCCACCTGGGCGGCCAGCAGACAGCCTGCCAGCCCTCCGGCCAGAAAGCAGGCCGACAGGATAATGAGTGCCGGGACGATCCCGTCCCTGGGCACGTTCCAGGCGGCCACAATGGTCCTGCGCAAAGGCTTCACCTCCCACCAGAAGCCTATGCGCCGGACTGGTAAATCAGACCTGCTTGTTTATTTCTTGGTATAATCATAGCTTAACCCGGGACCTTGTGCAAGTCGCGGCAAGAAAAAAAGTCATTTTTGTCGATTATGCCGAATACTTATGTAAATTATATTATGTCTACTTATGAGCCGGAGGGCAGGCCTGGTGCAGGCATCCACGCCCCCTCCCCCTGATTTTTCAAGGAAAATGAACCTTTTTACGACAAGGAAAAATCCTTGTCAGGCCGTTTGATCCGCCTCACACTTCCAGGAAAAGGCCACAAGTCCAGTGAGCCTCCCCTTTCCTCTTCTCTGCCCCTAAAACAAAGAAAAGCCCTGCCGCTCAAGGGTTTCCGCCTTGAACAGCAGGGCTTGCCGCACTGATTACATCGATTACAAATGGTATAATTACGTTTTGTATACCCCTTAATCGGCCATACCGGCGTCGATAGCCTTGAGGGCAATGGCGCACTCCAGCCGCTTGCGCTCCAGCTCACAGCCCACCTTATGGGGATGCTTTATGTCGCCGCCGACAAGCAGGTTGGAGGCGGAGCAGCCGCCGGAGCAGTAGAACCGGGCCCAGCAGTGGGCGCACTCCTCCCGGGTGTAGACGTTGAGACCGGCAAACCGGCTGGACAGGCTGTTGTCGAAGGTGCCGTCCTTCACGCTGCCCAGCTTGTAGTCCTCGTTGCCCACAAACTGGTGACAGGGGTAGATGTCGCCGTCAGGGGTGATGGCCACATACTCGCACCCGGCGCCGCAGCCCCGCAGCCGCTTGATGACGCAGGGACCCTGCTGGAGATCCACGTTGAAGTGGAAGAAGTTGGTCTCCCGGTGGTCCTTCAGATACTCCGCCAGCTTCTCATACTCCGCCTTCAGCTCAGGCAGATCGGACTCCTGGATGGCGTAGGGGTCGGTCTCCTTCCCTACCACCGGCTCCACCGACACGTTTTTGCCGATGGCGGCCAGCTCCTTCACGTCCTCGGCGAAGTCCTTGTGGAACCGGGTAAAGGTGCCCCGCAGATAGTAGTCCTTGGTGCCCCGTCCGGCGATGAGCTTTTTGAACTTGGGCACGATTACATCATAGGAGCCCTTGCTGTTGATGGTGGGCCGCAGATCGTCGTTGACCTCCTTGCGGCCGTCCAGAGACAGCACCGCGTTGGACATCTCCCGGTTGATGTAGTCGATGTTCTCGTCGTCCAGCAGCACGCCGTTGGTGGTGATGGTAAAGCGGAAGCACTTGCCATGCTGTTCCTCAATGGAGCGGGCATACTCCACGGTGGCCTTGACGGTGTCCATGGCCATGAGGGGCTCGCCGCCGAAGAAGTCCACCTCGATGTTGCGGCGGTTGCCCGACTTGGCAATGACAAAGTCGATGGCCTTTTTGGCGGTGTCGATGTCCATGGTCATGCGCTTGCCGGTACCGAAGTCGCCGGTGGAGGCAAAGCAGTATTTGCACCGCAGGTTGCAGTCGTGGGAGACGTGGAGGCACAGGGCCTTCACCAGGGCCTGCTGCTGCATGGAGGCGGCCTTGTCCCGGTCGATGTAGTCGTCGGCCTCAAAGAGCAGGCCCTCCTGTTTCAGATCCCGCAGCTCCTCCCAGGCCTCGGCCAGGGCGGCGGGGTCATACTGAGGCAGGGCGGCGGCCAGAGTCTGGGGCAGGGCCCCGTCCAGGCTCTCCCCGTTCTCCTCCCGCTCAGCCAGGGCGGTGAGCAGGTCGTGGGTCAGCTCGTCCAGCACATGGACGGCGCCGCTGTTCACGTCAACGGCGATGCGTACGCCGAGACACTGAAAGGTATGTACCATAAAATTTTGTTCCTTCCTCAGGGCATGGAAAAGGGTGGGCCTACACGCCCACCCTTGCCCTGTTGTTTGTTACCGGTTCTCGCACTTCTGGTTGGCCACGGTGCAAGAGGTCTTACAGGCGGACTGGCAGGAGGTCTGGCACTCGCCGCAGCCGCCGTGGGCGGCGCTCTTCTTCAGAGTAGCGCCGTTGAGCGTCTTGATATGCTTCATTCTGATTTCCCTCCCAAATAGAGACTTTAGGGTATTGTACCATACCCGAAGGCAGATTTCAACGCTTTCTGCGTTTTTTCCGCTTGCCCTTCCCAGAACCGTTCCCCAGCAGTCCGGCGGCGGCGCCGCCGCACAGGGACCCGCACAGCAGACCGATGCCCCCCGACTCCAGGGACACATCCCGGAAGCACAGGGCCCCCAGGGTGAGTACCAGCAGGAAGAGCACGCCTCCGGTGAGCAGTCCGGCGGCCAACCCTCCGCCGCAGCGGCCCACCGCCAGCAGTCCGCCGCAGAAGCCGCCCAGCACGCAGCCCACAATGGTGATCTGGTACGTCAGATCCATGTCCAGCAGCCCGCCGGAGATGGCCACCGACGCCCCCAGCAGGAACAGCATACATACGCCCAGGGCCAGCAATCCCCCCAGCAGGATACCAACGGCGCAGCGCACCAGCTTGGCGCCCTGGTCCTCCTCCTTTTTACCCATAAAAACACCCTCCCTTACCACAGGTTCCTGATGAAACCTATGCCGGGAGGGCGTTTCTTATTACTTCTTGTCCTTGGCGTCCTTGGTCTCGCCGGGGCCTTCCTCCGTGGTCTGAGTGCCGCGGGTGGACACAGCCCACTTGGTGAACTCCATGCGCACGCGATCGGAGCTGGTCTCGATCACGATGGTGTTCTCCTTCACGGCGCAGATGGTACCCACAATGCCGCCGATGGTGGTGATCTGGTCACCCACGGACAGCTCGGAACGCATCTTGGCAGCAGCCTTCTTCTTCTTGTTCTCAGGACGGATCAGCAGGAAATAAAACACCGCGATGAGCAGTACCAGCGGGATGATCATCCCCAACATACTACTTGCTCCGGCAGCGTCGGTACCGGTGCTGGACAACATCGCGTTGGTGATCTGTGCTGTCAATACAATCCCCTCCGATTTCAACTTTGACGCCATGCGTCATCAATGGGACATTATAAAACGATTTGCAGGTTTTGACAAGTGTTTTTCGCCATCATTCACAATTTGTTTTAGATCCGGCCCGCCAGCTTCTCCGAATATTCCGCCCGGAAGGCCCCAAACTGGCCGGCGTCCAGGGCGTCCCGGATGCGCTGGGCCAGCTTGTTATAGAAATAGAGGTTGTGCATGACGGCCAGGCGCATAGCCAGCATTTCCTCCGCCACAAAGAGGTGGCGCAGGTAGGCCCGGGAGAAGTTCCGGCACACCGGGCAGTCGCACTCTGGGTCGATGGGCCGCTCATCGGTCTTGTACTTCTCGTTGCGGATGTTCATGGCCCCCGACCAGGTAAACAGCTTGGCGTGGCGGGCGTTGCGGGCGGGCATGACGCAGTCGAAAAAGTCCACGCCCCGGGCCACGGCCTCGATGATATTGGAGGGCGTGCCCACACCCATGAGATACCGGGGCTTGTCCACCGGCATATAGGGCTCCACCGCGTCGATGATATCGTACATCACCTGGGTGGGCTCCCCCACCGCCAGGCCGCCGATGGCATAGCCCTCGCAGTCGATCTTGGCAGTCTCCTTCATGTGCCAGATCCGCAGGTCTGGGAAGGTGGCCCCCTGGTTGATGCCGAAGAGCATCTGATGGGGATTCACTGTGTCGGGCAGAGCATTGAGCCGGTCGTGCTCCACCTTGCACCGCTGGAGCCACCGCAGGGTGCGTTCACAGGAGGCCTTGGCGTACTCATAGGTGGCCGGGTTCTCCACGCACTCGTCGAAAGCCATGGCGATGTCGCTGCCCAGGTTGGATTGGATCTGCATGGACTCCTCGGGGCCCATGAAAATGCGGCGGCCGTCGATGTGGGAGGCAAAGGTGACCCCCTCCTCCTTGATCTTCCGCAGGCCAGACAGGGAGAACACCTGGAACCCGCCGGAATCAGTGAGGATGGGCCCGTCCCAGCGCATGAACTTGTGGAGGCCCCCCATCTGGCGCACCACTTGGTCGCCGGGGCGCAGGTGAAGGTGGTAGGTGTTGGACAGCTCCACCTGACAGCCGATGTCCTTCAGGTCAAAGGCGGACAGGGCCCCCTTGATAGCCCCCTGGGTGCCCACGTTCATAAAAACCGGCGTCTGCACCGTGCCGTGGGCGCAAGTAAAGACGCCCCGGCGGGCTTTGCCCTCGGTTTTGATCACTTCAAACACAATAAAACCCCTTTATTTTGCAAGTGTTACTATCATACCAGAAAGCGTGTGAAATGACAACGCCCCAAAGCAAGAAAGAGCGGCGCCAAGCGCCGCTCTTCCCTGTTTACTGCACGCTGTCCATGGTCTGCTGAACCACCGACTCCATGATGGACGCCGTCATGGCCCCGGGCACATAACCATACACATTGCCGTTGACGTCGATCATAAAGGTGGTGGGAAAGGCGGAGATGCCGTAATAGGCCAGGGTTATGCCGGTATCGTCCATCAGCACCGGGAAGGTGTAGCCGTTGTCCTCCAGGAACTGCTCGATCTCCTCCTGGGATACGTCCTGCCCGCCGGGGTTGGCCACCGCCAGCACCACCAGGTCCTCGCTGTTTTCTCCATAACTCTCATACAGCTTCTGAATGTCGGGCATCTCGCTCTTACAGGGGCCGCACCAGGTGGCCCAGAAGTTGAGAAACACCGTCTTGCCCTGGTAATCCGACAGGGTATGGGTGTTGCCGTACTGGTCGGTGAGGGTGAAGTCGGGGGCGGCGATCTCGGGCTTGGGGGTAGGCTCAGCGGAGGGCTCCGGCGAGGCGCTCTCCGCAGGTTCCGGGCTGGCGGTGCTCTCCGGCGTGGGCGAGACGCTTTCGCTCTGGGTGGGGGTCTCCGCCACACTGGTCCCGCCGCCGATGCCGGACAGATAGCCGGTGATGCCGTTCATAAAGCCGGTGAAGGTCATGATGCCCATGAGCACCAGCAGGGCCGCCCCCACCTTGCCTGTGTACTTGACCACCTTCTGGTGGGTCTTGAAGAAATTAAGCACCGTGCCGGTGAAGATGCCCACCGCCAGGAAGGGGATGACAAAGCCGGCAGTATAGACGGCGATCAGCAGGAAGCCCTTGCCCGCGCTGGCGGCGGAGGAGGCCAT
>DWXO01000088.1 GCA_019119165.1 Candidatus Flavonifractor intestinigallinarum | reverse complement strand
GAGGAGGAGTCGGAGACTCTGGGCGGGCTGGTGTACGCCCAGCTGTCTGTCATCCCCGAGGACGGCAGCCATCCCGAGGTGGACATTTACGGTCTGCACATCCGGGTGGAGGAGCTGTCCGAGCGCCGGGTGGAGTGGGCCACCGTCACCAAGCTGGCCCCTCCGCCGGAGGAGGAGCCGGAGCTTTCCGGCCATAAAAAAGAAGCCTGAACCCAAGGCGTGCCGCTGATTTCAGCGGCACGCCTTTGTTATTGTTGGGCTTTTGCGCCAGCCTCTTGTTAATTCCACAAAAATTTCCCTTTTTTATTTGGTAAAGATGTCTCTTGAAGCCCGCCCTTCATGGTGCTAAACTATTTTTAGTACTAAAAAATGATTTTTTGGAGGCGAGCCTATGTCTCATACCGGTCTGCTCCGGCGGTATCTGCTCTTCCTGGCCGGGGTTCTCTGCTCGGCGCTTGGCATCTCTCTGATCACCCTGGCCGGTATGGGCACCTCTGCGGTATCCAGCCTGGCCTATGTGCTCACCTATGTGTTCCCCGGCATCTCCCTGGGTACCTTCACCTTTGTGGTGAACTGCGTCATGCTGGGCGGCCAGATCCTCATTCTTCGTAAAAAGTTCCGGCCCATCCAGCTGCTCCAGGTTCCCTTTACTTTCCTCTTCTCCTGCTGCATCGACCTGTGGATGGGGCTGCTGGACGGTCTGGTGCCCCAGTCCTACGCCAGCCACTGGGTGATACTGCTGATGGGCTGCGCCTGTCTGGGACTGGGTGTGGCCCTGGAGGTCATCCCCAACGTACTCATCCTCCCCTGCGAGGGTTTCGTCCGGGTGTGCAGCCAGGAATTCCACTGGGACTTTGGCAAGACCAAGACTGGCTTCGACCTGACCATGGTGGCCGCCGCCACTCTGCTGTCTCTGCTGGACCTGGGGGCTGTGTACGGCCTGCGGGAGGGCACCGTAGTGTGCGCCCTGACGGTAGGTTATATCTCCCGGTTCTTCTGCAGGCGGCTGGCCTTCCTGGTAAAGAAGCCGGAGGAGACCCAACTGCCCGACACCGGTGTCTCCGCTGCATAACAAATCAAAAAACAGCTGCAAGCCAATGGCTTGCAGCTGTTTTTTGTTGCGCTTATTTCAGCCGCTCCAGAATCACCTGGGCCGCCTTCACGCCGGAAGCGCCCGCCTGGGCCGCGTCGTCGCAAAGTCCGCCTTCCTCCGCTTTGACCGCCAAAGCGGCCAAAGCTGCGTCTGCTCCCTTGCTCCTCCTTTCCGAAGCAAACCCGCTGCGCTGGGCTTTGCTTCGGGTAATGCCGTAAACGGCAGTTCTATGCGGCCTGGCCCCCTCTAGGCCGTTCTTATTTCAGCCGCTCCAGAATCACCTGGGCCGCCTTCACGCCGGAAGCGCCCGCCTGGGCCAGGCCGCGGGTGATGCCCGCGCCGTCGCCCACGGCAAAGAAGCCGGGCAGAGAGGTCTCCAGCTCGCCGGACAGGGCCAGCCGGGCGGAGTAGAACTTGACCTCGGCGCCGTAGAGCAGGGTGTCGTAATTGGCGGTGCCGGGGGCGATCTTGTCCAGCTGGTAGATCATCTCGATGATGTCGTCCAGCTGCCGCTTGGGCAGGGCCAGGGACAGGTCGCCGGGCACGGCGGCGGTGAGGGTGGGCCGGACGAAGGACTTGCTCATCCGGTGCTCGTTGGTGCGGATGCCGCTGACCAGATCGCCGAAGCGCTGGACCAGCACGCCGCCGGCCAGCATATTGGACAGAGAGGCGATGTGCTTGCCGTAGCGGTAGGGCTCGTTAAAGGGCTGGGTGAACCGGTTGGACACCAGCAGGGCGAAATTGGTGTTCTCGCTCTGGAGGGCGGGGTCGGAGTAGGAGTGACCGTTGACGGTGTTGATGCCCTCCACGCTCTCGGCCACCACATGGCCGTAGGGGTTCATACAGAAGGTACGCACCTGATCGCCGTACTGCTTGGTGCGGTAGACCAGCTTGGACTCGTACACCACGTCGGTGATGTGCTCAAAGACCTTGGCGGGCAGCTCCACCCGCACGCCGA
The DNA here is from genome assembly GCA_019119165.1 of Candidatus Flavonifractor intestinigallinarum. Classification (GTDB taxonomy): domain Bacteria; phylum Bacillota; class Clostridia; order Oscillospirales; family Oscillospiraceae; genus Flavonifractor; species Flavonifractor intestinigallinarum. The sequence goes on along the minus strand of DWXO01000088.1, from coordinate 5,527 downwards.
TATCCACCTGGTTGTTGATGAGCTGGATGCCCAGCTCCTTGCACTGGTTGGAGAACCACTCGGCACCGGAGCGGCCGGGTCCGGCAATGAGCCAGGTGCAGTCGATCTCGTCGCCCTTCTCGGTAATGAGGCGGTAGCCCTCGCCGTTCAGGTTCTCAATCTTGGTCACAGCGGTGTGGAAGCGGAACTCCACCCCCTTGCGGCACTCCTCATAGATGCTCTGGAGGATCTTCAGGTTGTTCTCGGTGCCCAGGTGCTTGCACCGGGCCTGGAGCAGGTGGAGGTCGTGCTCCAGGGCCCGCTTCTCCAGGGCCCGGGCCGCCGGGGTGTCGGTGGAAAACACCTTATCGGTGGCGCCGTGCTTCATGTTGATGGAGTCCACATAGTCGATGAGGCTCATGACCTCTTCCTTGGGCATGAAGTCGGTGAGCCAGCCGCCGAAGGCGGTGGTGAAGTTATACTTGCCGTCGGAAAAGGCGCCGGCGCCGCCAAAACCGCACATGGTGCCGCACACCTTGCAGTGGACGCACTCCTTCACCTTGCCCGCCACAATGGGGCAGCTGCGGGTATAGATATCGGCCCCCTGATCCAGGGCCACCACCTTCAGGCCGGGGTTGCGGTGCATCAGCTCGTACCCGGCGAAAATACCGGCCTCGCCGCAGCCCAGAATGGCAACGTCATACCGTGTGTTCATGTGCGATCTCTCACTTTACGTCATATTTGGAAGGGGTGTGACCCACCTTTCCAATTTGATATTATACCAAAAGGTCTCATTTTTGACAACGCCGTTGACCCATCCAGGCTGAAAAATTTTTAGGCAGCCCATCAAAATTTTCCCCCGTCTCGGAAACTGCTTGACAAATAAAGTTTACTGTTGTAATCTTTATTTAGACTACAAATGTAAACTTTGAGGAGGCTATTATGTGCATTGGTGCTGAGAAGATCCAGGACGCCGAGCTGGAGGTGATGAAGGCCCTGTGGAGCCTGCCCCAGCCGGCTCCCCTGTCGGAGCTGCGCCGCATTCTGTCCGCCCGGTGCGGCTGGGAGGACTCCACGGTGAAAACCCTGCTGCGCCGCCTGTGTGAAAAGGGGGCGGTGGTGCTGGAGCGCCGGGGGATGTACCGGGCGGTCATCACCCAGGCCCAGTATGGCCGCTGGTCCGCCCGCCACCTGGTGGACCAGGTGTTCAACGGCAGCGCCAAAAAGCTCGTGGCCTCCCTGCTGTCCGACGGACAGCTGAGCCAGGCGGAGATCGCCGAGCTGTCCGCCCTGTTCCATCAGGAGGAGTCCACATGAAAGAGGTGCTGCTTACGCTGCTCTCCCTCACCCTGTCCGGCTCCCTGCTGTGCGTGCTTGTTCTGCTCCTGCGCCCCGTGATGGGAAACCGGGTGCCCAGGGCCGTCTCCTATTATCTCTGGCTGGCGGTGCTTCTCCGCTTTCTGATTCCCTTTGGCTATGGCATTACCCTGCCCCAGCCCCCTCAGCCCACTCAGGAGATGGTCCGGCAGGAAACCGTCCTTCCTGACCGGCAGGACCAGACGCACACACAGGCGGCCCCTATCACCACGCCGTTGGAACCGGCCACGGTGGAACAGCCGGAGGCGGCCCAGCCCTCCGCCCCGGTTCTTACCCTCCCCGGTGTGCTGGTTTTCCTGTGGCTGGCAATGGCGGCGGGTTTCTTCCTCTGGCATATCGCCGCCTACGCCCGCTTTTCCCGTCGGGTTCGCGCCTCTCTCGCCCCGCCAACGGCGGAGGCCCTTGCCCTGTTTGAAGCGCTGGACCACAGCCGCCGGATCAGGCTGGCCCAGAGCGGCCAGGTGGACGCCCCCATGCTGCTGGGGGTCTTTCGCCCGGTGATCGTCCTGCCCCAGGGCGGGCCGTCCCTTCCTCCTCAGGCCCTGGCCGCCGCCCTCCGCCATGAGCTGACCCACGCCCGGCGGTGGGACATCTGCTACAAGTGGCTGGTGGTGCTGGTGGCCAGCCTCCACTGGTTCAATCCCCTGGTCCACTGGATGGGGCGGCGCATCGCCCTGGACTGCGAGCTGTCCTGCGACCAGGCGGTGGTCCGCGCCCTGAAGCCGGAGCAGCGGATGGCTTACGGGGATATGCTGCTCCTGCTGGCCGCCCGGCCCGGCAGGGCCTCCCCCTGGATGGCCGCCCCCCTCTGTCAGGAGGGAAAGCGGCTGAAAGCCCGGCTCCTGGGTATCAAGGGCTATCGCAGGCCGGGCAAAGGGGCAGTCTGCCTGGCCCTGGTTCTGGGGCTGGCGGTCACCTGCTGCGCCTGCACAGTGGTGGATCTGGAACCTCAGCCCAGGGCTGCTGCCGGGGAATTTGCCCCCTATCAACCTCTTCTCATTGAGTATGAACTGGCCTTTCTCCAACAGCAGCCTGACGCCTATCCGGATCTGGTATCCGCTGTCATTTCCCCCTACTGGGGTCAGGACCATCAGATCGGCTATGCCCGCCGGGACCTGGACGGCGACGGCTCGGAGGAGCTGCTGCTGGGCTGGGTGGGCAACGAGTTCTGGAATCTGGACCAGGGCTATGTCTTTGCCATCTACACCCTGGTGGACGGCCAGCCCGTTCTGGCGGTGGAGGGCTGGGAGCGGAGTCTCTATGTGGTGAGTGAGGACAACATCCTCTGCCACTGCGGCTCCAGCGGCGCGGGACGGACCGAGTGGAAGCAATACCGGTTTGACCCGTCGGTGGAGGGCTTTTTGGTGGAGCTGGACCATGTGTCCGTGCCGGAGAACGGCGAAGGGGCCGTTGCCATTGGGGAGGGCTGGATGGCGTCCGGCGTCTCCCTCCCCTATACGCACTTTCCCGACTGACGGCATAACCGATACCCCTGGACAGTTCACTGTCCAGGGGTATATTGTTCCACTTCCACCCCGGTATAGTACCACTTTAAAATCTCCTCATAGCCCTTGCCCTCCTTGGCCAGGGCGTTGGCCCCGTACTGGCTCATGCCCACCCCGTGGCCGTAGCCGGTGACCGAGAAGGTCACCCCCTCCGCCCCGGCGGAGACGGTGAAGCTGGTGGAGCGCAGGGAGAACAGGGTACGCAGGTCCTGGCCGCTGACGGTGACGCCCCCCACGTCCACACTGCTCACCCCCCCGGCGGAGTTGGACACAGTATTGGCAAACCACCCCGCCGGGTCCCCCGACAGGTTCGCCCCGGGGTATTTTGCCAGAAAAGCGGTCTTGAATTCCTCCGCCGTCAGGGTGACGGTGGAGTGGTAGTTGGGCACCTCCTCCCCCTCGGGGCTGTCCACCCCGGTGAGATAGGGCACCGAATTGCCCCACACCTCCACCGCGTCCACCGTCCGCCCGTCGGCGGAGGAGAAAAAGACAGCCTGGATGGGGCTGCCGTTGTAGAGCACCGCCATCCCATCGGTGTCCGCCACGGCGGCGGCGATCTTGTCGGTATACAGCTGGGCGCTCTCCCCCCAGCTGGCGGCGGCGTCCTCCCGGGTGCGGTAGGCCTGGCAGCAGTTCACGTCGGTACACAGATCGGCCTCCGGGTGGGCGGCGGTGGACCGCTCCATTTTGGAATAGGTATAGGTGCGGGCGGCTGTGGCCTGGGCCTTCAGAGCCTCGGTTTCAAAGGCGGCGGGCATCTCGGCGGCCACCACCCCCCACAGGTAGTCGTCCAGGGCCATGGTCTCCACCGTGCCGTCGGCCAGCTTCACCTTCACCTGCTGGGCGCTGTCCAGGGCGGGCTCCGGGGTGACCACCGTACGGTCGATGGGCAGGCTGCCGCTCTCCACCGGCAGAGCCCCCTCCCCCTGGGGCACCAGCAGCAGCGGCAGCAGAAAAAGGGCCAGCAGCAGGGCCAGGGCAACCGCAGCCACCTGTCTCATGGGGATCACCATCCTCTCATTTTGCAAGTTATAATTCATTTCATTTCAATTTTTACTTCGTCTACTTTCCATATTGACTGTGCCGCAAAATGGTTGTACAATACCGTGTAAAAGAATTTGGGCAAAGGAGAGGCTGGAAATGCAAAACGCCGAGAAGGGCACATCCATGGACTTCATAGAGAGTCTATGTGAGGAATATCGCAAACATAACCAGATTGACCCGGCGGATTACGAGCGCTATCGGGTGAAGCGGGGTCTCCGCAACGCCGACGGCACCGGCGTCATGGCGGGCGTGACCCAGATCGGCAACGTGCTGGGCTACTACCTCCAGGACGGGGAGCGCTTCCCCGCCCCCGGCAAGCTGATCTACCGGGGCATCGATGTGGAGGAGTTGGTGGACGGCTTTGTGCGGGAGAACCGGTTCGGCTTTGAGGAGACCGCCTATCTGCTCCTGTTCGGCACCCTGCCCACCCGGGAGCAGCTGGCCACCTTCCAGCAGATGCTCAGCGACAACCACACCCTGCCCCATATGTTCACCGAGGACATGATCATCAAGGCCCCCAGTCCCGACGTGATGAACAAGCTGGCCCGTTCGGTGCTGGCTCTGTACTCCTATGACGACAACCCCGACGATATGTCCCTGTCCAACCAGCTGCGGCAGGCCATCCAGCTCATCGCCCGGGTACCCATCATCGTGGCCCACGCCTTCGCCGTGAAGCGCCACTACTACAACGACGAGTCCCTTTACCTCCACCGTCCCCAGCCCGGGCTCAGCGTGGCGGAGAACTTCCTCTACTCCGTCCGCCACGACAACCAGTTCACCGAGCAGGAGGCCCGGCTGCTGGACCTGTGTCTGGTGCTCCACGCCGAGCACGGCGGCGGCAACAACTCCGCCTTCACCTGCCGGGTGCTCTCCTCCTCGGGTACCGACTTCTACTCCGCCATTGCCGCCGCTGTGGGCTCTCTGAAGGGCCCCCGCCACGGCGGCGCCAACAAGAAGGTCATGGAGATGTTCGGCTACATCGAGGACGGCGTGAAGGACTGGAAGGACGACGACGAGGTGCGTGCCTACCTGGGCAAGCTGCTGCGGAAGGAGGCCGGGGACAAGTCCGGCCTGATCTACGGCATGGGCCACGCCATCTACACCATCTCCGACCCCCGTGCCGTCATCCTCAAGAAATTCGCCAAACAGCTGGCCCAGACCAAGGGGATGCTGGACGAGTTCGAGCTGTACGAGACGGTGGAGCGGCTCACCCCCGAGGTGCTTCTCTCCGTCAAGGGGGAGAACAAGGTGGTGTGCGCCAACGTGGACCTGTTCTCCGGCATGGTGTACAAGATGATGGGCATTCCCCAGGAGCTGTACACCCCCCTGTTCGCCGTGGCCCGCATCGTGGGCTGGTGCGCCCACCGCATCGAGGAGGTCTACCAGCCGGGCAACCGCATCATCCGCCCCGCCTACAAGGCGGTGGCCCCCATGCGGCCCTTCGTGCCCCTGGATCAGCGGTAAAGACAAATAAAAAAAGAGACGCTGCACTGAACTGCACCCCATTTGTTAGACAGTATGATATACTGACTAACAAGTGGGGTGCTTTATTATGCCAAAAGGAATACCAAACAAACGTTATACACCAGAATTCAAGAAGCAGGTGGTTGAGGCGGTCATGC